>LNFQ01000018.1 GCA_001567165.1 Bacteroidetes bacterium OLB11
TTCCAAGTTTGGAAAATAGGATCAGGCGGAGCGTCAGTTAAGTTAAACCCAGAATCTTGGATAGCTCAATTTTAATAGAAATAATATTAAAAGAAAATTTTGTCTGAGTTAACTTATCAATAATATCAATATAGTAAAATATTAAAAACTGTTTAGGAATTACAGTAAATGATAAAATATTCGCTATTATTGTAACTAAATTATTTTAAACATCTAGATAATTTTATCTAATTTCTAGGTAATGTTTCTTACAAAAACATTTCTAATATTTTAAAGAAAGAACTTAATTTTGTAAAAGTTTAGTTAGCGATTTGAATGCATATTGACGATAATATATTAATTACTTACGGAGGAGTTGCCCGGAAATTATCAAAATCTGAAAACGTTTTTGAAGAAGGAGAAAAGCCTCGTTTTTTTTATCAAATTGTAGAAGGTGAGATTAAAATATTTTCATCAAACATAGAAGGCAAAGAACTAACACAAGCAATATATGTAGAAGGAGAAAGCTTTGGTGGTCCGCCCCTTCTTCTTGAAAAGCCCTATCCAAGCACAGCTCAGGCAACCACTCAAAGCGTAGTGATGAGAATTAGCCGCGAAAATTTCATTCATATTTTAAACGATTTCCCCGAAATTTCTCGTGCAATGCTTTATTCATTTGCTGAACGAATTTATGAAAAATCGGAAATGGCTCAAGTGTGGGTAGGACATTCACCGGAAGAAAAAATTGAACAATTCTTAATTAAAAATAAATTGAAAAATCCTAATGACCATGAAGAGGAAAATATAGTACCTTTCACAAGACAGCAAATCGCTGACTTTACAGGGTTAAGAGTAGAAACTGTCATCAGAACCCTCAAAAAAATGTCTGAAATTGGGAAAGTAAAAATTATCAATCACAAGTTGTATTATTAAGCTTTATGTTTAAAATTAATGAAATTCAAAATTGGTTTAAAATCGGAATTGTCAACTTAGCTATAGTTGCATTGTATGGAACTTTGATGAGATATAAAATAGCTTTTGATTTTCCTTTTTTTGAACAAAAAAGCCTCCTACATGCACACGAGCATTTTGCTTTTAATGGTTGGATTAGTCATATCATATATTGCGGACTGGTCGTACTCATCTCTCCAAAACTGGCACCACACCAAGTCACAAAATATAAAAACCTTGTCCTACTAAACCTCATTTGTGCTTATGGAATGCTTTTTACATTTACCATTTTTGGATATAGTATCTCATCAATCACCTTTTCTGTTTTATCCATTATTGTCACTATTATTTTTTCTTTATTTTTCATATACGATTCAAAACACTTAAAAGGAAGCAACGCATTCAGGCCATGGGCTATCACTGCTTTATTGCTCAATATTTTATCCTATGTCGGTTTGCTTTTTTTAGCATATATGATTTTTACAAAAAATGTAAGACATGACCTTTATTTGGGTTCAGTCTATTATCATCTCCACTTTCAATATAATGGATGGTTTTTCTTTGGAAGCATGGCTATTGCTACTTCTCTATTGCCGCATAGCTTAATTAATCTGAATAAATATTATATAATTTTTGCCATTACCGTCATCCCCACTTTCTTTCTTTCTATCCTTTGGATAAAACTACCAATGTGGCTATATGTCATTACCGTAATAGCGACTATTGCTCAATTATACGCATGGATTTCGTTACTAATCACCAACTACCCACAAATCAGAAAGCAAAATAAAAGTAAAATCAACTCATGGAGTAATCTCTTTTTGCTAGGTGCCGCATTAGCGATGACCATCAAATTTGTATTGCAAACCGTTTCCGTTATCCCAAGTTTAAGCCAATTAGTGTTTGGAATACGCTCAATCGTCATTGCATATCTCCATTTGATTTTATTGGGTGTGTATAGCTTATTTATTATTGGATATTTATTCAAAAGTGGCTGGATAACCTATTCTGGTTTTTCAAAAGTGGTATCAATCAGTTTTTTAATCGGTGTAATTTTAAATGAACTGTTGCTAGGCACTCAAGGTTTAGCAGCTTTTGCCTATATCCCGATTCCTCACATCAACGAAGCTTTATTTTTTGTCGCACTCTTATTATTTTTAAGTGCAGCAGGGTTGGTATTTTCAAGGTTTATCAAAACAGAACCGCCAAATAAGCTATTTTAAATTGTACACAAACAATTCGTAGCCATTCATTTCTTCATATTTTTAATTAAAAAATTAAAGAAAATTATTTATAAACTTCTTCATTATTAGAAATTGTATTAGTAGGTTTGCCCACAATTTTTTTTCACAAAACACATAAAATATGGAATTTTCGACTTTATTATTCACGATTCAAAATGGAATAGCCACAATCACAATCAACAGACCAGATAAATTAAATGCTTTAAATAAAGACGTTATACAAGATTTAAGTAATGCGATTGATGAAGTTTATCAAAATGCAGAAATCAAAAGTGCTGTAATCACTGGAGCAGGAGCAAAAGCATTTGTTGCAGGAGCCGATATCAGCGAATTTATTTCTTTGAATAAAGAAGGAGGAGCTGCTCTTGCTGAAAAAGGACAAACGAATGTATTTAATAAAATTGAAAATGCACCAAAGCCTATCATCGCAGCAGTCAACGGGTTTGCTTTAGGTGGAGGATGTGAATTAGCAATGAGTTGTCATTTTAGAATTGCTGCTGAAAATGCAAAATTTGGACAACCAGAAGTAAACCTTGGTTTGATTCCCGGCTATGGAGGCACTCAAAGACTCACTAATCTCGTAGGAAAAGGCAGAGCAATGGAACTTTGTATGACCTCAAATATGATTGATGCAAACGAAGCACATCGAATAGGATTGGTCAACCATGTTGTACCTTCTGAACAACTTCTTCCTAAAGCTATCGAAATATTAACAACTATTAATACAAAAGCACCTTTGGCACTTGCTAAAGTGATTGAATGTGTGAATGTAGCAGGTTCTGAGAATGGATTTCAAACTGAAATAAATCTATTTGGTGACTGCTTTGATACCCAAGATATGAAAGAAGGCGTGAATGCTTTTCTTGAAAAAAGAAAGGCCGCATTTCAAGGTGCGTAATGATTTGACGTTATAAAAAAAAATCATTAATCTAAAGATTATTTAATGAAATTCAAATCAAAACTGAGTATTGGACTTTTATTCATTTCCTTCATTCCGATACTCAGTTTGTTTTTCCTTTTTGCGTTTGAAGTTCATGGCTGGATAGGAATGATAATCTTGCTTCCGGGTTTAATTTTTTTAATAGATATATTTGTAAACACTCATTATCTCTTGACCGAAAATGTACTCATTGTTCGATGTGGGTTTTTTTATAAAAAAGCAATTGACTTGGGTTCGATTCAAAAAATTTCAAAATCAAATAGTATAATCAATGCACCCGCTTTATCATTTGATAGAATTGAAATTAAATTTAATCAAAATGATACTTTGATTATTTCTCCCCAAAACAAAAATGACTTTATCAAAAAAATCACTCAACAAAACTCAAATATATTAGTTGATTTAACCCAAAATACGAAACAATAATATAGGTAGAAAGAAATGATAAAATCACTTTGAAGTAGCTTTTAATTATAACAAAGAACCTATTATTCCTTTTAGTCTAAATCAATTATGCTTCTTTGGTTTTCACCACTCTCACTTTCCATACTTCGGGACCTTCTTGCAAATATTCCCATCGAAAAGGTTCTTTACTTTCGGCCTCCATTTGATAATATAAAGGTTTAGGATCATGGTCGTTTAAAAATTCAAAAGCCTCACCAGGGGTGATATCTGCGAAAGCTTTATAAAACAAATCATGACGTTGAGCAGGTGGGAATGGACGCAAATCCATTTCGTTCACAACAGAAAATCCGGTATCACCTAAGCCAGTCATTACATTCTTTTTGATATGCACAATGTATTCGCCAGGAGCTTCTGTTTTATAAGCCCAAGTGTGTTTCCCATCAAATTTTGTTTTGAAAATTTCTTCGATTTCATCTGGTCTAGTGCGTGACATCAACTGCATCGTCGTTCCTTCTTCCATCATTCCATAACGGTGAAACACCACTTGTTTCCAAGCACTTTCTTCTGTTTTGCGGAGGTCAATAATTGTCGCTACATCTTTAAATTCAAGAGCCTGAGATGCTTCATTGCGAGTCACTTTCACTTTCCATTCACGACCGCCTCTATTCAAATATTCCCAGCCGACCACATCCCCATGAACTGATCGAAATTCATAATACAAAGGGATAGGGTCATGGTCGTTTATAAAAATAAAACTTTCACCAACGGCAAGTTCTTTAAAAATGATTAGTAACTGACGGTGTCTTTCGATTGGGACCAATACCCTTACATCCATTTCTTCTTTGGGGTTTAATGTAATACTCATTATAATTTTTAGGGTTTAAAAAATGATCAATATTTAGAACGCAAAGATAGCCAACAATAACTGTATGGAATAATTTATTTAAGCACCTCTAAAGCACAACTACTCAAAATCAATCAATAATAAATTATGCCTTTAATGCTTAAGGTGAACTTTTTTTATTTTGTTTAAGAAAAAAGAAAAGGAATTGAGAAATCATTTTAGGTTTAAATCTTTCTTTCAAAAAAACTTTATTCTCAACTCTTTTTTTGTACCTTACCTTTGTGCCATGAATATTTTTTTGCAAAAAGAACCTTTTTTTATTGCAGGTCCATGTAGTATTGAAAGTAAAGAATATTTGGAAGAAATTTTTATGGCATTTCAAGATATGCCCATCACGATGATTCGAGGTGGCGTGTGGAAACCCCGTTCAAAACCGGGTTTTTTTGAAGGTAAAGGAGTCGAAGCTTTGGAGTGGATTCAAAGTATGAGTAGAAAATATCAACAAACATTTTGTATTGAAGTTGCTAATAAAGAGCAAGTAGAAAAAGCGATTCAATATGGAATTAAAGCCGTTTGGATAGGGGCTCGCACAAGTGTTAATCCTTTTATGGTGCAAGAAATCGCAGATGCTTTAAAAGGAACTTCTATGGCTGTGATGGTTAAAAATCCGATTAATCCCGATACAGAATTATGGTGTGGAGCGATTGAGCGGATACAAGCTGCCGGAATCGAATCGATAGCCGCGATTCATAGAGGTTTTTCATCTTATGATAATAGTAGCGAATACCGAAATAAACCCATTTGGGCAATTCCAATTGAAATAAAAAGACGATACAAACAGCTCCCCATTATCTGTGATGTCAGTCATATTTGTGGTAAGAAAAATTTACTGCTGCCAACTGCTCAAAAAGCCCTAGATTTAGATTTTGATGGATTGATGGTGGAAGTGCATCCCCAACCTGAAAAAGCACTTAGTGATGCTCAGCAACAAATAACACCAACCGAATTTAAACACTTCATCAAGCAACTCATTATCCGAAAAAGTTCATGTGATAGTGTACAAAATGAAATCGAATCGATAAGAAGTATTTTGGATACGATGGATGCTGAAATCATTGAGTTAATTGCAAAAAGAATGAATCTAGTGAAAGAATTAGGAAAGCCAAAAGTACTGAATAATATTGTCATTTTTCAGCAAGAACGATGGAGGCAAATCGTTAAAACTCGCACCAATTGGGGTGAAAATAATGCTTTGGATAATAACTTTATTTTGAAACTTTTCGAACTGATTCATGATACTTCAATCAAAATGCAAATTGATTTATCTAAAAGTATTCAGGATGAAAATGCTGGTTTAAACTCAAATCCACTTTAAAAATTTAGATAGAAAAATGATATTTAAAGTGGAAGTTCCTATTATTTGATGATGAATAAAAAGAATTAGTTGTATCTTCGTTGTCACCCTTACCAAAATATGGCACTCGAACACCATAGCAACCATAAAATGCGTTTTGACCAGCAGGTAGAAAATACCAAAACGTATGTAATCCCTTTTATTCAAGCCACATTGCCAATACGTGCCAACTTAAAAGTGTTAGAAATTGGCTGCGGAGAAGGGGGCGTACTACTCCCATTTTACCAAGTTGGCTGCAAATGTATTGGCGTCGATTTGGATCAAGCTCGGATTGAGTTAGCTCAAGAATTTTTAAAAGATGAAATAGCCACACATCGCATGACTATTGAATTGCAAAATGTGTATGAAAAAGATTTTTTAGATAATCATGCCTATTCATTCGACCTGATTATTTTGAAAGATGTCATTGAGCATATTCCCAATCAAGAACAATTTATTCCATTTTTGAAAAAATTATTGAAAGATAAAGGACAAGTGTTTTTTGGGTTTCCACCATGGTATATGCCTTTTGGCGGCCATCAACAAATTGCTCAAAAGAAGTGGACTTCCAAACTTCCTTATTATCATTTGCTTCCAATGCCTATCTTTAAATGGATATTAAAAACAGCTGGAGAATCACAACACATCATCGATACACTTGTTGAAGTAAAAGAAACAGGTATTTCAATAGAGCGATTTGAAAAAATTTGTCAGCAATCAGGATTTACCATTGTCAATAAACAATGGTATTTGATTAATCCAATTTACAAATACAAATTCGGATTAAACCCTAAAAAACAATTTTGGCTACTAGGAGCAGTTCCATTTGTCAGAAATTTCTTGACAACTTGTGCTTATTACACCATAGAAAAAGATTAATTTTTAATAATTATAGATAAGAAAATAATTTTGACAAACTATTAGCAAATGCTAATACATCTTTGCACATTAAAAATTGTCTAAATAAAAAAACACGAAGATGAAAAAAAATATTTCTTGCCTTTTTATTACTCTTTTCTGCTCAAATCATTTTTGCACAAAAACGACCAAACAGCAAAAACCATTTTGGACGATGTGAGTAAAAAAATCAAAAGCCTCAAATCGCTCAAAGCAAATTTCTCAATTACAATCACTGGAGGTAAAAATCAAAAACCACAAACTAAATCAGGAATTGTGAATATGAAAGGTGAAAAATATTATGTCAATCTTTCCGGTCAAGAAATATATTGTGACACCAAAACCATTTGGACTTATATGAAAGAAAGTAATGAAGTGCAAATCACCAGCTTCGACCCTAATGAAAATTCATTTACTCCTTCTAAATTGTTTACCAATTTTTACGACAAAGAATATTCCTATAAATATGCTGGAGAAAAAACTGTCAATGGGAAAAAGGTAGTTGAAATCACCTTAACACCAGTCAATAAAACTAAACAATTTACCAAAATTGAATTGTATGTCGATAAAGCAAACAATGTAGTTGCCGGAGGTAAAATGTATGAAAAAAACGGGAATATTTATTCCTATAATGTCAGTAGATATGTTCACAATCCAGTGTTGGCTGATAACTCTTTTACCTTTGATTCTAAAAAATATCCCAAAGTAGAAATCGTTGATTTAAGATAAAATAACCGATTCTACTCCACACCTTGGCTTTCCCATTTATTGATTTTCAGATTGAAATAGGTTGAAATTAATTTTGCTATCATAATTCCTAATATCGCACCTCCTAAAATGTCAAAAGGATAATGCACACCCACATACACTTGAGCAAAACAAATGAGCAAAGCCCAAGTGAGTGCTAGTGGAACTACCCATTTCCCTTGATTTTTTAAAGTGAAAATAATAAAAAAGGAAAGTCCAAAATGATTTGCCGCATGAGATGAAGGAAAGCTATATCCTGAGCCACAATGCACAATTCGCCTGATTAAATATTGCAATGACTCATCATTACAGGGTCGCACTCGCTGAACCAAATTTTTAATAACAGAAGCACTGATATAATCACAAAAAACAAAAGTTATAAAAAAACAAAAACACCAAAATAAACCTTTGTAACGGAACTGTGTCCACATCCAAACCAATAAAAATAAATAAACCGGTGCCCAAAAATAAGGTATTCGAATAAAAGGCATTACTATATCAAACAATGAATTGGACATGCCCACATGCACCCATTTGAACAACAAAAAATCAATATGTTTGATTGTTTCTAACACATTTATTTTTCAAAAATTAAAATCATTCTTGGCGACTTTTGTTCATCATACTCTCCAAAATCGTAATCACCAAACACCTGTTTAAACTTTAAACCCTCCTTTTCAAAAATCACCTTCAATTCGTCCAGCTCAAAACTATTCACTCGTTCTTGATAATGAAACGAATGTTCTCCGTCTTTCACTTGAATATTTTTCACATATTGATTATCTTGAAAAAGACGTTCAATCGAAAAATCGATTCCTTGAATTTGTTTATGCTCCTTGGGAGTTGAATGGATATTATTTAAAGCAAATTGCTTATTCACAAAGTCAATCAAAAAAAATCCTTGAGGCTTCAAACATTCATAAATTGCTTTTGCGGCTAATCGATTATCATTATTATTAGGAAAATATCCAAAACTGGTAAATAAATTACAAACGATATCAAAATAATTAATACGGAAAATCCTTCTCATGTCATGCACAAAAAAATGGAGCGATTCAGTCTCAAATTTTTTAGCAAATTCAATACTTTCAAATGATAAATCCACTCCGACTACTTGAAGACCTTGCTTTGAAAAAGCCAAAGAATGGCGACCTTTGCCACAAGCCAAATCCAATAAAGTATCGCCGGGTTTCATTTTTGCCCATTTGACAAAATATTCCACAAACTGAGTTGCCTCATCTTGACTTCTGTTTTTATAAAGAAGATGATAGTATTTGCTATCAAACCAATATTCAAACCACTCTTGTTTCATAAAATATAATATTAAAAAATCAATTATTTTATTATTGCAAAGTAATACAATAAATTTGCACTCCAATAAAAAAAATATTTTGGCATTAATCAAATCAATTTCAGGAATCAGAGGCACTATCGGTGGTGTGCCGGGAGATGGACTCACTCCAATCGATATATTAAAGTATAGTGCAGCCTTTGGACAATGGGTATTACAAAAATATCAAAACCCACTCATCGTCATCGGCCGTGATGGACGCATCAGTGGAGAACTGGTACGCAATATTGTTGCCAGCACACTGCAAGCACTCGGTATTCATGTGATTGACCTTGGACTAACCACAACACCTACGGTAGAAATGGCAGTGAAAATGGAAAATGCAGGCGGAGGAATCATCATCACTGCAAGCCATAATCCAAAAGAATGGAACGCATTGAAATTGTTGAACAATCAAGGAGAATTTATTTCAAATACAGATGGAGAAGAAGTATTGAAAATGGGCGACAATCAAGATTTTCAATTTGCAGCCATTACCAAATTAGGAACACTCTCCACAAACGACACCTATCGTGAAAAGCACATTCAAGAAATTCTGAAACATCCATTAGTGGATGTAAAATCGATTACATCCACTAATTTTAAAATAGTAGTCGATGGAATCAATAGTACCGGAGCCGTTTATGTGCCGTATTTGCTCAAATCTTTAGGGGTTGAAAATATCATCGTCCTGAATGAAGAAGTCAATGGAAAATTTGCACATAACCCCGAACCGCTACCCAATAATCTGTTAGAAATATCAAAAGTAGTTGTGAGAGAAAATGCCGATTTAGGAATTGTCGTAGATCCAGATGTAGATAGGCTCTGCTTTATAAACGACGATGGCTCAATGTTTGGAGAAGAATATACCCTCGTATCCATTGCAGATTATATTTTAAAAAATAAAAAAGGGAATACCGTTTCCAATATGTCCAGCACAAGAGCATTGAAAGATATTACAGAAAAGCACGGTGGCTCTTATTTCACAAGTGCAGTCGGCGAAGTGAACGTAGTGCAAAAAATGAAAGAAGTAAATGCCATTATTGGAGGAGAAGGAAATGGAGGCGTTATTTTACCAGAGCTACATTATGGAAGAGATGCACTAGTTGGTATTGCACTATTTTTGAGCCATTTGGCAAAATTTGGAAAATCAATTTCAGAACTCAGACACATCTATCCCAACTACTTTATGTCTAAAAACAAAATTGATTTAGATAAAAAAATTGATGTCAAAAAAATATTTGAAGGAATTCAAGAAATTTATAAAAAATATCCAATCAATACAGATGATGGAATAAAAATTGATTTTGAAAATGAATGGGTACATCTTCGTACTTCCAACACTGAACCCATCATCAGAATCTATACAGAAAGCACTTCAGAAACAACAGCAGAAAATATCGCCAAAAAAATTATTATCGATATCAAAGAGCTGATGAAAATGCAATAGTTGCATTTTATGAAAATTCAAGTTAGCTTTATACACTCAATTCAGAAATGAAAAAAAGTGTAATTACAATTATTTTTATCCTTTTTCACCAAATGGGCTATTCGCAAAATAAATTTGTAGATAGCCTAATACTATGGTTGCAAAACAATCCCAAAGAAGACACCATGCGGGCTATGACTACACATAGGCTATCATATCGACTGTCTGAAATTAACCCATCTGAATCATGGAAATATGCGAAAGAAACAGAAAAAATTTCAAAAAAAATTAATTTTATAAAAGGAGTTTGCCTTGCTAATATCAACTATGCCATCTTAGAATCTAACATTGGAAATTTTAAAAACAGTGCAGAATGTTACTTAAAAGCAATCCACTTTGCTGAACAAATCAATTATGATAGGGGGATTAGTATTTCTTATAATAATATTGGAGATAATTACTTAAAATTAAAAGATTTCAAAAAAGCTTTAGAATATACAAACAAAGCCCTAGAGTTAAATATAAAAATTGGAGAAAAAAGAGGCCAAATTATCAATCTAGAGCAAATCGGGCAACTCTATTTTTTACAAAAAGAATATGAAATGGCCTATAATATATGGTTTAATACCTTGCCTCAAACGAATGAAATTAATGATCCAAATATTATTGCTCAAATTGAAATAGACTTAGCTAAGTATTTTTGTGAAAAAAACAAAATAAATAATGCATTTTACTACCTCCAAAAAGCAGATTCTATCGCCTATCACTCAAAAGAATTATATCTTCAAATTTTATCATCTAAAGCATTTTCATTAGGCTTTCATAAACTGAACAAAATTGACAGCTCTATCAAATATTTGCGTCGAGGGCTAATGAGTGCAATCCATCTCGGAAATAAAACTGAAGAACATGACATGCATTTAATGCTTGCAAAAGACTTTGCAAAAATCAGACGCTTTGATTCAGCTTACTATTACTTGCTCAAACATAAAGTTTTAAGCGATAGTGTTCTAAATGAAAAAAACTTTGCCCATTTTGCTTTTATACAAACTCAATATGAAACTGAACTAAAAGATAAAGAAAATAAAAGAACTACGAACCATTCAAAAAGCTCAAGAGAAAGATTTATCCACCAAAAACAAACTACTTATCACTGCATTGGCAACCTTAGTTTTAACGCTACTATCTATATATCTCATCTATCGAAATTTTCAAAATAAAAAAAGACAACTTCAACTAGAAGAACAGAAAAAAAATTGCAAATTACAATCAGCAAGTTGCAGAACTTGAAATCAAATCATTACGCTCACAAATGAACCCCCACTTCTTGTTCAATTCACTCAACTCAATTAGACATTATATAATCAAAAATGAATCCCATATCGCAAGCAATTACTTAGCAAATTTTGCCACACTGATGCGAAAAATATTAGACGCATCTGAGCAAAATAAAATAGAATTAAATGAAGAAATCGAAACGATTAAATTATATATTGAACTAGAACTATTAAGGTTTTCTAACAAATTTACTTATGAAATTATCATAGATGAAAATTTGAAAAATATGGACATTGATATCCCAACCATGATACTACAACCATTTGTCGAAAATGCAATATGGCACGGACTTTTGACAAAAGAAGGCGAAGGTAAACTCACGATACATTTTAAAGAAATACAAAATGAAAATGACGAAATTCTTTGTGAAATTACAGATAATGGAATTGGACGAAAAGCATCTTTTAACACCAAACAAAAAAAATCTCAACACAAATCAAAAGGAATTGATATCACCATAGAGCGTTTAAAAAAGCACTCGAATAACAAGATTTTTAGCCCTTTAAAAATAATCGATTTGGAAGATGATAATGGAAATTCTCTCGGAACAAAAGTTCTCATTTATTTACCAATTTTATAAATAAATGATTATAAATAATAATCAAACTCAACAACCATTTTCTCATTAAAAAAAAAAGAAAATAAAAAATAATTGAATATTAACAATGAAAGAGTATTTTTAACCCTTGGAAATAAAATGTAAAATGAATAAAAGTATATTATTTTTATTAGTGAGTTTGTTTATTGTGTCAACTAGCGACGCTCAAAACATGCGAAAACAACTGAAAAAACGAACTGCAGAAGCAGGCCTCACAGGTAGCCTTGGTTACTATGGAAACAAACATTGGGGAATAGGAGTCAACGCACAATATTTACACGGCATTGGAAGAAAAAAACAACGCCTAGCTATCGGATGTGGACTTAGAGGATTTGTTTTCTTTACAAAAGAAAGAGATTATAGCACTTCAAGCCCTTCACTCGTTGCACGCAATAGAGGCGGTGCTGATACAATGTACATGGAAAAAGTACAAACCAGTACAATCAATGCTTTTGTTGCTATTAAAATTAATATTAAAAAGGGAGTGGACATTCATCTAAATACAGATATCGGAGGTATCAACTTTGGTGATAGTAAAGACGGCTACTTTAGATCGTATGAAACAAATCCAATTCCTCCCGGCACAAAATACAAAACCGAACCTTATGGATTTAATGTCAATATGGGAAATGGAAGCTATGGCTCACTCATGAGCGAACTTTATGGCTCCTTTAGGCTCAATGATCAATTCCTATGGAGATTAGGGGTAAACTATTACAGAAATGAATACAAACTCGATACAAATATTCCAATGAACGGAAGAAGATTTTATCAAAATCAATGGATGGCTATGACAGGAATTGCAGTAAATTTGAGATGGAAAAAAGACATCATTCAATCTCAATATTTCTTTTAAAAGAATATCAAAAAACATTTATTTAAAGTAGCTTACTAAAGCTACTTTTTTATTTCATTAAAATCATATTACTTTTGCAAAGTCTTGGAACAATCAAAAACCATAGCATTTCACACACTCGGTTGTAAACTTAACTTTTCAGAAACATCCACAATTTCACGTTTATTTGAACAAAATGAATTTGAAAAAAAAGATTTCCATGATGTTGCTGATGTTTATGTCATCAACACATGTTCCGTCACAGAAACTGCCGACAAAGAATGCAAGCAACTTATCAAAAAAGCAAAAAAAACAAACCCCAATGCTACAGTTGTTGTCACAGGATGCTATGCACAACTCAAACCCGAACATATAGCCAAAATGAAAGGCGTCGATATTGTAATAGGAGCAAATGAAAAATTCAATATCGTTCAGCACGTACAACAATTTCAAACAACACACGAACCCCAAATATACAGTTGCGAGGTTGATGAAATCGAAGGGTTTAATTCATCCTTTTCACTAAACGACCGAACCCGCACCTTCCTCAAGGTACAAGACGGCTGTGATTATAGTTGCACCTTCTGCACTATTCCTCTTGCAAGAGGGCATAGTAGAAGCAACACAATCCAAGGAGTACTAGACAATGTAAAAGAGCTTTCCAATATCGGTGTTCAAGAAATAGTATTGACCGGTGTCAACCTTGGAGATTTTGGCAAAGGATACAACGGGAGTAAAAATCATAATGAAACTTTTTTTGATTTAGTGAAAACATTAGAAACCCAAACCAATATTCCACGATACCGCATTTCTTCCATCGAGCCAAACTTACTGACAGATGAAATTATTGAATACGTTGCCCAATCAAAACGCTTCATGCCTCATTTTCATATACCACTACAAAGTGGTAGCAACCAAGTGCTAGGAAATATGCGTCGTCGCTATCGAAGAGATGTTTATCAAAGTCGAGTTGAAAAAATTAAATCGCTTATACCACACTGCTGCATTGGAGTCGATGTGATAGTCGGTTTTCCTGGCGAGACAGAAGAACTATTTCAAGAAACATATCAATTTTTAAAGACAATTGATATTTCATATCTCCATGTTTTCACCTATTCAGAAAGAGAAAACACGATAGCAAAAGAAATGAATCATGTCGTCCCTTATTTGGAACGAAAAAGAAGAAATTCAACTTTAAGAAATCTTTCCGAAAAAAAAATGAATTACTTTATAGGCCAGCAACACGGACAGAAAAAGACCCGTATTATTTGAACATGCAGAAAAAAAAAGGTATGATAGAAGGCTACACAGATAATTATATCAAAATATCACAACCATACGACGAAACCAAAATAAACAAAATTATAAACGTTGAAATTTCAACACCCATACAACAAAGTATAATTTCTATATCCTATTAAAAAGTAGCTAATTTTTTTATTTTAGTCTAAAACAATCATAAATGTTTTTGTAGAAATAAAAAATGTAGTACTTTTGATACAAACAAAATTTTAAAATTCTTTAAAGTATGAAAAAAACTACAATGTCATTATTTACTTTTCTTATGCTACTCATAGGATTTGTAAACGCAGCTACTGCTCAATCGAACAGACGTACTAGTCTTAGAGTGGATGCTCCTGCAAACATTCAAGGCTATTTAATAACCTCAGAAGCAAGCTCAAGCGGTGCATCTCCTTGGGGCTGTGACGTAAACAGTAAATGGGAAAATATTCCAGTTGCATTTGACCAAAACAATGCTAACGGTTGTGGAGCCTTTAATGCAGGATATTTTACTGGAAAATTCGCATTAATTTATAGAGGTGGTTGCGAATTTGGAGAAAAAGCATTAGCAGCTCAAAACGCAGGTGCAGTAGGAGTTATTATCGTAAATAATTTATTAGGAGTTGCAGGAATGGGAGCTGGTGCTCAAGGTGCTAACGTTACTATTCCAGTAGTTATGGTAACAACTGAAGCGGGAAACGCTATCAAAAATGAACTTATAAATAATGTAGCTGTGAATATATCTCTTGCCGGATGGAGATTTGATTCAGTTGCAAACCCAATTGATATTGGATTTATGAGTGATGGGCCAAATTTACCTTATGCTAAAACAATACCCGTTTCTCAATTGTCAACTCAATTAGGAAGTGCTGATGACTCATTCAGAGTATATGCAGGCGGTCGTTTCTACAACTTTAGTGTTAATGATTTCGATACAATTGGTTTAGAAGGTCGTTTTTCATTTAACCCTAATTATGTAGGTGGTTCTTTTAGTCAAGTAGATTCTAACATGATTAAATATTACTTCAATACTCCAATCACAACCACAGATTCTATCTTATATCTAAAATTAGACACAATCAATAATAATTTAGTTGGTTTTGATATCAATGATGCTGACAAAGGAAGATACAAAGTAAGTAATCTTGTTTACTCTATTCCATTTACAGAAACAGGTTCTGCTCAACTCAACAATGAATACGAATATGAATTTTCAGTGACAGATTCTATATATAGTAAATGTGCTTATAACTTTACAACTAATTCTCCTGTTGCAAATTATTACATCAATATAGACCCAACTAGAAACTACCAATGGGGACATGTTTATTACATCCGTAATGGATCTTATGAAGCAAAAGCTGCTCAAGCAGTTATTATGAGAGATGTAATTGACGACTCTGTTTTCAATGGTCAAGATGTTTTGATTACTCTTTACAAATGGACTGATGATAACAATGATGGGGCTATTAATTATGGAACAGAATTAGAAGAAATTGGAAATGCATCTCAAGTTTTAGGAAACGATATTGTCCCTATCAAAGGATTTACAGTAACAATGCCCTTCCAAAATGTTTTAGCTCCAGGTAACCCAGTTGTTTTAGAATCGGGTTCTACTTATTGGATGACTATCGAATTAGGTAACAATAGAACATACGCAGTTGGTTCTGATTACTATGCAGATTATACTGCAAACCTTATCGGAGACATAAGCAGAGGGAACCCTCTTTATGATGTAACTTCACAAACAATGTATGGTGGCGGATTTAGTGATGCAGGTTCTCCTTCAATTGCCTTATTAATGTCTAAAAATCAAATTCCTGTAGGATTAAATGATGCTACTAAATTTGACGGAAAAGTTAATTTATATCCAAACCCTGTAAGCAACGTTGTAAATGTTTCTGTAAACTTAAATAGTGATACAAAATCAATTAGCTATGAAATAATTGATATTACAGGAAAAACAATTGCAAAATCTACAAAATCAAATGTAAAATCTGACATCTTTACATACAACACAAGTAAACTTTCAAACGGAACTTACTTTGTGAAAATCACTTCAGATGCAGGTACTACTGAATTAAAATTCAACGTAGCTAAATAATAATGTTTTATAAAACATTTCAAAAGAGGCTATCCAAACGGATAGCCTCTTTTTATTTTTCTTAGCAATGTTTTATATATTTAAAGAATCGAAAGATTTTTTCAAAGCACAAAGTGGCTTTATCTTTGTGTAATTATGCAATATCATTTTAGAGAAATTGAAAAAAAATGGCAAAGCTTTTGGAATCAAAATAAAAGCTATGAAGTAAAAAATGACTTCAACAAACCCAAATGCTATGTCCTTGATATGTTCCCTTATCCAAGTGGCTCCGGATTGCATGTAGGGCATCCATTAGGTTATATCGCTAGCGATATTTTTGCACGCTACAAAAAATTAAAAGGATTCAATGTTCTTCATCCGATGGGGTTTGATGCATTTGGATTGCCTGCTGAGCAATATGCTATTGAAACCGGTCAGCATCCATCTATCACAACAGAACAAAATATTAATCGCTATAAGCAACAACTTCGCAACATCGGATTTTGCTATGATACTTGTAGAGAAGTCAATACTTCTGACCCTCATTATTACAAATGGACTCAATGGATTTTTCTAAAACTTTATAATAGTTGGTTCAATCATGCAACGCAAAAAGCAGAGCCAATTGAGTCATTAAAAACAAAAATGATAGAGCAAAACCCTGAATGGAGTTCTGTAGAAATTGAAAATGAATTGATGAAATATCGCTTAGCCTATCGAGCCGAAAGCTATGTCAATTGGTGCGAAGCTTTAGGCACGGTTTTAGCTAATGATGAAGTGATAAATGGAGTTTCGGAAAGAGGAGGACATCCTGTTGATCGAAAAAAAATGAGTCAGTGGTTTTTGAGAATAACCGATTATGCTGACAGGCTTTTAGAAGGATTAGAAAAAGTGCAATTCCCTGAAAGTTTAAAAGAAATGCAACGTAACTGGATTGGAAAAAGTGTTGGTGCTGAAATGAATTTTGAAATTGAAAATTCAAACAAAAAAATCAAAGTATTCACCACAAGACCCGACACTATCTTTGGCGTTTCATTTTTGGTATTAGCACCCGAACATGAGCTCGTTTCAGAATTGACAACATCTTCCGAAAAAGAGAAAATTGAACATTATAAAAGTTATGTGACTTCAAGAAGTGAGAGAGAACGCTTGGCTGAGAATAAAAAAGTAACTGGATGTTTCACCGGCTCGTATGCAATACACCCATTTACCAAAAATAAAATTCCCATTTGGATAGCAGAATATGTGTTAGCTGGTTATGGAACTGGAGCGATTATGGCAGTGCCGGCAGGCGATGAAAGAGATTTTCATTTTGCCCAACATTTTCAACTCCCCATCCCAATCATTTTTAAAGGTCAAGAAGAACAGACTGTAAATAGTGAGAAAAATATTGAACTCATCAATTCTGATTTTTTAAATGATTTCAATTCTTTTGACGCAAGTAAAATGGTTATTCAAAAACTGGAAGATGAAGGTATAGGAAAAAAGAAAATTAATTATAGAATGAGAGATGCTGGATTTAGCCGTCAACGATATTGGGGCGAACCTTTTCCTGTCTATTATGATGAAAACAATACTCCACAAGCACTTTTAGAAAACGATTTGCCATTGCTATTACCCTTTATGCAATCGTATAGTGCAGGACCCAACGGTAAAGGCCCTTTGGCAAACAATCAAGAATGGGTGAATATTCCACAAGGAACAAGGGAAACCGATACAATGCCCGGATATGCTGGTAGTAGCTGGTATTACCTTCGATATATGGATCCGCATAATGATAAAGAATTTTGTGACCGCACTATTAGTGATTATTGGAATCAAGTGGATGTGTATATTGGTGGAGCTGAACATGCGGTAGGGCATTTGCTTTATTCGAGAATGTGGTGCAAAGTCCTCTACGACTTGGGATATATTAGTTTTGATGAGCCATATAAAAAGCTAATCAATCAAGGAATGATACAAGGTAGCAGCCGATTGATGTACCGTATCAAGCAGTCAAACACTTTCGTTTCCTCTGGATTGAAAAACCAATATGAAACTGATGAAATTTATGTAGATTGTAATTTTTGTGATGGAGTGCAATTAGATATTGAAAAATTTAAAGCTTGGAGAACCGATTTCCAGAATGCTACTTTTATTTTAGAAAATGGAAAATATTATTGTGGAGCTCAAGTGGAAAAAATGAGTAAACGATTATATAATATTGTGAATCCAGATGATGTGATTGAAGAGTTTGGTGCAGATACCTTTCGGATGTATGAAATGTTTTTAGGGCCGATAGAAATGAGCAAACCTTGGGATACTAAAGGGATAGAAGGAGTTCATCGTTTCTTGAAAAAATTATGGAGGATTTTTATTGATGAACAAAATGGCTTATCAATTTCGAATGAAAAGCCAACAAATGAGGAATTTGCTATACTGCATCACACGATAAAAAAAGTGACGAATGATATTGAAAACTTTGCACTCAATACAGCAGTGAGTCAGTTTATGATTTGTGTAAATGATTTGCAAAAACAGCAATGCAATAAAAGAGAAATATTAGAGCCTTTGTTGATTTTGCTGACTCCATTTGCTCCGCATATTTGCGAAGAATTATGGCATCTAATGGGAAACACTCATTCTATTTTAGATGCAAAATATCCAGAAGTTAATGAAGAGTATTTGCAAAAAAATCAATTCACATATCCAATAGCAATAAATGGGAAAACACGCACAGAATTAAATTTTGCAGTTGATTTGCCTCAAAATGAAATTGAACAAAATGTACTCGCTGATGAGGTTGTTCAAAAATGGTTAGAAGGCAAATCACCGAAAAAAATCATTTTTGTAAAAGGAAGAATGATCAATGTCGTTATCTAAAATACTCAAAGCATGAAAATTCTAATTCTTGCGATTCTATTCATGTTAGGGGGGGTATTTTTTTCGATTCAAATCGATGCACAAAGCCTTATCAAAGGCGAGGTAAGAGATTATTCAAATGATAGTTTAATTAGTAATGCGAATGTAAAAAATATATACACCAAACAAGGAATGACGATTCAAAATGATGGATTGTTTAGCATTTATGTTAGAAGTGGAGAGCTTATAGAATTTACAAAAATAGGATATGAAACAGTTAGGGTTCGAATTCATAATGAAAAAGAACCATCTTATTATCGAATTGTTTTAATGAAAAAACCAATCGAATTAAGAGAGGTCGATATCAGAGGAAAGCCGATTGAATATAAAGCCGATAGCATTCGCTATC
The DNA here is from genome assembly GCA_001567165.1 of Bacteroidetes bacterium OLB11. GTDB lineage: Bacteria > Bacteroidota > Bacteroidia > Chitinophagales > Chitinophagaceae > OLB11. Next base: position 19,545 of record LNFQ01000018.1, read on the forward strand.
GCAAAGTGTATGATATTGTCTTGCGAAAAGAAAGCAAAGGAGAAGTGAATATGAGCAGTATGCCTTTGGCAATGTTGAGCAAGAAAAATAGAGAGGAATGGGCTTTCCAACAGATGTATGAAAAGTGGGAAGAAGATAAATATATCGACTATGTTTTTAATGATAAACTAGTAAAAAAAATCACTTATCTGGAAGGAGATGAGTTAAAAGATTTTATGAAAAAATACAGACCTTCTTATGATTTTTTACGAACAGTATCAGATTATGAATATTTGAGCTATGTGAAAAATTGCTACTATGATTTTAAACCCAAATTACGCAGTAGATATTTTTTGAGATAAGTCAATGGGGTAATCCCAAATTCCAGCGAACCATTTTCTACGTTTTTTGGTAAGGGCAATTTTAAGTTTGAGCGTATCGCCTACCTTTTCAAAATATGCTCCAATGGCAAATGTTCTATATCGGAGTGTAGATAAGGTTTTTTGTGTTTTTTCTTGTAATACGAACAGTCGAAAAATGGACATCAAGTTGTAAGCAATCATCGAAAACAGGAGTGCTGCTTCGGTAGGATAAAAACCTTTGAGGTTAAAGCTTTCTGCTCCAAAATCTGCCTTTAATTCCTTAATTCTGTTCTCCGCATCACCTCTGTTTCTGTAAGTTCTCCAAACGTCTGTTGCCGATTGCTCTTGATTGGTGATGTAAGCCGAATAACGGTAATTTCTATGTATTTCATCTTCCGGAAAAAGACTTAACATTCTGCCCGTTGCATTGGGTCTTTGGGTGATTTTCTGTCTAACAATGACCATTCTTCTTGGTCTTTCCCATGATTTTGCCTGATAGAATTTATCGCATATCTCAATTCCATCATCTACACCAATCCAAAAGTCTTGACTATCAATTGCGTGTTGAATAGGATGCGTAAATCTTGCTGCTACGATATAATTCAGTTTCTTCCCCTCTAAATAATCCAAAATGTCTTTTTGGCAAAAACCACTGTCCAAACGCACCAATCCTACCTTTTTATCCCCAAAATTAGCAAGTGTTTCCTCTAAAAATCCTATAAAATTGTTGGCAGATGAAGTATCACCACTCCTAAGCCAAAAGTTAGCAACCATCTTTGCATCATTTACAAAGGCAATGATAGGGTGATGGCTATTTCTGCCCTTTTTCTTCGGATTATAGCCTTTTTTAGCTCCTTCCTGTACTCCATACCGTGTAATTACAGAGGAATCTATGTCTAATGTAAAATAGTTGATATTCAAATTCTTGAAAAACCAACTGAAAAAATGGCTACCAACTTGCTGGTTCGTACTTTGGGTAAATTTACTGAAATAACGTTTATAGGCGTCTTGAGCAGGTGTTTTCCCCCAACCAAATATTTCTCCAAGGGCTTTATCACTCCGTGTAATTTCTG
>LNFQ01000019.1 GCA_001567165.1 Bacteroidetes bacterium OLB11
TAAAAATTTTTTACTTTAAAAATTTACTTGAAATCCAATACCGTATTGATTTTCAGCCATGGTTAATAATTTTGAAAATGATTGATTTTTTTTTATCAAACTGCTTATTCTATTGATTTTTTTTCAAAAATTAATTGTGATAAAAATATCAAGATTATTGATAAAAATAATGAAACAAGTGTCTTAAATATGATTAAAATGAGGTTGGTTATACTCCAAATTTGTAGTAAGTAAAAAAAAGAAGTGATGTACTAAAAGGGCAAATAAATTATAGAGTAAAAAATACTTAAATCCCATTCGATATAAAGTAGGTACTGTATCGCCCAAATCTTTAATATTTTGTTGAAAAAACAAATTAAGTAAATAGGGTCTCATATAACCTAAAAGCACACATGTTGCTGCGTGCATGCCGGGCGTATTGCTGAACATATCCATTGTCAATCCAACAAAAAAGGAGATAAGCATCACCAATACATGATTAGTGTTTACTGGTAGAATTAATATAATAAATGGATAGATGAGTGGGATAAATATGGGCAAATCTCCTAAGGTTAAAGCAGATTTTATGACAATATTATTTAAAATAAACACTTGGAATGCCATTATAAAAATAAAATACAATATGAATCGGATGGGTTTTGCCATTATTGTTCTTTCATTTTAGATTCTAATTCGTTTAATTCTTGATTTGTTTTTTCTCTAATGACATAGACAAAGTGTAAATTAAAGAAATTACTAGCTGATACTAATTTATAGCTTGTGGTGTTATTTGGCTTTATCACATATCCAATAATAATATTTTCTGGAAATATCGAAGAATAGCCACTTGTTTTGATGGTATCTCCTTTTTTTAATTTTACAGATTGTGGGATTCCGGTTAGCAATAATTCATTCGTTTTTTTACCTTCCCAAACTACTTTCCCAACCGTACCATCGCTTGTCATAGCACTAATATTAAACCCTTCTGATAAAATGGATGTTGCTAAGCTGTAATGCTCGCTCACGTGTGATATTTTTCCAACTATTCCATTTGCACCTATCACTGCCATATTTTTTTCGATTCCCGCATTTTTTCCAATGTCTAATGTTAAATAGTTTATTTTTTGATCTATGGTGTTGTTTAATGCTTTTACTGCTTTATATTCCAAAAATGCAGTATGAATATTGGCAGTATCAATCTTTACTTCTCTTGTAAAACTCGTATCCTGCAATGGATTTTGTAATGTTTGAATGCCTAGTTTACTTCTCAGTTTTGCATTTTCGTCAACTAAGCTGTCATTTATTTTTTTAAGGAAGAAATAATTTAAAATTGTATTTTGCTTGGAGTATAACGAGCCGACAATTTTGTTCGATGAATTAATAATAGAAGTTTGTTGATAATGATTGTTTCTAAAAAAAATCATCAAGCAGATGGATTCCAGTATAATGAATACGAAAAAGGTATAATATTGTTTTATTAATAAAAATAAATTTCGCACTAGCTACTCACATTTAAGGCTCTCAAACATTATTATTGCATCAAAAATGGATACTTATGAATATGCTTCAATGCCATACCGGTTCCTCTCACAACACTCCTAAGCGGTTCTTCTGCAACATGAACTGGTAGCTTTATTTTTTGAGAAATTCTTTTATCTAAACCTTTGAGTAATGCTCCACCTCCTGTAAGATATAAGCCTCTTCTAAAGATATCTGAGGCTAATTCCGGTGGTGTTTTTTCTAAAGCCTTCAAAATAGCTTCCTCTATTTTAAAAATTGATTTGTCTAAAGCGTCTGCTACTTCTTGATAGTTCACCATAATACTTTTTGGTATTCCTGTAACTAAGTCTCTACCCATCACTGGCACATCTGGCAATGGGTCTTCTAATTCTTTTAGTGCACTTCCTAATTGAATTTTGATTTGTTCTGCTGTGCGTTCTCCTATTAGCAAACTATGATAACGCCTCATTGCTTCAATGATATCAGCAGTAAAGTCATCACCAGCTACACGAATGCTTTCATCGCATACAATTCCTGATAAAGAAATGATTGAAATTCCAGTAGTGCCACCTCCAATGTCTATTACCATATTTCCGATTGGCTCTTCCACGTCAATTCCAATTCCTAAGGCGGCCGCCATTGGTTCGTGAATCATATACACTTCTTTTGCCCCTGCTTGTTCGGCACTATCTCGAACGGCTCTTTTTTCTACTTCTGTAATTGAAGAGGGTATGCAAATGACCATTCTCCAGCTTGGTGCAAATAATGCTTTTTTGGGGTTAATCAGTTTAATCATTTCTTTTATCATCCCTTCTGCTGCTTGAAAGTTTGCAATCACACCATCTTTCAGAGGGCGAATAGTTTTTATGTTTTCATGCACTTTTCCGTCCATCAACATAGCTGGCCTTCCTACTGCAATAATCTTATTGGTAGTTTTGTCAACTGCTACTATTGATGGCTCATCAACCACCACCTGTTCATTATGAATAATTAATGTGTTTGCCGTACCAAGGTCTATAGCTATGTCTTGAGTAAATAAATTGAATAATCCCATGTGAGTTTATAATGAATTCTCCTAAAAAATAAGTTTATGCGAAATTAGAAGATATATTTTATTAAATGAAAAATATTTTAGAATTATTAAAAGATTATCAATTAATTAGGATAATTAAGATATTCTATACTATAAAATGTGTTTTTTTGACTGTTTTCGGAACTGAAATCTCCACTCTATTTTTATAAAAAATTATTTTGTCTTAAATTGAGTTTGATGCATTTCAAATAACTTTCGGTTGTCCTCTTCTTTTTTTTAGAATGCTCTAAAATTATTTAATTATATACTTTTATTTAAAAGACGAATTTAATTTAAGAAATGGACAACTTCCAAATTGACCTCCTTTGATTTCTCAATTTGAACAAAATGTCCCGTATGCGGATAAATTACTAATGACGATTTTGGTATTTTAGTAGCTCCTATCAATGCAATTTCGCGACTGGATATTGGATGTAAAAATCGGTTTGGGATAAGCATATCTTCTTCCCCAAAAAAATCATCGTTTCCTGCGTAATATTTTCCAATTCATTTATAATCGGATCTTCCAGCATAGAATCAATAGATTGCTCCAACATCTTCCTATATTTTTGCCGGTCGTTTTGTTGTATGATTTGGCTCAACTCTTTTATAAGCATATCCCCTATCGGATTTTCAATAAAAAATGAAGCTTTAATAGCTTGTTTTACTTGCGCTTCATCTAGGTTTAAGAAATTGCCAAATGTAATAGCACTTTTAAATAAAATTCTTTCACTTTTCGAAAAATGCTCAAAGCCTGCTGGTGCATACAAAATCATCCTCGTAATGAGAGTAGGTGCTTTCAATCCTGCTCTCATTGCAACTAAACCTCCCATAGAATGGCCGGCAATAGTCACCCTGCTCAATCCCAACTTTTCAATAAAATCAATGACAGACTCTGCATAAAATTCCATGCTAATTTTTTCTACATCTCTACCTGAATAGCCATTCCCGGGCAAGTCAATTGCAATACATCGAAACGATTTTTGAAGTTCATTTATATTTTGCAACCATACCCCATGATAGTTTGCCAATCCGTGAATAAATACTATCGCGTGTTTATGTTTTTCACCTCGCTCAATATAAGCCATTCTCATATCCTTCTTTAGTTGGACAAACTTTAGTTGCTCATGCATTGTTCTTTATATTTATAAATTTTTGCAAATCTAAAAAACTGTTGCTCGTTTTTACTTTTCAATTTTAAAAATGTCAATACTTTTACAATAATTTTTATCAAATGAAAAAGACACTCCTATTTTTATTCCTTCTCTTTAATCTTAAAATGACTTTTAGTCAACAATTATTCCCTACTGTCCAAAAGAATAATGATAAAGATAACAATCAAGCCATTTATCATATAGAGCTTAATGAAGCGGTCATTGTAGCCCCTCAAATGTTTGCCAATGATACCGACCGATATCACTACAACCAGTTAAAATATTATATTAAAACCGTTATGCCTTATGTAAATGCCTCTTCTCAACTTTTTAGCGAAATCAATACGGCTACCGCCAACATGAGCAAAAAAATGCGAAAAAAATATATCAAATCAAAAGAAAAAGAAATAAAAGCCAACTTTGAAGATAAACTAACTTCCTTAAACATTACACAAGGTCGGCTTCTCGTAAAGCTCATTAATAGGCAACTCAATACCAACTGCTTTGATATCATTAAAGACTTGAAAAATCCCTTTACGGCCACTTATTATCAAGCTTGGGCAAAGCTCAATGGAATTAACCTAAATGAACATTATCAGCCTGAAGACAATCCCGATATTGAACGTGCCATGAGAAGCTTGGGATACTAACTTTTTCAATTTCTTATCTTAAGCCAAACAAAAATCCAACAAAAAACACGAAAACTACAGGTACTTTGAACCCTAAAACAAATTGTTTTTAATAAAAAAAATCTCAAGAAAATTCTTGAGATTTTTTTGTACCACGTACGAGAGTCGAACTCGTCATTCCTCCGTGAAAGGGAGGCGTCTTAACCGATTGACCAACGCGGCATTTTTTATTTTGGAGTGCAAAAGTAAATTATTTGTTTGGATTTACAAAATATTCTCTTATAAATAAATATTTCATCGTATTCACATTTGCTTATGTACCTTTGCACCTTTAAAATTAACTTTTAACAAATCAAAAAATAAAATTAACATGAGTACAATCAAAGTAGCCATTAATGGTTTTGGTCGAATCGGACGTTTAGTTTATCGTCAAATTTATAACATGCAAGGGATTGACGTTGTCGCAATCAATGACCTCACAAGTCCTAAAACATTAGCTCACCTTCTTAAATATGACTCTGCTCAAGGGCGTTTTGATAAAAATGTTTCTGCAACAGATGACACTATCATCGTAGAAAATGACACGATAAAAATTTATGCTCAAAAAGACCCCTCTCAAATTCCTTGGGCTGCACACGATGTTGATGTAGTACTTGAATGTACTGGATTCTTCACTGATAAAGATAAAGCAATGGCTCATATCAATGCCGGAGCTAAAAGAGTCGTTATTTCTGCTCCGGCAACAGGCGACCTAAAAACAGTTGTGTTCAATGTAAACCATGAAATTTTAGATGGTACAGAAACGATTATCTCTTGTGCTTCTTGTACCACCAACTGTCTTGCTCCTATGGCTAAAGTTTTAAATGACTCTTTCAATATCGAACTTGGCATCATGACAACCATTCACGCTTACACCAATGACCAAAACACCCTAGATGCTCCGCATCCTAAAAATGATTTACGTCGTGGAAGAGCTGCCGCCGCAAACATCGTTCCAAACTCAACAGGTGCCGCGAAAGCAATAGGACTCGTACTTCCAGAATTAAAAGGGAAATTAGATGGGAGTGCCCAACGTGTGCCTACAATCACTGGTTCTTTAACAGAATTGACTTCAATCCTATCAAAAAAAGTAACCGCTGAAGAAATCAATGCTGCCATGAAAGCCGCTGCAAATGACAGCTTCGGATATACAGAAGATGAAATTGTTAGCACGGATATAATCGGCACTACTTACGGTTCTTTATTTGATGCAACTCAAACTAAGGTAATGACAATTGGAGATAAACAATTAGTGAAAACTGTTAGCTGGTATGATAACGAAAATAGCTATGTGAGCCAACTAGTTCGTACTTTGCACTATTTTGCTTCGAAAATTTCATAGCCATTTTTTAATAAACGGAAAAGAAAAATCCCTTTGCCTCTCAGCAAAGGGATTTTTCTTTTCGCCTTTTGACATTCCCAATCATTTCCAATAAAAAACCAAAAGAAAAGCCCCGTTTTAAAATGACATTTAAACAAATTTTAAAACTTATTTAATATTCTTTCATTTACATTTGTTGTCTAAAATATTACACATGAAAAATATAGTCATCATTTTACTAAGCATTTTGACTTTGCAAGCTTATGCCCAAAAAAGAACACCCTCCGAAAAGGCTAAAGCAAAAACAGATGAAATGCAGCATGACCTGGCACTTTCACCTGAGCAAAATAAAAAAATTTATGAACTCAATCTTAAAACCTACAATAGTATAGCCAATTACGAAGCGAAACAAACCAATGAACGATTGAGAAAAAAACAAAAAGATGTAGAAACCGATATTCGTAAAGCTGAATTTAAAAAAGTATTGACAGCATCCCAATTTAAAAAATATGAAGAATTGAGACTTGCCGAAAAAGAATTAAAAAAACAAAAGAAAAACGAACTCGAAAAAATAAAATAATCAATGGCAAACATTACCAACTTTCATTTCAAAGATAAAAAAGCATTAATTCGTGTGGACTTTAATGTGCCACTCGATGATAAATTTCATATCACAGATGATACAAGAATCAAAGCAGCATTACCCACTATCCAAAAAGTAATCAGTGAAGGAGGCTCGGTTATACTGATGTCCCATCTTGGACGACCAAAAGGTAGTGCTTCTGAAAAATACAGTTTAAAACATCTCATTGCCCATCTCTCAACCCTATTAAACGGAGTGGCAGTAAAATTTTCAGCGGCTTGTATTGGCCAAGCTGCAACACAAGCATCACAAGATTTAAAGGCTGGCGAAGTACTCCTTTTAGAAAATTTGCGCTTTCATCAAGAAGAAGAAAAAGGTGATGAGGCTTTTGCAAAAAGCTTAGCATCCTTAGGCGATGTATATATCAATGACGCTTTTGGTACTGCTCATCGAGCTCACGCATCTACCGCTATTATCGCAAAATTTTTTGATGCCAATAGTCGAATGTTTGGCTATCTCATGGAAGCAGAAGTAAACAACGCCGAAAAAGTGATGCACAACTCTGAGTATCCCTTTACAGCCATTATTGGTGGTGCAAAAGTGAGTGATAAAATATTGATTATTGAAATGCTTTTAAATAAAGCAAGCAATATCATCATTGGTGGAGGCATGGCTTATACGTTCTTAAAATCTCAAGGCTTCAATGTAGGATCTTCACTTTGTGAAAATGACAAATTGGATTTAGCAAACGAATTATTGAATAAAGCAAAATTAAAAGGAGTGAATTTTTATCTTCCTTTGGATAGTATCATGGCAGACCAATTTTCACCAGAAGCTCAATCAAAAGAAGTTGAAAATGCAGATATGAGCGATGGTTGGATGGGCTTGGATATTGGTTCAAAAACAATAGGACTTTATCAAAATGTAGTTTTAAATTCAAAAACCATTTTATGGAATGGACCAATGGGCGTTTTTGAATTTGAAAAATTTCAAAATGGCACAAAAGAAATAGCATTAGCTATAGCTGAAGCCACTCGGCAAGGAGCTTTTTCTCTTATTGGTGGCGGTGATTCCGTAGCTGCAATCAATAAATTTCATTTAGCAAATGATGTTAGTTATGTCAGCACTGGAGGTGGAGCTTTGCTAGAATACTTTGAAGGAAAAGAATTGCCGGGAATTACTGCGATGAAAGCCTAGAACGGATTACCCAATTTTTGATATCAGGTAGTTTGCAACAAAGCAGACTACCTTTTTCTTTTAAAATCACCTCTCTTCCAAGCCCTGTAAAATTCAATCCAAGCTAATGGGCTAAACACAGTCATTGGTGGCTGTTGACCTGCCCAATAACTTTTATCAATCATCATTTTTTGAAAAGCACCTTGATTCTCTCTTCCATCTTTTGGCAATGTAAATGCCAACATTCTCAAAGTTTGAAATTCTGTATTTTTTCTAGCAACTTCATACTTATCATCAGGAATATCCCACGTTTTAAAAGCTTTTTCAAACTCCTCTTTTGAAAGCGAAGGACGAATAATCGTATTTGGTAAATAAAAAGTATCTTGAACCATTAATTGAATCATTGAATAGCGATATGAACTTAAGTCTTTTGGAATGATATATCTTTTTTTTACGAAAGCCTACACTGCTAAACTCTAGCGTGTCGCCCTTATCGGCAATGAGCGTAAAAATACCACGCTCATTACTGGTGGTTCCCAAGTCCTTATTATGAATCATAATAGTCACAAAAGGAAGATACCTCAAGCTATCAGCACTCATAATAACACCGGTAAGTTCTACTTTATTTTCAAAACCAAATTGGGCATGGACAATAAAGGGACTTAGTAATAAAAAAAATAAGAGTATAAATATTCTATTCACAAGTCCAAAATTAAGCAGAAATGTTTGTATCCTTATTTCTAATTATCTTTGCATTTTATAATTTAACATACATTTCAAAATGATAACAAAAGAACAAATCTTAGATGCACTCAGAAATGTTCAAGATCCTGATTTAGGAAAAGATCTTGTGACATTGAATATGGTAAAAGATATCGAAATAGACGGCAATCAAGTATCATTCACTATCGTACTCACAACACCCGCTTGCCCTTTAAAAGAAATGATGAAAACAGCCTGTGAAAATGCAATAAAACTATTAGTTTCAAAAGATGCCATCACCACTATACACTTTACAGCTAATGTCAATAGCAACCGAAAAGATAGCAAAGTATTTTTACCGAATGTGAAAAATATTATTGCTGTTGGTTCAGGGAAAGGGGGCGTTGGGAAATCTTCAGTTGCGGTGAATCTTGCTCTAGCATTGGCACGTGACGGGGTAAAAGTAGGATTACTCGATGCTGATATTTATGGACCTTCTATTCCAATTATGCTTGGAATAAAAGGGGAACGCCCTATGATGAAAGACGAAGGAGGAAAAGGGAAAATAGTTCCAATTGAAGTAATGGGAATTAAAGCAATGAGTATCGGATTGCTGATTGATGACAAGCAAGCAGTCGTATGGCGTGGGCCTATGGCGAGCAGTGCATTAAAACAATTTATTTCTGATGTACTTTGGGAGGATTTAGATTACTTGGTCATTGACTTACCTCCCGGCACCGGCGATATTCATTTAACACTCGTGCAAACAATTCCAATTACTGGAGCCGTTATTGTTACTACACCGCAAGAAGTTGCAATGGCTGATGCTAAAAAAGCAATTATGATGTTTGATGGTCCACAAATCAAAGTGCCGATTTTAGGAATTATAGAAAATATGTCCTACTTCACACCACCTGAACTTCCCGAAAATAAATATTATATTTTTGGAAAAGGAGGTGGTCGCCGATTAGCTGATATGTTTGAAGTGCCTTATTTGGGCGAGCTTCCTATTGCTTTGGATATTCGTGAAGGTGGTGATATTGGCAGACCTGCTTTTTTGAGCGGCGATGCGAATACAATCAATTCAATTGGAGAAATAGCACAACAAGTAGCGAGAAATATTTCAATCCGAAATGCAAATCTTGATCCTACAAAAGTAGTAGAAATTACTCTATAGTATTTTTTAATAAAAGAGAAATGGAAGTTTGTTTTATCTAAAAATAAACTTCCATTTCTTTTTTAAATTTCAATGCAGCTTCATGAGCTTTGGCTGCAAAGTCTTCTTGATTGGAAGCATAAATAATTTGTCTTGAAACATTAATTAAAATTCCGAAATCCTCATTCATTCCATATTGGCAAACTTGTTGAAGGCTTCCTCCTTGAGTGCCAACTCCGGGTATGAGTAAAAAATGTCTGGGAATAATTTGTCTTATTCGTTGCAGTTGCTCTGTTTGTGTAGCTCCTATCACAAACATCAAGTTTTGCTCATTACCCCATTCACTTACTTTTTTGATAACCGACTCAAACAAGAAGACATCATTTTGTTTTAAATATTGAAAATCGAAAGCCCCTTCATTTGAGGTCAAGCCTAATACAATTGCCCATTTCCCTTCAAATTGGAGAAAAGGAGACACACTATCTTTGCCCATATATGGAGCGACTGTTACACTATCAAAATTCATATTTTGAAAAAAAGCTTTTGCATACTGGGTGCTTGTATTTCCAATATCTCCACGCTTAGCATCAGCAATGGTAAAAATATTTTTGGGAATATAATCAATTGTTTTTTGCATGCTTTGCCAGCCATCCACACCGTTGGCTTCATAAAAGGCCGTATTGATTTTATAGCTCACACATATATCCTTCGTTGAATCAATGATCTGCTTATTAAATTCAAAAATAGGGTCTTTTTCTTTTAATAAAAAAACTCGGGATTTTTGAAATATCGGTATCAAGACCTATACATAAAAAACTCTTCTTTTCTTTAATTTGATTTACAAGGTTGGCCCTATCCATACGCATATTTTATCGAAGTCGAAGTTAAATTTTTTTTTTCACATATTTTCATTAACTTTGCTTGAAATTATTAAATAAATGCAAAACTTAAAACTTTACTTTTATACCCTCACATCAATCCTCCTCTTATTAATCACTTCTTGTTCTAAAAAAGACAACACAAACAACAATCAAAATAATAATCAAACACCGACAATAATCGGTATGTGGTATTTTAATGGAGCGACTAATATCAACACACAAAATAATCAAATTGTCAATACTGAACCAGCTGATACAACTTTTAAAATCGAATTTAGAAGTGATGGAACCGGGACTGCGTATGACCCTGCCGCAACCGATTTCACTTACTCTTTTAATGTAACAACACTCACGATTACTTACCCAAGCAGTCCTTCACAAACAACCAATGTGATGAATCATACCAGCACTGAAATTTCACTAGTTTACGAGTTCGTAGAAAATGGTATCAATATTAAACGAACTGAAAAGCTAAAAAGAATTTAAACAATCGTCTTTATTTCTGAGAAGGCAAAGCACCTCCTAACTCCATTTGATTATCTTTAAAAACAACAAACGTACCATCTCCTTTTTTGAGCTGAACATTCTCTAAGCGAAACCGCTTATCATTTGCTTCGGTTTCAGTCATTTCAATATCAACAGTGTTTTCATCAAGCGTTAGCTGTGTATAAATAAACATGGCAATATCACTTCTCATTCCTCTTGGCAAGTATTCTTTTTCATAAATAAGTTTTTTATCATCAGATGAAAATATTTTTAACATTACCGGGCTTCTTTTTTTCACTACAGGAATTTTAGATTGCATGTGCGAGCCTCCAGCAGTATTTTTTTCGAATTCAATAGGAGTTGAAATATATTTAAAATTCACAATTAGCATTTTTTCATTTGGTTTAAAAAACTTGACAACCATGCTACTCAATGGAATCATCAATGCAAAAAATAAAGTCATCACCAAAACCGAAAGGACCGGATTCCCTTTTACACGGTCATGAATGTGCATGGTATTTTCCATTTTTGATTTCAATTTTTCATTTGAAAAAGATAATAATTTTTCTTTGCTGTATTGAGTTAAAGTAAATAATTGAATTTTAGAAGCATCATATTTTTTTTGAAAATAAGGGAGCTCTTTTTCTTAAAAAACGATTAATAGCCCATGTTTTTCCTAAGCGATAATAACAATCTTCACAACCCAAAAAGGCAATTTTTTCACTATTGTTGTCTAATATTTTTTGAACATCTTTTGCCATCACACTTCCCAAGCAAGGTACTTTATATTCTTGCACATTCAACTCTCTCGGAAACTCATGCTGTGGAAAATAGCTACACGAAAAAACCGTCATATCCACTTTGTTCGATTGCTCAAAATTATACTGAGGAAAAAGAGGATGACTGATGGCATGCTCATCACACGAACCAATGCAGATTGTACATCCTACGCACTTTTCAAGCGACAATATCGCTTTTCGTTTCCCATCTTTCATCAGCATATCAATGGCTTCATAAGGGCAATCATAAGAACATAAATTGCAGGCATCACATTTATCCAAATCAATAAAAACCGGCTCTCTATTTTTTTCGTTTGATAATAAAAGGAATGATACTAAAACAACACCAGACCCAATCAAAATAATCCAATTTTGGTTAATAGAAAATAGCTTCATTAAATAATATCCAAAAAAATAATACCAATCAAATGTTGTATTCACAGGCAAGTTGGTTGACTCAGCTGGAGGATCACTTTTTTATAGGAAATACAATAGCAATTATCGCAAGAGCAATAAAACAATAAATCATTAACTTTTTAGGAGGAAATAATTTAGGCTTTGATATTTTCATAATGTGAATCCAAATCACAATAACCGTTACCAGAGAAAAAGCAATATGCCCAAATAGAGCCACTTTAAAAAAAACCTCCAACAGTGCTTAGATCATTCATCAAAAAAAGCACCCGCAATAGAAGGATCAAAAATAGGTAGTGTTGAAAACAAGCGAGCTGTCAAATATCCAACTAACTTTGCTTTTTGATCCCACACTAGCATAAAACCTGTAATACCTATCAATATAACAATCAAAAAAGAAATAATTCCACTCACCCATGATAATAATCTTTTATACTTAGAAGTAATCAATGTATGCACCAAATGGAGTATCATAAAAATAACAAGCAGGTCAGACGAATAGCGATGAATAGTACGCATCCAACCATTGAAAAAGTTGCCTGACATTGCTTGCACCGAACTCCAAGCATGTCGAGGGTTAATATTATAAAAGATAAAAACATAGATTCCCGAAATACAAGCTATCGTAAATAATAAAACAGAAATACCCCCTAAATGATAAAGCGGGTTTGATTCAGTAGTATAAATCTTTCCAAAGAATGATGAAAATTTTTGAAAGAATTGATGTCCTTTTGTTTGTTCATCATTATGAGTTTGAGTTAGTGGTGTTGTATTCATCGCTTTGTTTTGAAGTTATAAATGTTTTAATAAAAATGCTACTTACTATCACAATCATAAGCAAGCCTGCTGATGTAGAAATGATAAATCTCCAGTCCATTCTATATGTTTTTTATTGGGTCAAAACCAAAACATCGCAAATAGAATCCTTTCACAATTCCTGGTCGTGAGCGTTCGGATGCCGCTTCTAACACTGCTAATTCAATATCATTTTTGGATGGGTTTATCCCATAAACAAATCGGGTAATTTTTCCTGAAGGGCTTAATACGACAAGGATAGAGGGATGATCATATTCGTTTGTAGAAGGTACAAAATCATATTCAAAGCCAATGGATTTCATCAACACATTGATATTATTTCCAGATGCAGAAATTGCCTTCCAATGTATGCCATCCATTTTCCATCGCAATTGATAATCTGCCAAATCTGCTTTAGTGTCGGTACTATCAAATGAAAAGCTAAGCATATTAAAATCATTTCCCAAAGTGCCTAATTGATTGATTGCCGTTTGCAAGCCACCACTTATCAGTCCACAAAGAGAATAGCATTTTGTATAAATCGGTGAGATAATCAGAGGTTTGTTTTTTATATAATTTGAAAGCAAATCTTTGTTTCCATTTGCATCATACACTTCAATGTCGACAGGCTTTTGACCTAAATATTTTTTTTTCATCAGGGAAACTAAATGAGAGAAAAAAAAAGGATAAAAAAAGGATAATATATCGATGTACAATTTTCAATTCTAAAAATTTTTAAAACTGATGCCGAATTTTTTTCAAAAACTGCATCAGTTTTAATATTTAAAATTTAGGTCTATTTATTTCACATACCATGTTGCCGCCAGCCACTTCCAGTTGAGGAAGAATATAGCTAAAAACACGAGTAAGAAAACAAATGTCAAAATTAAAGTTCCGGGTGCTTCAAATCCTTTATGTGATTTTGCAGGAGGAGCTAAAGGAGAAATTGTCAATTGCATATCTTGAGGCCCGTTGACTTTAGGTCCTAAAAACACAGAGAATACCACAATCAAAATCCATATTATTGTAGCCGTGAAAGCAATCACACCACCGAGCATCATCAATGCCCAAAAGAAATCAACAGCAGGATTAAAGTTATGAGTGAATGGCCCACCAGAGAAAGTAGAATCCCAATGGCGACGAGGCACTCCTAGCTGGCCCAACACAATCATTGAAATAGACAACAAAGCAATTCCAATAAAGAAGAGCCATGGTTGCACTTTTGCCCATTTGAATCCTACAATTTTTCTTCTAAAAATCAACGGAATTAAATAATAAGTAATTCCCATAAAAGTTAATGTAGTGCCAATAACCACAGTGCCCTTAAAGTGCCCTGGAATTGCAATTGTATTATGTACAATGATGTTTGTCTGCTCCATTCCAAACACAACACCTGTAGTACCTCCAATAAACCCAAAACCGATAATAGCTAAAATAACTGATGAAAATGCGGGATTGCCCCAAGGAGCTTTTGACAACCACTCAAAAAGCCCTTTGTTGTATCCCCATCTTCGTTGTGCAGATTCAAATGAAGATGGAACTGCAAAAGCATGTATCATAGATGCTAGCACTGCTAAATACATTGCATAACTTGTGTTCCAAACTTTCCATGCACTACTAACGCCGGGGTCTGTTAATAAATGGTGGGCTGATGCTAAACAGATAAACAAGATATAAAGCACAAATGCACTTCTTGAAACTTTTTCATTGATTGAAGTTCCTCCCACTGCTAAAAAGGAAACCATATACCAAATGGAGACCATCGCTGCTACATTAATTTGTTGGGATGAATGTCCTAATCCCCACCATATTAATTTATACATAGCTGGGTCCACATTTTCAACAAGTCCTAATGACCACAAAAAAGTGGGGATATAAATCAATGCTCCAGTTGCTAGTGTAATTACGGCAATGATAGCTGCAGTCATCAATCCATAAGTAAATAATGGCAAACTATCTCCATAAGCGTTTTCTCTTCTTGCAATCATCAAATTTCCGAAAAATAATGCCACAGCGATTAAAGCTCCGACTGCAAATAATATAATTCCTAAATAATAAAGTGGATGTGCTTTCAATGGTGTATATGAAGTGAGCATAACATCTGCCTTTCCCATTAAAATAATAACATTAGACATCACCAACCCTGAAGCCATTAAAATAAATGCTACCCAGCCTGCTTTTGGAGAGCAAAACCTTGTATTCAAAACAACCGTTGAGCCGAAATATAATCCTGCAATTTCAAAAAAGATAATCCAAAATATCAATGCATTTAATCCATGAAAAGTAACTAATCGATAATACCATTCTGCCCCTAATAGGTGAATTGGTTGATATCTTGTAAGAACTAATAATAGTGCTGCTACTACTGCTAATAACAGTGACACAACCGCAAAAACAGCATTATATCGAATTAATTTTTCGGACGACAGGTCCACTTTAAATCCTGTAATATCACAAATACGAAACATAGTTTTAAAATTTTAAAGTTTAATTTTTGAGGGTTTTGATATAAGCGACCAAAAAGTCAATTTCTTCATCTGTCAATGGGAAAACGGGCATTGGGGTTTTTTCAAATCCGACTGTTACTTTTTTTGTTGGGTCTTTGATTGATTCTATAATATAACTTTCATCGACAGATACCATTATTTCTTTTCCATCTACTAGCACTTTTTCATCTTTGCCAAATAGCCCTTTCCAAGATGGAGCCAATTGGCTAGTGCCATCAATTTTATGACAAGCTGCACACCCTTTCAAGGTATAAACTTGCTCTCCTTGCAATGCCATTTCGGTTTCACTCATTGCTTCTTTTTTAAAAGTTGCTACAGGGTCTGGTGCTTTTTTGAAGTTTTCATAGCCATAAAGTTTGAGGTCTTCATCCTTTTCAATCACCACGATTTTTCCAATCATAGTATGATGCCCAATACCGCAAAATTCATTACAAACAATTTTGTACTCTCCAGCTTCTGTGGGCTTAAATTCCAACACATAATCATATCCGGGGTAAACTTGAAAATTCATATTTACTGGCTGTATTGATAATCCATGCACAACATCTCTTGAAGATATATGCATTTTGTATGCTTGATCTTTTTGCAGAATCATAACAGGGCTCCAACGCCACATTTCAGCAAGCAAAAACACATCTGTGTTTGGCTGAGGTCTCACCACAGGAACTCCATTGTCGGATCCAACCATATTTTGTTTAATATAAGCACTGCTTAGTTTTCCAAATTCTGTAGTGCTGGTTCGATAGGTTAGGCTCGATGGGTTTTGTTTTCCATACACATGCCAAAGCACCATCCATATAAACATCATAATGCATAAAACTAGTGCAATCAACATCCACATTTTTTCATCTTTGGATACTTTCTTGTAGTACCATCCTTCTTCAGGTTTTAGTAAACTCATATAAAAAAGATTTAAAAATTATTTAATTAATGTTTCCTTTAGCTCCTCCGGAATCGTCGGTATGTTGGACAATTCCATCACTCCCCACAGTAAATAAAATATGGCATAAATGGTAACTCCTAAAAACATGAGTAACATAAAATCGTCCATAATCATTCTGTAAAACGGGACATTTTCTTTTTCTCTTTTTGATTCGTTTTCCATAATACACTTTTTTGGGGTTTAAAAAATTTATATTTCAAAACGAAGATAAAAACCTAGAAATTCACGTCTAAGGCATTGGTATTATAAATATTGGATAAAGTACGTTTTCGTATTTTTTCAGCGAATAGCTTGATATTTCGATTAATCTCTCACTGCAAATATTTCATTTCCTTCTGATAAATCTTGTAGTTTTTCAATGTTCAAATAACTAAATTTTTTGGCAATACACTTAATTAATTTTTCTCGCTCAAAGTCTTTTAAGGTTTTGGATACTTGCTCCTTTGTAGTTCCTGCTATATTTGCAATGTCTGTTCTGCAAAAATTTATTCGGAACGTTTTTCAACTGCTCTTGGTAGTTATAAAATTCGCTCAACAACAACAAGGCTTCTGCTACTTTTTCTCGAACAGTTTTATGAGCTAAATGAAGTGCCTTCTTTTCGATGAGCTCCAGCTCTTTTAGTAATTGGTAATGAAGCTGCTTTTTTAATAAAGGACTATTGTCAAGTATTTTATTAAAATGTTCTAATGGTATAAAGCAGTATGTTGAATCAGTAACCGCTGTAACCGTTGTCAAATGTACCTTTGACTTTTCAGTAGTTCGATGTCCTAATATGCAACCTCTACCTGAAAGTTGTAATATCAATGGTTTATGGTTTCGAAAAATTTCTATTTTTAAGACTCCCTTTTTAATAAAAAAAATTCCTTTCACAATTTCTCCTTCTCTAAATAAAATATCCCCTTTTTTGATGAAGCGTGTTTGCTTAAAACGACTGATAGAATCAATTGCACTTCGCTCACAATGTTTCATAATTTGAGCAATTCCTTACTTTACATGTGTAACATTTCATTTTTGAAGTAACTTCATGCTATAAATATAATAAATAAATTGATTTTATTTATTATCAAGCAAATGCACTTGCTTTATAATGAACTATTTTATAACCTAGAATGGCACTAAATTATATTTCTAGATTAAAAAAAATTAGGTAAATAATTATTAGATTGATTTGAGTAATTACACTCAATTTAAAATAATATTTTTTTAAAAAATCAAACTGTTTATTGATGATTCCCTTTTAGAAAAAAATAACCGATAGATTTGACAAAAAAAAAGAAAGCATTATGCTTTCTTTTCAATTTTTTTAGCGGATACTTTTCGCGTGCGGCTACTTCTATATTTCCCGAATGAGCCTTTGAAAATTTTTCCAGCTTTTGTTTTTTTATCACCTCTTCCCATATTATAATTTATTAATGATGCAAATATATAAGTTTATTCTTTAAAGCGCCTACTTTTTTAAAATAAAAAACCGAGCAAATTGCTCGGTTTTTTATTTTAAAAAAAGAATTATTTTTTGGTTTTTGCTTTTGCAACAATTGCACTTAATTCTTTTCCAGCTTTAAATTTAGCTACTTTTTGGCTGCAATTTTAATTTCTTTTCCAGTTTGTGGATTGCGTCCAACACGTGCTGCTCTTTTAGAAACTGAGAAAGTTCCAAAGCCAACTAAAGTTACTTTGTCTTCACTTTTAAGAGCGGCTCCAACTGTGTCGCAAAATGCGTCTAATGCAGCACCAGCTTGTGTTTTTGTGCAATCAGCAGCTTTTGCCATTGCTTCGATTAATTCTGCTTTGTTCATAATTTTTAATTTTTAGGGTTTGTAAATATTTATTTAAGGTGCTAAAATACTATGTTTTAGCAGAAACAAAAATTATTTTTCTTCTAGAATGCTTACTCATTAAGGATTTTCACAAATTATACACATTTTCAAAAAGTGAATATTTCACCTTTTTACCAAATTGAATCCAAAAAATCTTCAATTCTAAATATGCTTTTTCAATAATGTTCTAAATGCAACAAATTGTTGTCCAAATTTTTCAATCCCCTTATCTCGGAGTGCCATAGCGTGTTGGGTTGAATACTCGTTGTATTTATCTAAACTGTTTGTGTAATACTGTACTACAAATGTCCTGCCATCTTCATCTTGAGGTTCTAGCAATTCCATAAATGAGTAATCATGAAATAATCCGGTGCCAATGACTTCTTGGATGTGTTCTGTGTTCATCCATTTTAGCCATTCTTCTTCTATGCTTTTGTCGATTTTTATGGTGACGTTATAGATATACATTTTACTTTGGTTTGGTATTATAATTGTCTTTTGAGTGTTTGTATTCGTTGATAACTTTCATCAATTTGAGACTTCGAAATATCTCCTTTTAGAACTAATTTTTTTATCGTTTGATGAATATTTTCAGGTGTGTATTGAGTGGCATTTTCTATATTATTACTAAAGATTAAAATATCAACTCCAGCTTGAATAGCGAGTTTGATACTTTGCTCAAATCCGTAATGGCTACTAATTGCATGCATTTGCATATCATCGCTAAAGACTACTCCATTAAATCCTAATTTTTTTTTCTGAGAAGAGTTGTAACAACCTCTTCTGATAGTGTTGCAGGCTTATTTGTTTTGTCGAGTTTGCTATTAATAATATGCCCCGTCATGACGGCTTGTAATTTATTATTTTTGATTAGCTTTTGATAAGGTTTTAGCTCGCTTGAATCCCAATAGTTGCTCACATCCACTAATGATTTATGCGAATCGGTGCGGCTGTTTCCATGTCCAGGAAAATGTTTTCCTACTCCTATAATATTTTTTTGGCTCATAGAATCTAATAATACAGAAGCCATTTGTGCAATCACTTCTACGTCTGAAGAATAGCATCTGCCTAGCTTTCCCAACACAGGACAAAGACTATTATGCACATCTAAAACAGGAGCAAAGTTCACATTAATACCTGCTTTGTAGAGGGCTGTGCTGATTATTTGTGCCGTTTTGGATAGGCTTTGCATGTCGTTTTGGTCGCCTAAACTTTTGGCAGATGGCATTTCATCAAAACCGTATTTTTGTTTTAGTCGATTCACTTTACCTCCTTCCTGATCGATAGCGATTAATAATGGAATTTTGGCTTCTGCTTTTAATTTTGAAGTGAGCGATTCCAAATTTTGAAGTGTCGAAATAGAATTAAGATTAAATTCAAAAAGTAAAATTCCGCCGATAATATTATTTCGAATGTGTTGTAAAATTTTAGAATTTGGTGTTACAGTTGTTCCTTTCATTCCCACCATAATCATCTGTCCGATTTTCATGTCTAAGCTATCAGGCATAGCATTTATAGTGGAGGTCAAAAAAAGAAGTAAGACTATTGTGCGTAACATTTTCATTTTACAAATGTAGCTTAATTTGTAAAATTGAATAAATGTGACTTATAATGAAATTTTTTTATTATAGGCTTGATACGAAAGTTTAAATAAATATTCATTTTGCAATCCTGATTTTTCGCGTGCAGCAGCATCGGTCAAGTTGAGTTCTTTCAACGCAATATAGTAAGTGTAAAGTCGTGATAATTCTTGAATTGTGGTGTTGAATGAGTTATTGGGTTTTAAATGAATACTAGAAAAATCGCTAATATTTTTTCTTAAATTTCTCACTTGATATAAATAAGACAGTGGGCTAATCGTTTCTACATAAAAGCAATTCATATTGTCAACCGAAAGATAACTCAATAGTATTCGACTGCTTGAAAAAATAAACTCCTCATTTTCCAAATTTAAAATATAAGGTTTTTGCTCTTTTGAAATAAGTTTATCACTAACTAATATAGCCAATTTTTCACCCATATCACCGGCATGCCTCATCAAATCATTAAAGAGTGCGAAGTCAAACAAAAGAGTTGCTGTAAGCCATTCGTGCTGCACTTTACTTTTAATATCAACACTAACTAAGTTGGTGTCGTCAAAAATAATTTTATTGATTTTAAATGCTTCCATGTAAAATTTTGATGTAGTCAATGTATTTTTCATCTTCGTTTATTTTTATGAATACAAAGATTATTTTGTCACTACGCATTGAATTTACGTAGTTATTTTTATTTTTATTTTTTAAAAAAACTATGCAAAATAAATATGCTATTTCTCGGTATAAGTTGATAGATGCACGCATCATTATGAAACAACGAAATGCTCCTTCCCTAATTGATTTGGTTGATTATGTATCAGAAAAATTAGAAACACTCATTTCTGAATCTACGATTCAAAAAGATATTTATGCCATGCGTTTTGATCAAGGCTTGGGATTTTTTGCGCCGATTGTTTTTGACCGAAAACAAAAAGGCTATATTTATACCGATTCAGATTATTCTATCAATAAAATTGCGGTGTCTGCTGAAGATTTGCAAGGATTAGAATTAGCCATTGGGATTTTGGAACAGTTTAAAGACTTACCAGCAATAAAGATATTTGATGATGCAATTAGTAAAATTGCGACTTCAATAAAATATAATATGGAACAAAATTCGTCTTCAAAAATTTTATACCTCGATAGACCCAAAAGGTATATGGGGATTGAGTTTTTAAATGATGTTGTCGATGCAATTCGCAATCGAAAAGTTCTAAAAATTCAATATAAATCTTTTACAAAAGGTGAATTGAAGAAGCACATTGTGCATCCTTATTTTGTGAAAGAGTATAATGGCAGAATGTATTTAGTAGCGAAAGATATTCACCCAACCAAAGCAAGTAAATTCCTCACATTTTCGTTTGATCGGATGATTCAATTGCTCAATACAAATCAAACTTTTATGGAGGAAGAAATGGATCCAGAAAATTATTTCCAATCAACAATTGGCATTTCACTGACGGGGAAAAATCCAGAAAAAATCATTTTAAAATTTGATATAAGCCAAAAAAATTATGTTCAATCACAACCTTTGCATCATTCCCAAAAAATAATAAAAGAAACGAAAAGTCACCTTTTGATAGAGATTTTTGTCGTTATAAATTATGAATTTACTTCGCTATTATTAAGTCTAAAAGATAATGTAACCGTGATTAAACCATTACACTTAGCAAAAGAAATAAAAGAAATGGCACTCAAAATTGCACAGCGATACAAGTAACCGATTTAGAAACAAATAAGATAATACTCAATTTGGATATAAAATCAAGATCAACCCCTTAAAATCCTTTTTTGGTATGAGTTTTCTTGTTTTTTCTTTCAAAAAAGGAAGTGTAATTCTGTTTCTTTAAAATTTGAGTGACAAATCTGGGTTTAAAAGTTCAATGTTTTATACATACCTTTGTATTATGTCTTGTTCAGGAAATATTACATCAGAAGAATCTCCCCGAATAAAAAAACCAAATTGGCTTCGAGTGAAGTTACCAATTGGTGAAAATTATAGAAGCGTAAGGAATATTGTAGATGAGCATAAACTTCATACTATCTGTGAAAGTGGAAATTGCCCAAACATGGGAGAATGTTGGGGACGCGGCACTGCAACTTTTATGATATTAGGAAACATTTGCACTCGATCGTGTGGATTCTGTGCTGTTGCAACAGGAAGGCCTCATGCAGTCGATTGGGATGAGCCGCAACGTGTGGCAGAGGCCATTCATTTGATGAAAGTCAAACATGCTGTCATTACTAGTGTGGACAGGGATGAACTGAAAGATGGTGGCAGCATCATTTGGTATAATACCATTAAAGCGGTTTATGCCTTAAATCCTGAAACAACTTTAGAAACGCTTATTCCCGATTTCAAAGGAGATAAAGAAAATATTCAACGCATCATTGATGCAGCACCAAATGTGGTTTCACACAATATTGAAACGACAGAACGCTTGACTCGTCTTGTAAGAATTCAGGCTAAATATCATCGTAGTATGGAAGTCCTCAGAACACTCAAAAAAGGGGGAATGAGAACCAAAAGTGGCATTATGCTTGGCTTAGGGGAAAAACGAGAAGAAGTTATTCAAACATTGCAAGATTTATATGATAATGGATGTGATGTAGTTACTATTGGACAGTATCTACAACCCACTCCGAAACATTTGCCTGTTGTGCGTTTTGTTCATCCAGATGAGTTTGCTGAATATAAAGAAATTGGTTATCAAATTGGTTTAGATTATGTAGAAAGTGGTCCTTTAGTTCGTTCGTCTTATCATTCTGAAAAGCACTTGTCTTCAGGGCGTGAAGCGACTTCAAAATAAGTAGTTTCATTGATTTTTTTCAGAGTAAGAAAACGATTTAATTTTTTTGAAAAGTTGTTTTCATATAAAAATTATTTTTTTCATAAGCAGAACGGTAGCATGTGCTACTACCCCTTCTTCACGTCCAACAAATCCTAATTTTTCGGTGGTTGTGGCTTTAATTGAAATGTACTCAGGAGAGATGGATAAACATTCAGC
>LNFQ01000020.1 GCA_001567165.1 Bacteroidetes bacterium OLB11
CCAATTCTTCCTCAATGGTTGTGTCTATGGCTTTCCACGAGTTTTGATAATATGCCTGTCTGCTCATACCAAGCCAAGAACATAGCTTGGCAAGTCCTAAGTTCTGAAAATTGTTTTTCATTTCTTCGATGGCTTGGTATTGTACTTTTTTCGGATGGGAATATTAAATTCCTTTTCTGCAATATCAACCATTGTAGAGAATAGGATAGCTTTCATCTCCGCATCTTTGAGCTGAGATTCCAGTTCTGAAATCCTTTTTTTCAATTGAAGCGTTTCAAAGTCTTCGATTGTTTTATTGTTTCCATTGTCTTTTTTAGCCATATTTACAACATTTTCTATCGTAAAGTTAGGTCTTCTAGTTTTACCAGAAGCATCATAGCCCAATTGTTTCATCCAGCGAAGTAATTGTCCGTGTTCTTCTTTCTGACCTGTGTATTTTTCCCAAATCTCACGCTTGGTACAGCCTAAACTCAAAAATTCTTGAATGATGTGATGCTTTTCCGAAACTGTAAAATACTTATTCGGTTTCTGAATGATGATTTTCCCGGTTTTTAGTCCTGAAATGACTTTACTTTTTTTGTCCATTTTTACACATTTTAGTGTAAACCTATTTTAGGACAAGACAATATTCGGATACAAATTTTAATCCGACAATGGAAGCAATGAGTGTAAACAGAAATAAAATTCGAAGAAAAGATGCAGGTTCTTTAAATAAAAAAATGCCAATCAAAACAGTTCCTACAGCACCAATACCTGTCCACACTGCATAAGCAGTCCCTATTGGCAAATATTGAGTTGCCTTCACTAATAAAAACATGCTAATACATAAGGTTATGACAAAACCGGCATACCACCAATACTGCTCTTGGCCTGTGCTCAATTTTGCTTTTCCTAAACAAAAAGCAAAGGCGGTTTCAAACAGTCCTGCAATAATTATCAAAATCCAATTAGACATAATTTTAAATTAATGAAATATAAAATAGTACATAAGAGACAAAATTGGTCTAATTTTTGGCATTTGTCTAATGTGCTAAAAAAAGGTATTCTTTAGGAATACATTTCTTGTCGAAGCTCTTTCACTCTTGGATTATCGAGATACTCCTCATAGGTGCTCAATCGGTCGATAACTCCTTTTGGCGTAAGTTCTATCACACGGTTGCAGACAGAGTTTGCAAAAGCCAAATCGTGTGTAGCCATCAAAATCACTCCCGGAAAGTCGATGGCTCCATTATTGAATGCGGTAATGCTTTCCAAATCTAAGTGGTTGGTGGGCTCATCAAGAATAATCACATTTGGGTTTTGCACCATCATTCGACTCAGCATACATCTTACTTTTTCACCTCCACTCAAAACTTTTGTTTTTTTACTTAATTCATCACCAGCAAAAAGCATTTTGCCAAAAAATCCTCTTAAAAAATCTTCATCAACATCTGTAATATGTGGTGGCACAAATTGTCTGAGCCAATCTAAAAGAGAAAGGTCGCTTTCAAAATATTCTTGATTATTATTGGGCAGATAGGCTTTGGTGATGGTTGTCCCCCATTCATAAATACCTTCAGTTGGTTTGGCTTCGTTATTGATGATTTGAAAAAATTGAGTAACTGCTAATTGATTTTTACTTGTGATTAAAATTTTATCAGTTCTTCCCACATCAAAAGAGAGATCACGGAAGAGGGTTTTCCCTTCAAAATAAGCTGCTAATTTTTCAACTTTTAAAATATCATTTCCAACTTGTCTTTCGGGTTTAAAAATGATTCCCGGATATCTTCGATTACTAGGTTTTATTTCTTCAATTACTAATTTTTCTAATGCTTTTTTTCGAGAAGTTGCTTGTTTACTTTTACTAGCGTTTGCACTAAATCGGGCGATGAAGTCGAGCAGGTCTTTTCGCTTATCTTCCATCTTTTTATTTTTATCACTCAATTGTCTTGCTGCCAACTGACTACTTTCATACCAGAAAGTATAGTTTCCAGTGTATATTGTAATTTTACTTCTGTCCACATCGGCAACATGGGTGCACACAGTGTCTAAAAAGTGCCTATCGTGGCTGACAACAATTGCAGTATTTTCATAATCAGCTAAGAAGTTTTCGAGCCATTTTATGGTATCTACATCTAAGTCATTGGTGGGCTCATCTAATAGCAACACGTCTGGATTTCCAAAAAGAGCTTGAGCTAGTAGCACTCTCACTTTTTCGGTACCTGTCAAGTCTTTCATGTTGGAATTGTGAAGGTCTTCTTTGATGCCGAGGTTTGCTAACAGTTGAGCAGCGTCACTTTCAGCTGTGTAACCTCCCATTTCGCCATATTCAGCTTCTAGTTCACCTGCACGAATACCGTCGTTTTCTGTAAAATCTTCTTTTAAATATAAAGCATCTTTTTCTTGTTGGATATCCCACATTTTTTTTATTTCCCATCAACACGGTATTGAGTACTGTATATTCGTTATATTCAAAGTGGTTTTGTTTTAAAATGCTCATTCGCTCATTAGGCGAAAGGCTGACTGTTCCTTTGTTTGGCTCAATTTCTCCACTCAAAATTTTTAAAAAAGTACTTTTCCCGGCTCCGTTTGCACCGATAATTCCATAGCAGTTCCCTTTTGTAAAATTGATACTGACTTCGTCAAATAAAACTCTTTTGCCGTATGATAAGGATATATTATTTGTAGATAACATAATTTTCTTTTTGTTTTAAAATATAAAAGGGTGCAAAGATAGCCTTTAAAGTCCAATTTATGGGTTATTCTGAATATAAAAAAAGCCTCTTTTATGAGAGGCTTTATGAATTTAATGAAAAAAAACACTACTAAATTTTCATTAAGTTGAAATAAACTTTTCATAGGTTGAAGTTTTGTTTATTTCTTTTTCACTTGTGATTTGATAAGACAAAGATATATTCGCATTTCATGCTTTTTGTAATAAATGAGTAATTGGTAGGTTTTAATTAGTTTCTGGCAAGATGTATGTTTAAACATCTATCAGGTTTATTCAGTAAAATTTTAATAAAATTCAATAGGAGTTGTACTTTTAGCAAATTAAAAAAAGGAATAAGATGAATAAAGAATTAATAAATTATTTTTCGAAAGTTCAGTTTAAAGATATTGAAGAAAAAGAATATTTACCGACACAACTTGGAAGTAAAGTAAGGTATATTAATGAAGAAAATTGGGATATAGATGATTTGGATGTTATACTATTAGGCGTGGGTGAATTTAGAGGTCAAGATAGCACAATGGCCTATTCCACTGGGCCTGACAAAATACGAAGAGAGCTATATCAATTACATTATTGGCATGAAAGATTAATGATAGGCGATTTAGGAAATATTGTGGAAGGAAATTCACTGAATGATACTAGAGCAGCATTAAATACTATTTTGTCGGACTTATATTTAATGAATAAAAAAGTATTGATATTAGGAGGTTCACACGACCTAACTGCCCAGCAATATGAAGTCTTTAAGTCGATGCAAAAAGTAGTTGATTTTACGGTGATTGATATGTTAGCCGACTTGAACGAAAAGCCCGAAATTCAACATGATAATTACTTATTAGAAACATTTACTTCAACTCCCAATTTTATAAGAACTTTTAATTTGATTGGATTTCAAAGTTATTATATCAATCCGAATATCATTGAAACCTTTGACAAGCTTCGGTTTGATTGTTTTCGCTTAGGAAAAGTACGAGAAGACATTGAGTTAATGGAACCTTTATTAAGATCATCTGATATTGCAAGCCTTGATATTAATTGTATAAAATATAGCGATGCTCCCAGCAACAAATTTTATTCTCCTAATGGATTCACTGGTGATGAAATTTGCAAAATCACTCGCTTTGCTGGAATGAGCAGCAAACTCCATTCATTTGGTATTTTTGGTTACATTCCAGAAAATGACACAAATCAAATTACAGCAAAATTGATTTCACAAATGATTTGGTATTACTTTGATGGCTTATACATTCAAAAGGAAGAATATCCCCTTGATTATAAAGATGGGTTTTTAATTTATCATGTTTCCTTTTCAGATAATGAGATCATTTTTTATAAAAGTAAACGCACAAACCGTTGGTGGATGCAGGTTACAGAAAACAATATCGTTGCATGTTCCTATCAAGATTATCTATTGGCTTGTCAAAATGAAACACCCGAACGATGGTTGAGAGAAATGGAAAGAAGTGTTTAAGCTAAAAAGAGAATATATTTTTATATTTGTAAATACAATATTTTTAAGCAAATGAAAAAGCAATTTTATTTTTTGACATTCCTTATTTTATCGGCATTTATGTTTTCATGCACTAGCACAAAATCCACAGCCGACTCCATCAGCAAGGAGCAAAGGAAAAAAGAAAAAAGAAGAAAAAAAGGTTAGCAAGGGAAAAAGAAAAAAACGCACCTCCTATTCAAGAAAACACAAAACCTATCTTAAAGCCAACAACAACACCAAACAATACCGTACCTCGTAAACTTGTAAATGAATAAGTATGAGCAAAAAAAAGCAAGCCAAGGGAAGTCAAACACCCGTACCAGCACCTAAAAGCAATATCAATCAACCCAACAAAAGCAATAAACCATCACAGCAAACCAAAGAACCTTCAAAGTATGAAGCTTGGATATATGCCGGACTTATCGCAATCGTTGCTTTTTTACTCAATGCAAACACATTCAAAAATCGTTTCGTGTTAGATGACCATGGAATTATTAGAAACAATAAAATTACTAAAGCTCCCTTTAGTTGGGAAAACACAAAATTGATTTTTAGCACTCCATTGCGTAAAGGCGATTATTCAGATTTAGAAAATTCACTCTATCGTCCATTCACGAAATTTCTTTTTAATATTGAGTGGAATATTTTTGGTGCAAACCCTTATCCATTCCACGTTGTGAACGTTTTGCTTTATGTGCTTGTAGGGGTGTTTATCTTTTTTATTTTTTATGATATCATGAAAAAAAAGTGGGTGATTCCTTTTTTAATTTCTTTACTTTTTATTGTTCACCCCATTCATGCAGAATCTGTTGCCAACATTAAAAGTGGCGATGAAATTTTAAGTTTGCTAGGAAGCTTGATAGCACTGCGTTGTATTCAACTTTATTTTTCAAAAGAAAAAACATATTATCTTGTATTAGGAATTTTGGGTTTCTTGGCCGGTTCTTTTTCAAAAGAATCAACAGTTGTGATGATTGGAGTGATTCCTATTTTCATATATATGTTTATCAATTCCAACATTAAACGCAATGCAATCGTTTCATCATTGTTTGCTGCTTGCTCTTTGTTCTTTTTGGCCTGCCGTCATTTTTCATTAAGTGGATATCCCGAAATGGCCCCAGTGAGTGCATTGGACAATTATTTAGCAATTGCCAATGATGATTTTCTGATTCAAAGAGGCTCTGCCATCAATACATTAGGTTTATATTTGAAAACTTTTTTTTATTCCATATCCTCTCTCTTGTGATTATTCTTATTCTTCATTACAACCCATTAAAAACTTAGCCGACCCCTCATTTTTATTATCTTTTCTAGTGCTAACAGCAATGTTGGTATATGGATTTTGGAAGTTAAAAGAAAAGAATATGATTAGCTTCGGACTACTTTGGTTTTTCATTACTTTTTCAATCACTTGCAATGTGTTTATTATTATAGGCACTTCTTTTGGTGAGCGTTTGATGTTTATGCCCTCTTTGGGGTTATGTGTAGCTGTTGTTGTTCTTTTATCTAAATTTTTATATAAAAATAATGATAGCAGTGATGGCTCTTTTTCTCAAGCATTTTCAAAATCGCCTTTGTTTTTTTCAATCATACTAATTGTTTCAGCTCTCTATTCTTTGAAAACCTATTCTCGAAATGAAGATTGGAAATCGGATTTTAATTTGTTCTCTCGCGACATTGAGTATTATCCAAATTCAACCCATCTTTTGTTTTATTTAGGAAACCATTTATCGAGCAATGATTATGCCGAAGGCAAAACAGAACAGCAAATCAGAGAAGCCTCTATTGATGCAATAGCCAAGCTTTCAAAGTCGCTAGCTATCTACCCTGCATTGCCTAGTGATGGATATAATCAACTTGGTAAAGCTTATTTTAATATCAAAAATTACGACTCAGCTTTCAAGTATTATAACATGGCTTATCAAGAAGATTCTACCAATGCCATATTTATTAACAATCTTGGAACCATCAACTATAACACCTCAGATATTTTTACCAATAAAGGAAATGAGTTTGCTAAAATGGGATTAACCGATAGTGCAAATCATTATTATATTTTAGGGAAAAATAGACTACTAGAGGCTTTGCCATATTTCAAAAAAGCTTATTTGCGAGACACTACCGAAGCCGATTTTATGAATAATATTGGATGTATCTATGGTGCTACTCAACGGCCGGACAGTGCAAATTATTGGTTTGAAAAAGCACATCAAGCGGATGATTTGGATTTGACTTCTTTAAAATTTTTAGAGATTACTTATCGAAATATGGGAAATGCTCAGCAAGCAGATTATTATAAAAATATTCTCGCAGATACGAAAGCAAGAAAAGAAGCACAAGTCAATAATTAGTCTTTCACTTCTGCACTATTGCCGATGATGCTTTGTTGAAATTTTAAAGAAGGAGATGAAATAAAATCTCCTAAGCCTAACTGTTGCCACTTTTCATCAATTGCTTGAATCGTTTCATCATTGCTTACAATTGGGTTTGGCCAATCTCTTTTAAACTGATCAAAGTCTTTGGTCTTGCGTGTGCCATCAACAAAAAAGGAAGAAATTCGTGTACCGTCAATTTGCTGACTGACGTGTAAATACGAGTCTCTTTTGGGATCAAAATTGTTACAAACTCTCCACAAACAGCTCGATAAATCTTCAATGTCGGCATTGCTATCTACAAATAAAATCATTTTGATTCCTGTCAAAAAATTGGAATGGAAAATTTGCTCACTCAGCTCTTTGACATGAAACATTTTGGTTTTTTCAATCCCTAAAAAAATACAAGGAATATCGTGTGCTAAAAGAGAACTGTTGATCAATTTAATCTCTGGAAATTCACTCTGCAAAGCCGGTTCATTGATAGCGGACACAGTGTCAGATATGCTTTCCGCAATTTCTTCTTCATATTTTTTAGTGCCATCAATACACATTTTTCCACCAAAACCCATTTTACTGCAGCTATGATCAAGCACATCCATCGGGCCTTGCCCAATATGAATATCAGTTGCCGGATTTAAATTTTTAAACACGTGTTGTGCGACTTGTAAATAATGATTCAGATCAACTTCTGCATCTGTAATGACTAAAATTTTATTGAACATCATTTGTCCGGCACCCCACATTGCATTCATCACTTTTTGTGCCTGACCAGGGAAAGATTTTTCAATTTTTGCCAAAACTAAATTATGAAAAACGCCTTCAACCGGCATATTCATATCAAGCATTTCAGGAACCATTGTCATTTTAATCGGAGCAAGAAAAATACGCTCTGTTGCTTTGCCAATCCATGCATCTTCTTGTGGTGGAATGCCCACTATTGTGCTTGGATACACTGCATCTTTTCGATGAGTGATGCACGTAATATGAAACACCGGATACAAATCAGCGAGCGAATAAAACCCAGTGTGATCACCAAAAGGGCCTTCTATTCTCAAGACTTCAGCAGGGTCAACAAAACCCTCGATGATAAAATCAGCATCTGCAGGCACTTCAATTTCGGGCTGTGTAATGCACTTCACTAATTCCACTTTTTTCTTTCTTAAAAAACCAGCTAGCATATACTCATCCACATTATCAGGTAGGGGAGCTGTGGCTGCATAAGTATAAGTTGGGTCACCACCCAAGGCAACAGCAACCGGCATTTTTTTTCCTAATTTTTTATATTCTTGAAAATGCCTTGCACTAACCTTATGTTTGTGCCAGTGCATACCCGTTGTTTGTCCATCATAGATTTGCATTCGATACATGCCCACATTACGAATTTGCGTGTGAGGGTCTTTGGTGTGAATGACAGGTAGGGTGATGAATTTTCCCCCGTCATGCGGCCAACAAAACATCACCGGCAATTGATTGACATCCGGCTGATGTTGTATCACTTCTTGGCATGCCCCTTTTCCTTTGAGAACTTTTGGCATCCAACTTGCAAATTTTGAAAGCTGAGGTAAAAGCGAAATTTTGTCAAGCATGTTTTCTTTGGGCTTCGTCAGTTTTTTAAACAAGCTCTCAATCTCGTGCATGATATCGTCCAAATTGTTGACACCAAGTGCTAGACACATTCTCTTTTCGCTTCCCAAACTATTAATGAGCAAAGGAAAATCGGTTCCGGTATTTTCAAACAAAAGAGCTTTATTGTTTGTTGATTTGGAAATACGATCCACCACTTCTGTGATTTCAAGATGAGGGTTTACATATTCTTTGATACGTATTAATTCGTTGTGTGCTTCTAGTACTTGAATAAACTCTTTTAAGTTTTTGTATGCCATATTGCAAAAGTAATTGAGGAAAACAACAACAAACTGTAAAAGAGTATTAAAATTTAATCTCTACACATCACTCCATTTAAATTTGTTTTAGCTTATCTTTATTTTTAACCATAAATAATGCATTCCTTGCTTATTGTTGTGCAAAAATTTACTTTGTTTAATAACATGAACAGAAAAAAGGAGGGAAAAATATTCTTAGGCGATGTATCTTTTTTAAAAAGAATGAATTTCTTTTCTTTCCGATTATTTATACCTCTTTTCTATTGCTTAATTAAGGAAGCATGATATTTCCGACCTTCAGTTGACTGCAAAAGAATATGATAACTCCCTCTTGAAAGGTGATTTATATTCAAATTGTATAAATTTTTATTGCTATTAATTTGATCTGAAAAAATGATTTTTCCGGTAACATCATAAAGTTTTAATTCAAACATTTCTTTACCTGGCAATTCTATTTCGACATCTCCTTTTGTTGGATTTGGATATACGTTTAATTTTAAATTATTGCTCACAGATGATACTGAAGAAGACATAACCATCACACTATCACACTTAGTACAAGTGATAGGTTGCTGTTGAATATTATATCCATTCACACTCAAGCACACATAATAAAATCCTGTTTGATTATAAGTATGAGAAGGGTTTGCCAATGTTGAGTTTGAGCCATCGCCAAAGGTCCAGTTATATGTGGGAGAGTAAATACCAGCAGGAATATTTGAAATAAAGTTTGCAGTTAATCCATTAATTGTAGTTGTAAAGTTCAAGCTGTCACACACGTTTTGGTTAGCATTTAGCACTGTTACGCTATCACAATAAACGCAAGTGATAGGTTGTTGTTGAATATCATATCCGCTTACACTCATGCAAACATAATACATTCCTGATTGACTGTAAGTATGAGTAGGATTTGCCAGTGTTGAGATAGAACCGTCTCCAAATGTCCAACTATAAGTTGGAGAGTAAATACCAGCAGGAACATTTGAAACAAAATTTGCAGTTAATCCATTTGTCGTTTTTGTAAAACTCACATTATTACATAAGTTTTGGTTAGCATTCGTTACAGTTACGCTATCACAATAAAAGCAAGTGATAGGTTGTTGTTGAATATCATATCCGCTTACACTCATGCATACATAATACGTTCCTGATTGACTGTAAGTATGAGTAGGATTTGCCAGTGTTGAGACAGAACCGTCTCCAAATGTCCAACTATAGGTTGGAGAGTAAATACCAGCAGGAACATTTGAAACAAAATTTGCGGTTAAGCCGTTGACAGTGTTTGTGAAGTTTACATTATTACATAGATTTTGATTAGCATTTCCAACAGTAATGCTATCACAGAATGTACAATTAATGATTACTAAATTAGGATTATACATGCTAACCGTCAAGCAAACATAATAGACTCCTGCTGTGTTGTACGTATGGATAGCTAAAGGAGAAGTATCAGTGGTGCCATCACCAAAATCCCAGTTATAGCTAATAGGAAGATAATTTGCCGGAATGTTTGGGGTGAAAGTAGCGGTTAAGCCAAACTGAGTTGCATTGAAATCAAAACCACCACATTGAGCTGAAGATTTTATATTAATTCCAATTAAGGTTGAAATTAAAAATAAGAAGAGGAAAATTTTTTGTTTCATAGTATTTATTTTTATTGAAGATAAGACTTCTTATTTAAAAAAAAGGTTTGCTTTAATAAATAAAAATGTAAACTAAAAAACTTTGAAGTGCGAGGATTCCATCGGCATAGATTAAGTAATCTAGTTTAGTTCTTTTGTTTGATAAGAAATATTGATTTAAAAAAATGCATAAAATGCTTATTGAAAGATTAATTAATCCTAGTTTTTTTCGATAGTGAATAAAATAATCAACGATAATAAAAAGAGGAAAGCAATAATAGGTTTACAATATTGTTGTGCTGTATTTTTCAACTTTATATTTTGTTCATCCCTAATAAAAAATAGCAAACAAGAATAAGTCATTATGGAAAATCTAAAAGTGAACAGTACAAAAAAATAATAATTAAAATGAACACTTCGCAGCGGTAAATAAAATGTACAAAACACCCAAGTGATGATTAATAAAAAGAATTTTTTTGTTGTAAAATTTTTTGATTTTTCAAAAGGTAAAAAAACCGGTATAATATAGATAATGGAAAGAGTGGCTAAAATTAATACTCTTGTATCTAAATATAATTTTGATTTAAAAAAGAAAAAGACCATCATCACAAATGCAACAATAGAAATCGTCCAATACATTTTTGCCTGCTCAGTTTTGATATAATAAACATTATACGAAAAGAGTGTTGAAAAAAAAATGAATAGATAAAAAGTCGATTGATAAAAAAGAATGTTGAAACAAAATGGAAGTTTCAAGGCTAAGAAAAACCGCTATTAATGAAATAAAAATATGAGTAGTAAAAAAATATGTTGCTATAGAGTTTTTCAAATTCTCATTCAAATTGCAAAATTACAGCATTTAGAAAAAATATAAACTGAATTAATTTCTTAATGGCTTTTGTGGTTTATCTGTAACATGATAGATTGGCATATATTTTCTGTTTGTATTTTCCCAATACATAATCATCAATATTCCTTTCATGATTGTTGGTGCTTGAAACTGTATGTATGCACTCGTTGAATCAATTTGGTTTGAATAATTTTTATATAAATCTTGATTGGCTCTTATCAAATATTTTCCGACAGGCAATTTCCCAACTTGTTTTTGTTGAGTTGCAAAATCATACACATCACAAGGCACTGGTGTAGCACCAAACCATAGCGAATCTATAATGATATTTTTCATTTTTGTATTGACAACTATCTCATAAATCCTTCCTTTGTTTCTCACATGATTTGAAGCAATCATACGCTCAGCCTTTTCAATCGAAATATTTTCTTTAATTTTTCTTTTCTTTTTAAAAGCAAAAGAATTTGAAAAAATTGGAATCATCAATATCAATAAAAAAAATCCTTTATTCATTTATTCAACAGTTAAAATTTTGTACGAAAACTCTTTGAGCATATTCATATTATTATTGGCAATATTAATGCCGACTGCTTTCAAGTTGTAATAGTAAATGATATGAATTACTTTCATGGTTTGGGCTAAATCGTACGCTTGCCCTGCCCTCTGATAGTCTTTTAAAAAATAAGGCGACACGCCGATTGCCTTTGCCATTTCCGCTTGAGGTAAATTTTTAGAATAATGATATTTATAAAGTTTATTAAATTCATTATAAAGCATTGCCGTAATCACGACCATTGGTGCATCTTTCGAATTAGCTATAAAGTAATTCGCAATTTTAAAAGTCATCACTGAATTTCGCTCCAACACAGCTTTTGCAAATTGGAAAATATTATAATCCTTACTAATACCAATATATTTTTCAATAAGGTCTTCACTAAGTTCATCTCCTTCCTTCAAGTTGATTTTGATTTTGTCAATTTCATTCACGATTTTTTGAAGATTGGTTCCCAACTGAGCTGCTAACAACTCTGCATTCATCACATTGATTTTAATATTATTTCCTTTCACATAATTCAATATCCAATCTGCAATTTGATAATCTTTTATTTTTTCAAACGTTGCATATTGTATTTTGTTTGAGCCTTCCTTCGATTTTATAAACTTTGTCAAAGTGCTACGGCCATCTAGTTTTTTATGTTTATAAGCAATAAGCAAAATGGTTGTATCATTCACATTTTTCAAATAAGATTCCAGCCTGTCAAAATCTTTCAGTTGAGCTGCTTCTTTCAATATCACCAGTCGTTTTGATGAGAACACTGGAAAACTATTACATTCATTAATCACCTCATCACTAGAAGTTTCACTACCATAAAAAACTTTATAATTAAAATCTTTTTCATGGTCTTGCAGAATATTTTTATCAAACAAATCGATGATATAGTCAATATAATAAGGCTCTTCCCCATCTAAAATATAGACTGGCTTGATAACCTCTAATTTCATTTGCTTCAAAATTTCATTTACTTCTTTCATCTCAAAAGGGTTGCATCATTTATGTTTCAAAATTAGTCAATATAAATAATATTTTCCGGTTCAATTATTGGAAGTCCTTTTAATTTCAAAATAATTTGTGCTACCGTTTCCACATCTTTTTTGCAATAGGTTGCAATGCGATTGATATCTCCATCTTGCCAATACACACGTGCCACATCACTTCCGTCAATATCTCCCTTCGGGCTTTCTATGTTTAAAACATTCGCAAGTAAATCAACCGAAATAAAATGTTTATACTCTCCAAACTTCCACAATTGCAAGGTGTCAAACATCGGGTTTTCCCATGGTTTTTTATCTTGCAAATCTGCTAAAATTCTAGGCATAGAAACCTGTTGTATCAAGCATCTCCTGCAAATGTAAGGGATATCAAATTCCCGAATATTATGACCACAAAATTTCCTTTCATTTCCCTTAAAAAAAACATCACACACTTTCACAAATTGAGATAAAATTTCTCTTTCATCATGTCCACTAAATGCTTTTAATTTCAGTTTCCAAATACCATTTTCTTTCGTAAAATATCCTAATCCAATACAAACAATTTTTCCAAACTCTGCATAAATTCCGGCACGCTCTTCAAACATTGAAGCCGAACTTTCATCTTGCTCTTTAAATAAAGTTGATTTTTTTTCCCACAACCTCTGCTTAGCCACATCCAATTGATCATAAGACGACCTTTCTGGCACCGTTTCGATATCAATCAATAAAATATTTTCTAGCTTCATAATTGTAGGAATTTTAAAAAGTAGAAATCGAATTTATAACAAAAGTTTTCATCTTTGAAATAAAAAGAAATTGAATTTATGATTTAATTTTGTTCAACATTTCTTTCTATATGGCAAATCAAAATCAAGAAAATCGTAAAGGAATTAGCTTACATTGGATATACAGCGGCATCATCGCACTGCTCGTTTTTGCCGGTGGTTATTTATTTATGGATCGCAACAAAGCACTCAATACAAACGAAACCCTAACGAGTGTCAATGAAATTGTAAAATCAGAAAAAGCCGATTTAGAAGCCGACTATAATGCAGCCCTTGCCCGCTTAGATGAAATGAAAAACCAAAGCGTTCAAATGGACAGTTTATTAAGTACAAAAAATGATGAAATAGCAGAATTAAGAAGGAAAATTGACAATATTGTAAAAAATAAAAACGCCACCGATGCTGAATTAAAAGAAGCAAGCAAATTCATCAATGAGTTAAAATCAAAACTCAATACTTATCAAGAGCAAATCAAAGCACTCAAAAGTGAAAATATTCAATTAACTGAAGAAAAAAGACAACTCATTCAAGATAAAAATCAACTCACTCAAGAGTCTGAAAAACTTCAAATCGAAAAAACAGACTTAGAAAAAAAGGTTGATCTAGGTTCTGTCCTACACGCATCAGGCTTTAAACTAGAAACAATCAACAATAAGAAAAATTTTCTAGGAAAAGAAAAAGAAGTGACTACTCAAAAAGCAAAAAAAGTAGATTTAATCCGAATTTCATTTGATATTGACGACAATCGTATTAGCGAAAGCGGAGATAAAATATTATACATATTAATCAAAACTCCAAACGGAAAAGTTGTAAGCACTCCCGGCAATATATTTAAATTAACCGATGGCTCTGAAATGAATTATACCGTTTCAAAAATTATTCCTTATACAAAAGGTGAGAAAACATTTGGCGTGAAAACCGAATGGAGACCCAATGAGACTTTTGAAATAGGAACTTATAACGTAGAAGTATATCATCAAGGATATAAAATTGGCAACGAAGCCGTAAATCTAAAATAATAAAATGTATAAAATATCTATTGGTTGTGACCATGCCGCAACCACACACCGAGAAGCCATTATCGAATACCTTATCAAAAAAGGACATCAAGTGACCGACTATGGAACCAAAACAAGCGACAGCGTTGACTATCCCGACTATGCTCATCCTGTAGCTCAAGATATTGAAGATCAAAAATCAGATTTCGGCGTGTTACTTTGTGGCTCTGCAAATGGAGTTACCATGACAGCCAATAAGCATCCTAACGTGCGGGCAGCACTCTGTTGGAAAGACGAAATCGCAACACTCGCAAGACAACATAACAATGCTAATATTATTTGTATTCCTGCTCGATACACCACCATTGCCGAAGCCATTCTATTTACAGAAACCTTTTTAAACACTGCATTTGAAGGAGGACGACATGAAAATAGAGTAAATAAAATCAATTGCCGCTAAACAAATTATCAAGCCCTTTCTCCTAAATATTTTATTAGAAAATATAGAAATTTAAAAAAAAACTTAAAAAATATAAGACTATCGTGCATAGCATAGAACCTTACTATAATTGGAGGCACTTATACATAGCCGAAGAAGATGAACAATCCCCCTTTTTCGGTCATCAATATAGTGAGTTCGAATTTTCAAATACAATATACAATTACTATATACATCCTCAATGGGACGAAATCGGATCTCGCACTTTATACATCAAAATTATTTATGCCGACTACGATTTAAACATGGCCATTATCGAGCTAATAGGCGAATGGAATGATGTTATCGAAAATGATATCGAAACGCTGAAACGAACTATCATTGAACATCTCATCGCAAAAAAAATTTATAAATTCATTTTCATTGGTGAAAATATTTTAACCTTTCATGGTCATGGAAATGATTACTATGAAGAGTGGTATGAAGAAATTAATTCCTATGGAGGTTGGATTACTTTTGTCAATTTTCTACCACAAACAATTCAAGATTTTAAACAAGAAAAAATCCATCATTATATCCATTTTATAGAAATCGAAAATTGGCGAACGATTCAACCCGAACACTTATTTCAAACAATAGACAACACTATTTTAAACTTCTAAAAAAGTTCAGCATTTTTATTTAAAAAAATTATACCTTTGTCTAACAAAATACATACAACAAACAAGAATTTGAGTTTAGTCCCTTGTTTGAATATTGAAAATATTTTCTTCTTTTAATACACAGAATACAACAAAATAAATACTCTTCTTTATTTATAAAATATATGCAATACAACACATCTAAAGAGCGAATGATCATCAAAGAATATGGTCGCAGTGTTCACGATATGGTGAAATATCTCCTAACTATCGAAGATAAAGAAAAAAGACAAAAAAATGCAGAAGCCATCATTGAAATTATGGCCACGCTTAATCCTCAATTGAAAAGTGCAGAAGACTATCAACACAAACTTTGGGATCACCTTTTTATGATTTCCGATTATCAACTCGATATCGAATCTCCTTATCCTAAGCCCACAAAAGAAGTGAAGCAACAAAAGCCCACACCTTTGCCTTACCCCAAACAAAAAATCAAATGGAATCATCTCGGAAAATCTTTTGAAAACCTTTTTGAAAAAGCAATGGAAGAAAGCGATGAAGAAAAGAAAAAAGGATATATATCAGTGCTAGCTTTGTTTATGAAAGTAGCTTATAATAATTGGCACAAAGAAACTATTCCCGAAGACATGATTAAAGACGAACTTGAAGCCATGAGTAAAGGAAAACTCATCTTGGAAACGGGAGTAAAATTTAACGAAATTGTGGATACTAGCACCTCTGCAACAATCCTAACAAATATCAAAAACACAATTGGGAAAAAAGGATTTAACAATCGAAATAACCAACCCCGATTTGGAAGCAAAAATGGCAATGGAAATAATAGAAGCAATAAATTTAACCGCTTCAAGAAAAAAAATTAAACTATTGTACACAATTCACAACCTTGATTTTGTATTTTAGCAAATTATGAGTACGAGTTTTGAAATCAGAGGGGGTACCCCACTCAACGGAGAAGTGACTCCACAAGGTGCAAAAAATGAAGCACTGCAAGTTATTTCAGCAGTTTTGCTTTCCCCTTATCCAATTACTATTAAAAATATTCCCGACATTATTGACGTGCGTTTGCTAATTGAGCTCCTGGAAGAAATGGGCGTGCAGGTGAAAAAACACACCGCAAATCAATACACTTTTTGTGCAAAAAATATCAATCTCGAGTACTTAATCAGTAATGAATATAAAAAGAAATCAGGACGATTAAGAGGAGCTGTAATGCTTGCAGGCCCTTTACTTGCTCGATTCAAAAAAGCATATATCCCTCAACCTGGCGGCGATAAAATCGGAAGAAGAAGATTAGATACGCACATTCTAGGTTTTGAAAAATTAGGCGTTTCCTATTCTTACCATGACGAAGAACATTTTTATACTTTAAAAACAAAGGAACTCAAAGGAACTTATCTTCTTTTAGATGAACCCTCTGTAACAGGCACAGCCAACATATTGATGGCGGCTATAGCTGCTAAAGGAAAAACAAGAATTTACAACGCTGCTTGCGAACCCTATATCCAACAGCTTTGCCGAATGCTCAATCGAATGGGCGCTCGCATTTCAGGTGTTGGCTCCAACCTGCTCACCATTAACGGAGTTGAAATCGATAGCCTAAAAAGTTGCGAACATGAGATACTGGCCGACATGATAGAGGTTGGCTCATTCATAGGACTGGCTGCAATGACCGGCGGGGATATCCGTATCAAAAATTGTAATGTAAAATATTTAGGTTGCATCCCTGATACCTTTGCCAGGCTTGGTATTCAAATGGAATTTGATAAAGATAATATTCATATTCCAGCACAAAAAAATTATAAAATCAAACGATTTATTGGAGGTGATATTCTCACCATTTATGACCACCCTTGGCCTGGATTCACGCCCGACTTACTGAGTATTGCATTGGTAGTCGCAACACAAGCAAAAGGCACCGTTCTCTTTCATCAGAAAATGTTTGAAAGTCGTTTGTTTTTTACAGATAAATTAATTGACATGGGAGCTCAAATCGTTTTATGTGACCCACATAGAGCCGTTGTTGTAGGGCTTGATAAACAATCTCCACTACGAGGAAACACCATGAGCTCTCCTGACATCAGAGCCGGACTTGCTCTCCTCATTGCAGCCCTTTCAGCTCAAGGAAAAAGTATCATTCAAAATGGAGAGCAAATTGATAGAGGATATGAAAACATTGATATCCGACTACAAAAATTAGGTGCCAACATAAAACGAATCTAATATTTTTAATTTATATTTGAGAAAAGTAAACATCAAAATGTTTAAATCCTACATCATCAATAGTGAAAAGTACTATTTGCTTCGTAAGTATTCATTTTGGTTTTATATCATATCTAATCCTTTATTATATATCCTAATAGGAATTTTAAAAATAGATGATATATGGCATTTTGTTTTTCTATTTTTATATTTAATTATTACTATTATTATGGGTCTTAAATTCAATCCGAGAAGACTCATCCACCAACAAAAAAATTTCAATCAGCAAAAATCAAATCCAAATATTAAATAAAAATGGAACGCTAGAAGAAGAAATTCAAATCAATGAAAATAGTGAAATCAATATCAAAAATAGCTATGAATTAGATGAAGAAAAATTCAATTTACGCATAGATAAAAACATAGGAAATTTTATCATCATTAAAAATAAAGATATAGAAAAAAAGATATATTTCATCATTGATTCCCATTATATGCTCAATCAACTCAACAAAATAATCTGTCAATGGTCAAATGCAGGCATTAGTCTAGTAAAGATTTAATTGATTTATTGATAAAAAATAACCCTTCAAAACATCAAACGAAAATCGTTGCAATCCCTTTGTATCAAAGAGTTTTAGCATTTTAAAATTAAAGAATATCGAAGTGTAATTATAAATTTATTTATACTAAAAGCCTTTCAAATTTTTTTCTTCTAATTTTTTACGTACTTTTGCACTGCGAGGTAGAGCAGCGGTAGCTCGTCGGGCTCATAACCCGAAGGTCATAGGTTCGATCCCTATCCTCGCAACTAAAAAATAGTAGGCAAAGAATTATCTTTGCCTTTCTTTTTTTAAAGTAAATTTAAAATTAAAAATATTATCATGTACACTGTAGCCATTGTTGGACGTCCAAATGTTGGAAAATCTACTTTATTTAATCGCCTTATCGGTGAGCGAAAAGCAATTGTCGATGATGTCAGCGGAGTCACTCGTGATAGGCAATATGGCGACAGCGAATGGAATGGAAAAACATTTCATGTCATTGACACCGGAGGCTATGTCGCAAATGGGGAAGAAATTTTTGAAAAAGAAATTAGAGAACAAGTATTAATTGCCTTAAACGAAGCCGATGTTATTGTGTTTGTGACTGATGTCACTTCTGGTGTGATTGGCTTAGATGAAGAGTTTGCTCAACTTTTGCATCGCAGCACAAAACCCGTTCTGCTTGTGGTCAACAAAGTAGATAATAGCAGACGCCAAATTGATGGAACCGAATTTTATTCATTAGGAATCGAAAAAATCCATTTTATTTCTTCCTTGTCTGGCTCCGGCACAGGAGACTTATTAGACGATATCACTTCATACATGGCAAAAGATACAGAAATGGAAGAATCATCATTGCCAAAAATCGCTATTGTGGGGCAGCCTAATGCCGGCAAATCTTCTTTGTTAAATTCCTTGGTTGGCGAGCAACGCAATATTGTTTCAGAAGTAGCAGGTACCACACGAGATAGTATTCACACCCATTACAAGCTATATGGAAAAGAATTTATTTTAATTGACACCGCCGGGTTAAGAAAGAAAAGTGCCGAAAAAGATAATATCGAGTTTTATGCAACCATTCGTGCTGTGAAGGCATTAGAAGAAGCCGATATTTGCTTATTGATGATTGATGCAGAAAAAGGAATTACTTCTCAAGACGTGAATATTTTTTCGCTCGCATCTCGAAAAGGAAAAGGTATAGTGATTTTAGTCAATAAGTGGGATCTGATAGAAAAAAATACGATGACTTCAAAAAATTATGAAGAAATCATCAAACGCAAAATTGCTCCATTTACAGATGTTCCTATTATATTTATTTCAGCAACTGAAAAGCAACGTATTCACAAAGCTGTAGAAGTCGCATTGGATGTTTTTGATAGTAGAAATCAAAAAATTCCTACCTCTAAATTGAATGATATTATGCTAAAAGAAATCAATCATTTTCCTCCTCCTATGTATAGAGGTAACGCAGTAAGCATCAAATTTGTGTCCCAATTGCCGGTGGTAG
Organism: Bacteroidetes bacterium OLB11; assembly: GCA_001567165.1. Classification (GTDB taxonomy): domain Bacteria; phylum Bacteroidota; class Bacteroidia; order Chitinophagales; family Chitinophagaceae; genus OLB11. The sequence continues at coordinate 19,604 of LNFQ01000020.1, forward strand.
TTCCATCCTTTGCTTTTTATTGTAATCATCCTACAGAAATCAAAGAACCTTATAGTCATTTTTTAGAAAATAAATTGAGGACTCATTTCAATTTTAAAGGAGTTCCACTTCGTTTATTTTTTAGAAAAAAGTAAAAAAACTATTTTACAATCTTTACATTTTTAAGTTTTCCATTATATTGAATTTGCAAAATATAAACCCCTCTTTGAAGGTTTAGATTTGATAAAAATAAAGTCGTTTCATTTTGAAAATATTGTTTAAAAAGACCAACTCCATTCATATCAACAATATTCAAAAATCCCGATGATAAATGAGGAAAATGAATTTCAATTTTTTCATTTTTGATTAAGAATCCATAAGTGTTTTTCACTTGCACCTCATCTGAATAATTAGGTGTAGGTAGCACAGATGTTGGCTTACAGTTAGCATCAACAATATTTTTTTCAGCAAAACGATTACAAATTACATTGGTATGTTGCCCATTAAACAATAAAGTATCCGCTTGCAAAACATACAAAGCTGCCTCAGGAAAAGTTGTTTGATTAGTGAAAAAATAAAGGGATTCCAACATCAATTTATCACAAACAATTTGTCCCAAATCTGTATATATATTACTCATCGCCGCATTCCATATTTCACCTTTAGAATAAATTGTAGCTCCATCAGGATAATTGAGTGCTGTGTTCGCAATTCTACCTTGCCAAAATTCATTATTTCCATCCCATGAATAGAGATGTTCCCAACGAAAAGGATTGATTGCTCTTGAATAACTAGTGGCAAAATAATCTCCAACACCCTCATCTAAAGCACTTCGTTCAAACGAATAATTTTCATTTGCATTTGCACTCCAACTCAAACCATGAGCATATTCATGAATAATAACATCAGCATCTTCTGCATCGTCAACACCCCCTAAACCAAAGTCTAAAAGCGGAAATCCCCCATTTCGGTTAAACATCGAATTATCTGCAAATCCGCCCATTCCGTGAGTATCAGCTCTGATGCCCTCATACAAAAGAGAGTCATAACCAATTGAAGAAATATATTGATGAAAGGTAGTGATATGATATAAAACGTTTACATCTTCAAATCCCGATTGGCTTCGATTGAAGAAAAAATCTGGAGTTGCTTTTGTGACAGGAGCAATATTAGGTGCGTCAAAATCTGTAATTTGCACCCATTGATTTTCGAGTAAAAATTCATTGGTTTGATTATCATAAGTTGCTAATATCGGCACTTGAAAATAGGCTGGGGCAAACCAAGATAAATTGCTGTCAGCCCCATCAATATAGGGCATTCCGTAAGTTAGTTGCTGAGCGGTGAGCGGGTCAGGACTGAATACATGAGCTTGGATAATTGTATCGATTTTATTGTAGCGACATTGATCCCAATGTTTCAGAATCTCACCAGATGTATTGATAATAAAAGTGAGGTCGTGTGTAGAACTCCATGAGTTAACTTCATAAATAAGTTGTGGTGAATCACTGCTATTATCTATTTTGAAATTCATCGATTTGATAGGGAATTTTTCCCCAATGATATCTTGAATTTTTAATTTTTGAAAAGCAATAATTTCATTTTGAAAGTTTATTTTATGCAATTCATCCGTGTGGGTATTTTCTTTTTTTATAGATAAAACTCTTCCTTGATTGTCTAAATTAATTTTAATAGAACTATTGAAAATAGGGTATTTCTGATATGAAAGTTCAAAAAGATAATGAATAGCCATTTTTGATTTTTTTTTATATTTTAATTGCAAATCCACATGAGGTGATTCAAGTTCTTTTTGGGTGTTTTTCAAAAAAAATCGAATCTCATTTTCCGAAAAAAGTTGGACTGAACTTTTAGGAAAAATCAATTGAGCATCCATTTTGAATGAAAGGAAGCAATAAAAAATTATGAGGAAAAATAATTGCTTATTTATCATTTTGAATTTATACGTTTTGAAATAAATCTCTTTGGCATTTATAATCTTTTTTTAGAACTAAATGTAAATTGCAGTTTGGAATTTAGATAGAATAAAATTATACAAAGAATTTAAAAAATAAAAATAAAAGGATTGTTCATTTTGGATTTAAAGATGATAAATGTAAAATGATTTATACAAATTTTTTTTTGGCGTTTTATTTTTCTATATCAAATATTCATTCTTGTTCATCCATTAAGGATAGTTTGTTGAAATAAATAGAAAAAATAATCATGCCGGTAGTGAAGGCTATCATAATCATAAATGCAAAAAAAGCATACACTTCTTTGCCATTATCAAAATTCGTTATCTCCCAAAAATGATAGATGCTGTATAGCGACATCACAATAATAATTGGTATCAACATCCATCTTAAAAGCAGAGGTGCAATGTTCCCTCTTTTCAATAAATTGATGATGAAAGCAAAAATACCCCCCAATATTAATGACCCCAAAATGGTAATTGTAAACCCACCAAAAATAATCCAAATCCATTTAAGACTGATATACCACGATACAATATACAGGTTTCCAATAATAGCAAGAAAAAAAAAGAAGCGGTATCGCAATAATGGCAATGATAAGCTGCATTATTCTTAAAATTACGATTAATGGACTCTTCTTATTCATGAAATAAACCGTTTATTCTTATGCAATATTTTCAAATCTCTTTATAAAGTTATTGATGTTTTTTCAATTATTCAATTATTTAAAAAATTTCCATTTTTGAAATATCCAAATGCCCTTCTCTTTTTTTCATTTTATCCTTTATAAATATGAAAATGTCTAGATTTAAATAGATTAATTTTCAATATATTTGTCTTTTATTATATATTTATATATATCAATAATAAATTGAAAAAGACATAAAGCTTGCTTACAAAAGAGATTATAAGATGAGATTCCTTATTTTAGTGTTGAACTTTTTTAAGCATTACAACATTTGCCCAGTACAATTTTTACTATGGAAATTTGCATTCCCATACCGATTATTCAGATGGAAATAAAGACAGCGTTCTAAGTGGAGTGTCCACTCCAGGTGCGAGTTTTGCCTATGCAAAAATGAGCTATCATGTCGATTTTTGGGGCATTTCAGAGCATAATCATTACACCGCCAATAACAATCCGGGTATGCTTTTAAGCAAATATGCCCAAGGCTTATATCAAGCTGACACTTCCAATAATAATGGTCATTTTGTAGCTATGTATGGAATGGAATTTGGAACACTTTCGACAGGAGGTCATGTGGTTAGTTTTGGAGTGCCACAATTAGTTGGTTGGGACACTGTAGCCGGAAATATCAATTATGATATTTTTTGTGCAAAAGGAGATTATGAAACTTTTTGGACAATCGTCAATAGCTATCCTGATGCCTTTTGTACACTAGCTCATCCTTCAACAGGTGACTTCAATAATTTATTATTAGCACCCAATTTAGCCCCCTCAGCTGACAGTGCAATAGTGGGTGTAGCCATCAGAAGTGGTAATGCTTACTCCACCACCAACGATTATTCTGACCCTCCTGCTACCTCTTATGAATTACAATATCGAAGGGCTTTAGCAAAAGGATATCGTGTAGGCCCCGTCATTGATCATGACAATCACTATACCAATTTTGGAAGAACATTACCCGGTAGAACGGTTGTGCTGTCTTCAGTTTTGAATAGAGATTCCATCATTAGTGCCTACAAAGCAAGACGATTTTATGCCTCTGATGATTGGAATACCGAAGTTCTTTTTTAAAGTCAACAATGCAATAATGGGTGAGGCTTTAGAAATTGCAGGCGATGTGAATATTCAAGTTAGAGTGAGTGACATTGATCTGACAGATTCTACAGATCGAATACAAATTTTTCATGGAGAAAAGGGAAGCGGGATATTACCCACTGCCATTGCCACTTTGAATAATAGTGATAGCTTGGATTTTAATCATGCGATTGACTTAAACAGTGAACATTATTACTATGCAAAAATTACTCAAAAAGATGGTGATATTATTTGGACAGCTCCTGTTTGGGTGAAAAAAACTTCATTTCCTCTTTCAAATAATAATCTAAATTTGACAGTCTCTCTACAAGGCGAAAACGCCCTAATTCAGTGGAATGCCGCTGAAGCAAGTCTTTTTGAATTAGAACATTCTATGGATGGGATTTCTTTTGTAAAATTGTATCAAGTGGCAGAACTTACTCCATCTAATACTTATTCTTTCCTACATGAGTATATCTCACCCGGCACCCATTTTTACAGATTAAAACAAACCGATTTACAAAATGATGTTTTTTATAGTCAAATTGTTTCTGTAACCAATACTAAAAAACAAAACACCTATTCTCTTTATCCCAATCCAGCTGATGATTTTCTAATTTTAGATTATCAAAATATTAAAAACACAAAAGCTGAAATTCGTATCTACGATGCAAGAGGAATATTGATACAAAATGAGTTCACCTTTTTAAGCTCAAATTCTAATCAAATAAAAGTTGACGTTTCGTGTCTTCCGACAGGAGTTTATTATTTTGTAGTTCAAAAAGAAAACCAAAGATTAATCGACACAAAATTTATAAAAAGATAATTTTTATCAAATTATATCCTTATTGATTTATCTTTAGTAGTTCAAAAAAATTTTTGCTATGAAAATAAAACTACTCCTTTTATTTTTGCTAACTTTATCAAATGACGTTTTTGCTTCTCATTGGGAATCGGTCGTTTTAGCAAATTCGAATTTCAAATACACAATCCCCAATGCATCCATTGCCAATTGGAATACCTTAGGATTCAATGATGTTTCATGGTCCAGTGGTCCCTGTGGAATTGGGTTTGGTGATAATGATGATGCTACCATTTTACCCAATGGAACAGTTACTGTATATGTCAGGAAATCATTCAATTTGATTGACACTTCTGTCATTTTAAATGGAATTTTTAATATTGATTATGACGATGCTTTTGTGGCTTATCTCAATGGAGTTGAAATTGCGAGAAGCAGCGGCATGGTTGGCATGACTCCCAATTGGAATGATGTTTCTTCTCAATCACATGAAGCAAAAATGTATCAAGGTGGAACACCAGAATATTATATTATTGATCAAAATTTATTCAAAAGTCTTATCCGAAATGGAAATAACATATTGGCAATTGAAGTGCATAATGAGAGTGCCCAATCTGGTGACATGAGTTGTATTCCATTTTTAAATATTGAAATTGCCCCCAATGGAAACTTCTATAACCCAACGCCAGCATGGTTTATGAGCCCATATATCTCAAGCAACCTTCCTATTTTTGTTATCAACACAAAAAATTATCAACCCGTTGTGAACGAACCCAAAATAGAAGCAGATATGAAAATTATTTATAATGGGCCCGGACAAATGAATCAAATCAATGACAATCCAAATTATCAAGGAATGATAGGCATTGAGTATCGTGGCTCTTACTCTCAAAGCCTTCCTCAAAAACCTTTTTTATTTGAAACTTACAATGGCACTTTTGGCAACGACACCAATGTATCTTTATTAGGAATGCCTAAAGAAAGCGATTGGATTTTACAAGCTACTTATAATGATAAAACTTTTTTGAGAAATGTGATGACCTTTGATATGGCTCGTTTAGGTGGCGAATATGGCACTCGCACACAACATTGTGAAGTCATTCTGAATGGAGAATATATTGGGATTTATTTTTTATGTGAAAAGATAAAAGTCAACAGCGACCGTGTCATCATGAATAAAATGACTGCTAATGACAACGCTGCTCCCAATGTCACAGGAGGATATATTTTTAAACATGACTACAACGCCCCCGGCTGGACATCTCAATGGATATCCCCAAACTGCATCACGAGTTTACTCAATTATCAATATGATTATCCAAAGCCAGCAAACATAACAAACCCACAAAAAAACTACATCAAAAATTATGTCGATAGTTTAGAAACTGCATTATTAAGTCCAACTTTTGCTGACCCCAATACTGGTTTTAGAAAATATATTGATGAGAAATCGTTTATTGATTATTTCTTATTAAATGAATTAGCATTGAATGGAGATGGCTTTAAAAAAAGTATGTATTTTCATAAAGATAGAATGTCCAAAATAAAAGCCGGACCGGTTTGGGATTTTGATTGGGCATTAAAATATTCACCATGGTTTCCAAATAATCTTTCTGGCTATATCCACACAATAGACCCTTGCAGTCAAGATGTGCCTATTATTTTTTGGTTTAAAAGAATGATGGAAGATTCTCAATTTTCAAACAGCGTCAAATGTCGCTACAACACATTAAGAGCCTATGTAATGGACACTACTCGCATGTTTCATTATATCGACTCAATGGCCAATTATTTAAATCAAGCACAAGCAAGGCATTTCACTCGATGGCCTATTTTGGGTATCAATGTAGGCACACCTGAAAACGGCCCTATCCCCACCACTTATGCTGGAGAAATCACTCGGTTTAAAAAATTTTATAAAGATAGAATCCTTTGGCTGGACAATAATTTACCCGGCACTTGCAACACTCCTTTAATCATCCCTCCGCTTCATGCAGTTGAATTTTCAGAATTAAACTATCATAGCGACAATACCCGCGATGCTGGCGATTGGGTAGAACTTCATAATAGAACTGCCAATACTTTAAATGTTGGAAGATGGCAATTACAAGATTCCCATATTGGATTGCGATACACCATCCCCGACAATACCACCATCCCTCCAAATGGGCATCTCGTTTTAGCTAGTGACTTGACAAAATTCGCACAGCAATTTCCAAATGTAAATAATGTATTAGGAAATCTCCCTTTCGACTTTAGTAATAATGGTGAAAAAATTTCATTATTTACAAACATTGGAACCACCGCCATTGAAATGATATATAGTGATAGCACAGGATGGCCATGCACTGCTGATGGTCATGGAAGAACGATGGAACTCGTTTCGACAGGTGTAAATCCTAATTTGCAAACATCTTGGCTTGATGGATGCATGGGAGGCTCACCAGGAACGGCTTTTATCAATTGCATTGAAAATCCAATCGTCAATGAAATCAACTACAACTCATCTCCAAATGCTGATGCCGGCGACTGGGTGGAGCTTCACTCAAAACAAAATACTCCTTTCAATATTAGTGGATGGACTGTTACAGACCAAAACAATACAGGATACACATTCCCAAATAATACCTCCATTCCTGCTTATGGATATGTAACCTTATACAATCAATTTGCAAAATTTTCATCCCAATTTCCAAGTGGTAATAATACCTATGGCCCAATGAATTTTAATTTGAGTAGCACAAAAGATGTAGTTAAAATATTTGATCAATCGGGGCAAGTTTTTCAATCTGTTTGTTATTTATCATCAGCTCCCTATCCTACACAACCCAATGGTGGCGGTTATTCCCTACAACTTATAGACTCAATCGGGAATTTAAACAAAGCTAGCTCTTGGGATAAATCATGTGATAAAGGAACCCCCAATAATAAAAATAAATTCCCTTGTTGGGTAACAAGTACTCAAGATATGTCAACCGATTATATCACTATTTATCCCAACCCAACTTTACAAACTATTTTTATCGACACGCGTTTAAATTTTGATGAACCAATCAAAATTGAACTATTCAATATGTTGGGAAAATCAATGCTTTTGAAAGAATACCACACGCAAGGAATTATCACACTTTCATTGCAAGATTATTCACCCGGAATTTATTATTTACATATCAAAATGAAAGACAAAACCTATATCGAAAAAATAAATAAACAATAATTTTAAAAACAAATTTTTATTCTCAAAATAGAAATTAAATTTGCCCGAATTTTTTTAAAAACAAAAACAATATGAGATATAATGAAATTGTTGCCATTACAGGCCTAAGCGGACTTTATCAACTCATTTCAACTAAAAGTGATGGTGCGATTGTAAAAAATCTTGACGACAACACCACAAAATTTGTGGCGGCTCGTTCACACAATGTGACACCGCTTGACAGCATTGAAGTGTTTACGAATACAGATAATGTACGCTTATTTGATGTGTTCCAATCATTCAAGTCAAACGAAGCTTCTCTAGAAGGAATTACAGGAAAATCAGACAATAAAACCATATCAACTGCTTTTGCAAAATTATTTCCTGACTATGACAAAGACCGCGTTTATGTAAGTGATATGAAGAAAATGATTAAGTGGTATGCCATTTTAAAAAAACTAGACCTCCTCAATGTTCCTGAAGAAAAAGAAGATGAAGCCCACGAAAACCCAACTGCCTAAAGATATTTGCAGTAGAAAGATTTGAATATTATAATATTCTATATAACTTTACAAGCAATAAAAAATAAAACAAAATAGCATGAATATTCCAGCAGAACTTAAATATACGAATGACCACGAATGGGTTCGTATTGAAGGAAACACAGCCACTATCGGAATTACCGATTTTGCACAAAGCGAATTAGGAGATATTGTCTTTGTTGACATTAGCACAAAAGGTGCTAGCCTAAATGCAGGTGACATTTTCGGAACAGTTGAAGCAGTGAAAACCGTTTCTGATTTATTTTTACCCATCACAGGAACCATCACCGAGCTCAATCCTGGATTAGAATCAAACCCTGAAGCCCTGAATCAAGACCCTTACGGTGAAGGCTGGATGGTGAAAGTTTCTATTGACCCTAATGCCGACACTTCTGAATTATTAGACGCAGATACTTACAAAGCCTTAATCGGTGTTTAATATTTCACAAAATATGTAACTAAAAATCCATACTCGATTGTATGGATTTTTTTATTTAGTAAAAATGAAAACCATCTTCAAATATTTTACAACTCATCCTCAAACCACCAAAACATGTGCTATCCTATGGACTATTCTCATCATTATTGGATGCTCAGTGCCTGGTAGTGATATTCCAAAATTAAATCTCATCGCCCATTTTGACAAACTGGTTCATTTTACTTTTTTCTTCGCATTTTTCATTCTATGGTATCTCTATTTTCATCATATAAAACACATCATCATTTTGCTCATTTTGATTTCGGCCTCCTTTGGGTTTCTGATAGAATGGTATCAACTTCATTTTGTAGCCGGTAGAAGTTTTGATGTATGGGATGGAATCGCTGACACTATTGGAGCTATCTTTGGTTCCTTGTTTATTGTACTTTTTATGAAGAAATAAATTTATCCTATTTACATACAACACCATTACTGACGCCAACAACAGCATCATGCTAAATAGCCAAAATAGGAAAGATTTCTATTTTTCTAATCCGGTTTAATAATTCATTTTTTTATCAAGCATAAACTTTCAGTCTCAATATTTTATACTCATTAATAAAAAAAAGGAAGAGGATTGAAGTAGGAGAAAATTATATACAAGTAGAACTTTGCATCTTTTGAAAATATCATATATTGTCTAATCTTATTAAAAAATCTGCTTCATTTATTTTTCAATATACAGATGATATTATGAAAAAAATCAAATTTTATCAAACATGAAAAGAATTGCAAAACAAAGAGTAAATTTGAGTTTGTTAATGAAGATGATTTGAAACTCAAATTACACATTCTATTTTTTTTTTATAAAAAATTAATATCACATAAACACTAATAATATCAAATCAAAAATATTTTCAATGAATCAAGAAAATTAGAAATCTTACTCCTAAAAATGTATGGAGCAATTTTTGTGACTTAAACGCTGTGCCACGCCCTTCCAAAAAAGAAGAAAAAGTAGTTGCTTTTATAAAACAATTTGGAGAGTCGCTCCAGTTAAAAACAATCGTTGATGAGGTAGGGAATGTCATCATTAAAAAGCCTGCTAGTAAAGGAATGGAAGCAAGATTACCTATCGTTTTGCAAAGCCATTTAGATATGGTTCACCAAAAAAATAAAGACACTGACTTTGATTTTTTAACGCAAGGCATTGAAATGAAAGTTGAAGGCGATTGGGTTAAGGCAAAAGGAACAACATTGGGTGCCGATAATGGAATCGGAGTGTCTGCCATCATGGCTATTCTTGCTTCAAACGACATCGCCCACCCACCCATCGAAGCTCTTTTTACGATTGATGAAGAAACCGGCATGACTGGGGCTTTTGCCTTAAAAGGTGGCTTGTTGAATGGGAAAATTTTATTAAACTTAGACACTGAAGAAGATAATGAACTTACTATTGGTTGTGCCGGAGGCATCGATGTTACCGCAAACGGAAATTATGCAACAAGCTCAACCAAAAGTTCTATATTTTTTCAAATCAAACTCAGCGGTCTTACAGGAGGACATTCAGGAATCGATATTCATAAAGGTAGGGCCAATGTCAACAAATTAATGAATCGCTTATTATGGGATATCAGCAAAAATATTCATTTTGAATTAGCCTCTATTCATGGCGGGAGCTTACGCAATGCTATTCCAAGAGAGTCCATTGCCGTAATCGGTATTCAAAGTGCTGACGAATCCATTTTGAAAAAAAGTATCAACGAATACCAACATATTTTCAAACAAGAATACAAAACGACAGACCCCAATCTCGACCTTCATTTAACAACCATTGAAAAGGTTGAAACCGTTGCAGACATTGAGTTTGTCAAACAATTTCTGAATGCTGTTTATAGCTGTCACAATGGTATTTATCGAATGAGTCCAGATATTGATTCTCTTGTACAAACCTCAAATAATATTGCTCGTATTGAGCTTGAAAACGGCTTATACTCGGTGCAATGCTTAACGAGGAGTTCGGTACAGTCTGAAAAAATAGACCTAGCCAATTCGATTAAAGCAAGCTTTGAGCAAATAGGGGCAAGCGTCACATTTAAAGGCGACTACCCTGGTTGGATTCCCAATCCCCATGCAGCCATTGTAACTATCATGTCTGAACTTTATGAAAAAATGCACCACTCCAAAGCTCATGTAAATGCTTGCCATGCTGGGCTTGAATGTGGCATCTTAGGTCAAAATTATCCCGATATGCAAATGATTTCATTTGGTCCAAATATCTACGGAGCTCACTCTCCTGATGAAAGAGTGCAGATTAGTTCTGTACAAAAATTTTGGGCTTTTCTATTAGAAACATTAAAGCAAATACCAGAAAAAGGATAAAAAAAATTTCATGTATTTAATATTATAAAATCAACTATGGATCAACTTTCACTATTTAAACAACTCGAAGATAGTCAAACTCCCCATTTGAGTGGCTTGGCAAAAGTTTATTATTCCATTACCGAAGTTGCTGCTATGTTTCAAGTAAACGCTTCAATGCTTCGATTTTGGGAAAAAGAATTTCCAACATTTCTTGGTAATATCAAGAAAAATAAAAAAGGTGATCGCTATTATAATATTGAAAACATCAACAATTTGAAAATTATTTTTCACTTAGTAAAAGAGAAAAAAAATGACATTGGAAGGAGCAAGAGAATATTTGAAAGATAGTCGCAACAAAGTAAAAAGACGACATGGGAATGTTAGCAAACTTAAATGAAATAAAATTGTTTTTAACGTCATTAAAAAAGAGTTAGATAAGGAATATGAAAAAAAAAGATAAATTTGTTTTTCTTAAAAAATAAAATAATAGAATGAAATCAATAATTGTAGGAATTGCTATCATGTTTGCCTTACCCATTTTTTTCTATTGGGCAAAATTTTGTTAGAGAAATAGATAAAACAACCACAAAGCCTTTGCTAAGAGGAAAAATTAAAATGGGCGACTTATTAAAAGAAAGTTCTTGCTCATGGCTTGAAGAAGGAACGCAGACCTATCAACCAAACAATCAATATGTGCAGCAATTAGGGGAAAATTGGGGAAATTATCGATTTGTCGTTTTTGTAGGCACTTGGTGTAATGACACAAAAGATTTGCTTCCTAAATTTTACAAAACAATCTTAGAATCTCAAATTCCACTTTCAACTATTGAAATGTATGCAGTTGATAGAGAAAAAAGAAGTCTTAAAGAAGAAGAAAAATTTTATAATATTGATAGAGTTCCCACATTTATTGTCTTTCATCAAAAGAGAGAAGTTGGTCGCATTGTAGAGTCGGTTCAAGAAAGTATTGAAGCTGACCTCGCCAATATTATTGTAAAAGATGCTCAAGATTTGGAAGAAAAGAAAATAGCAAAAGAGGCACAATTTGAAAAACAACGCCAAGATGAAATCAACAATATGAAACGGAGAGAGAAGAAAAAATATTTTTACACCGATTATTATTTTCCCAATACTGCTCAATAAAAGCGGTCGTCGTAGGCTCAATTTTTCAACATCTAATAATGAAAATGAATCGTGATGATTTAAAGTTTTTTAAGCATCACCATTGAAATTGCATGAGCATGATTTTTCATTTTTTGAGCATTCGGCCCTTCATATTTTTCATTAACTGACTCTTCAAATAAATCGAGCCAACGCTTAAAATGAGCAAAGTTGGTTTCTTTCTTTTCACTGACTTTTTTATGTGTAATTAAAGGGTTGCCCTCATAGTCCCCGGTATAGAATAATATATTTTCCCAAAAACTGCACATGAGCGAAATGTGTTTTGTCCAATCAACAGGAACAACCTTTGTAAAAAATATACTGAGTTCTTTGTCATTTTTAATTTTTTCATAAAATACTTTGACAATATAATCGATGTCTTCTCTTGACATAATATCTTCTTTCATATTTTATTTTTTTAAATTTATAAATCTTTCTTTTTAAATTTTCTTAAGGATAAATAAAAAGGAGCGACACTCCACATCGCAAGTAAACTAAATGATGCCATGAGTCCCCAATTGGTTCCAAACAATTTTTGAAATACAGCTCCTGTGAATCCCATCATTGCTGACACATCCAATTTCATCAAGATTAAAATTCTACATAAATCAATTGGGCTCAATGCACTCAACCCAACCACGACACTCTCAATCGGATATTCTGCAAATTGAAAAAACAAGAATAAAACAAGCCCGTCAAACAATAGTGCAAAGTATATCCAGAGCATGATTGATAATCCAATCCCTTTTGCCTTATCTCTTGTAATCATACTGCACAAAAATGCAATGGCAATAAAAATAACTGTAAGCAAACTGCCTCCAGCCATCATTAATAATGCAGTGCTGGTGTCTGCAAATAGAAGTAATGGAATGCCAGTTCCAATCAAAAATGCAATCACCATGCTTAATGAAAGCCCCGAAAATAAAGCCTTCCAAATCATGCTACGTTTCACAGGATGACTCAAAAGAAGCTCAATAAATTCATTGCTATTATACACATAGATTGTAGAAAAAAGCACAGACACTAATGGAACCGTCAATAAAATAATATTCAAAACGGTCAATAATCCTTTGGCGGCATTATCTTCTAAACTAAATGCACTCCATGAAAACAAAGCCAGCATAATGGTATATACAAGCACAATCCGATTTTTCAGAATATCAATAATCACATATTTTAAAATTCTCATCATAACGATCCGGATTTTAGCAAGTGAATAATTGATTGTGCAATGCTGTGTTGGCCTGTACTTTCTTTTAGAAGTTCTGTGTCTTTATGCAAAATAACTTTTCCTTCTTGCATAAAAATAATTTGACTAATGATGTTTTCTAGTTCACTTAATAAGTGTGATGTAATTAAAACTAATACCCCATTGTTGCGGGCATCAATAATTTTTTGTTTTAATATTTCAGAAGCGATTGGGTCAAGGCCCGCTGTTGGTTCGTCTAATATTAATAATTTCACTGGAAACATGAAAGCTAATGTAGCACTCACTTTTTGAGTAGTGCCGCCACTAAGTGTTCTCATCGTTTTGTTCAACAATTTTTCAATTTCAAATTCATGATACAAAGTATAATCCAGCGGCTGTGTGCAATTCCGAATTCCTTTCACCATATCAATCACTTGTCCGATGGTCATGTTTTCAGGATAACGCCCTATTTGAGGCATATAGCCAATATGATTTCTATATGATATATCTTTTTGAATATTTTTTCCATCAAAAATAATATTTCCTTTTTCGGGCAAAACCATTCCTAATATGGATTTGATTAATGTTGTTTTTCCACAGCCATTCGGACCAATTAATGCAATGCTCTCCCCTTGATTTAGTGTTAAATTTAAATTATCGAGTGCTTTAAATTTTCCAAAATGCTTTGTTATTTGTTGTACTTCTATCATATTTTATTTGGAATCATTTTGGGAGATTTATCTATAAAATTTTCAGGGGTTAAAGATGGTATCAATTTTTCAGATTTATCTAAAAGACTAATCATAAAACTTCTGTATAGCAACATCGCTGGAGGATTTTTTTCAATGATGACTGCATACAAACTCAAGGGATGATAAGGAACATCTCCTATTTTATCTTTGTCTAAATCATACCCTTCATATTTATCCCAATAATTTTCACTAAAATGGTTTAAAGTCAATGTGCCATTTGTTGTGGCATCAAAAGTATTTCCGATAAAATTATTTTTCTCTAAACGATTGTCAATACTACTCGCTTGTAGTCGAATAGCCCATCCATTTGCTTGAAAGGTGTTGTGTTCTAAAAGTGTTCTACTGCAACCGTCAAACAAAATTCCGGTTGTGTTTCGTTTAAATATATTTCCAGACAAATAGCAATCGGATAATTCTTTAAATAAAATCCCATAGGCTGCATCTCCCCAGTTTTCTTCAATTGTATTATGAATCATGGTTACTTTTTTGCTATACATCACCGCTACGCCAGCTCCATTACTTCTGAAATAATTTGAGATATAGGTATTATCGTTTGAAAACATAAAGTGCAAACCATATCGAAGATTGTTGATTGAACGATTTCGCCAGATGACGGAGTTTTTGACAAACTCAAAATAAATGCCATCACGGTGACCTACTATTTTATTTCCGATAATTTGAATGCTATCACTTTTCCAGCAGTGGATTCCGTTCCCTGACTGGTTTTCTGCCTTTTGAGTAGCTTTAATAATGTTATTTTTTATAATGCAATGATTAGAATATTGAAGGTAGATTCCAAAATAATTATTCAATAAAATATTTTGTTCAATGATAATATTTTTTGAGTCATAAACCTTCACTGCTCCGGGGTCGCTCATAACCATACGTCCAGAATTTTGTAGTTGTAATCCTTTGATGGTAACATCATTGCTTTTGATTGAAATCACTTCATTTTTGAGTTCTCCATCAAGAATCGGAAAGTCTTCACCGAACAAGGTAATGGGTTTATCGATAATAATATTTCCTTCTTTGTATGTTCCTTTTAAAATATGAATAGTGTCGCCTGCATGAGCCGTTTCAAGAGCTTGTTTGATTGATTTTGTTTGCGTAGTGGGTGATACCGTCCACACCGTTGCATTTGCTGAATATGTTGTCAACATTAGCAATGAAATTTTCAAAAAAATGAAAACAATAATAGCTCTTTTAAAAATCATTTTTATAATCATTTAAGGCATAATTCCTTTCCAATCTTTCACTTCAACATTTAGATCTTTTGCTAATTTCGCTGCATCCTCTTTTGATTGAAATGCCGCTATACTACCACCCATTGGGCTTTTGAGCACTTCACTATTGACAAACCAAGCTTGGGTTGCTTCTATCAATTCGTTTTCTTTATTATAATCATTGACATAATAAGAGGCTACATTTTCAGCCTTCAATTCATCTAGGTAATGAAATAAGCAACTTATGTCGTCAAACTTATAAACTCTTCCTTTTTAGTTATAACCTCAGATGCAAAATGTCCATCAGCGATTGACATTTTACAAGAAGAGCAAGCATCATTATTTAATTGAATGGGAACAGATCCACTAGGTGCACAAGATGAAATAAAAATAGAAAAAGAAACGATAAAAACCATTGCTTTTTTTCCTTTAAGAATTTTATTTAAAAATCCCATTTCGTTTAAAACAGCAACCAGTATCAATAAACCAGCGACAATAAAGAGCCAACCTCCCACATCAGGAATTGAGAATGCTCCAAAATTTAATAGCTGTTTAAAACCAATTAGTGGTGGCTGATATGCCATCCCCGGAACTTTAATTGCCGCATTTGGGTCGAGATTATGTCCATAGTCATATTCCCATTTCCAAAAGTCAATCATTGAAACGATTCCAAATAGCAGAAAGAGTGAAAATGAGGTGTAAAGCATTTTTTTTCCAAACATCCAAGCCGAAATGATAAATAAAATAGCGAAAAAAATAATGATGTAAGGGAGTAAAGTAAATTCAATGAAATCATCTGTGTGTAATGTTTTCATACCAATATAATGATTGAGTCCGTTTATGATATCAACGTCACCTGCTATTTTATTTGCCCAAATTTGCAAGCTTAGTCCTTCGGGGTATTGAGGAGCATCTAAATATATGCTCCAAAGAGGAACAAATAATGAGCCAATTAATGCAATAGAGGCAATTGTAGCTAATACTTTTGAAAGTACTAAATTTTTTTGTTTCATTTTCTTATTTTTTATTGTAGTTATATGCCCTTATCAAATGGGCTTTTTTTTATAGTCATAGAAGAGTGTAAGGAGTGAAATGAGGATATTAAAATAAAAAAGGGGCAAATCAATTTTTTTTCAAATTTACCCTGCCCCTTTTTAGGAATTATATCACAAACCTTTTTTTATTTATCTATTCCGCAGCAGAGTTACTTCCCACAGAGAATGTCAAAGGCACATTACTTCCTTTTGGAGAAACTCTCACGTAACCTTGCATTTCTTGGTGAAGTGCAGAGCAGAAGTCTGTACAATAAATTGGGAACATTCCAACACGGTCAGCAACCCATTTTAATGTAGAAGTTTCACCCGGCATTATCAAAAGTTCAGCATTATTAGCACCTTTCACTCCAAAGCCGTGAGGCACATCCCAGTCTTGTTCTAAATTTGTCACGTGGAAATATACTTCATCTCCCACTTGAACACCTTCAATATTATCAGGAGCAAAGTGTGAACGGATAGCAGTGATATACACATGCACTTGATTTCCTTGACGGATAACTTTTGTTTCTCCTTCACCTTTTGTTACATAAGGATGCTTATTGTCATTGATATTAAAGATTTTCACTTGGTTATCTTTGATGAGAGTAGCAGGTATAGCTTGAGCATAGTGCGGTTCTCCGATAGTTGGGAAGTCAAGCAATAGTTGCATTTTGTCTCCACTGATGTCAAAAAGTTGAGCACTTTGAGATAATTCTGGACCAGTAGGCAAGTAGCGATCTTTCGTAATTTTATTATAAGCTACTAAATATTTTCCAACTGGCTTTTTGGTATTACCACCAACCACCATTAAGTGACCTACTGAGTAGTAAGTTGGTTGTCTGTCTAACACTTTCAAATCTTTAATATTCCATTTGACAACTTCAGATGAAACGAAGAATGAAGTATAAGCATTTCCATTAGCGTCAAATTCAGTATGCAATGGTCCAAGACCTGGTTTTTGCACTTCTCCATATAATGCTTCTTCATATTTAATGACAGGAATACCATCATATTTTTCTTTTTCAAAAGCATTGTTCGCAATTGCTTTCTGAATTTTATCAAAGCTAAATACAGGAAGTAGTGCAGCTAATTTTCCACTACCCACAATGTACTCCCCGGTAGGATCTACGTCACAACCATGTGGTGATTTTGGACAAGGGATAAAGTAAACGATGTCTGGAAATTCAGAAACATCTAATACAGTCACTTCATTTTTCATTTCAGAAGTAGCAGTGTGTGTGTCATCACTGTATTTATTGTGAGCATATTTTACAGCTTGTTTTTTTCCTTTTCCTGCTTTAATATATTCTTCAGCTTTTTTCCAATTCACAGCCATAATGAAGTCTTTATCATTTTTAGAAGCATTTACTTCTAGAAGGGTGTTTGCTTGTTCTGTATTGTAACAGCTAAAGAAGAACCAACCATGTGATTTTCCTTTTCCACAACGAGCCAAGTCAAAATTTACACCTGGTGTTTTCAATTGAAAAGCCAAATTCATTTCGCCTGAATTTTTATCAATACTTACGAAGCTAATATGACCTTTAAAGTTTTGTTTATAGGTGTTAACCGGCACATCTCCATTTTCATAATCGCTCGGAACACTGAAACGAGTACCGGCTACGATATATTCTGAGTTTTCAGTACCAAAAGGAGAGCTGTGATTTCCCGCACTATTAGGCAATTCGATAATTTCAGATGTACGGAAAGTTTTCAAATCTACTCTTGCCAAACGAGGAGTGTTATTACCATTAACAAAAGCCCATTTTCCATCAGCCACACCGTCAGTCATAGACATTTCTACGTGGTGCAAATCATCCCAAGGAACGAAGCCGTGTGATGTGTTGAGCATTGGTTTTGTTTCTTCGCTATATCCCCAACCTTTTTCAGGGTCAACAGAGAATACAGGAATCACACGGAGTAAACGCCCACTAGGCAATCCATAAACGCTCAATTGCCCGCTAAATCCACCTGAAACGAAATTATAAAATTCGTCATACTTTCCTGGAGCTACATACACCTTTGAGGCAGCATCTCCACTGATTGCATTTCCAGTTCCTTTCGGCTTACAAGAACCTAAGTAAAGCATGGATGCAGCAGCCACCATAAATACAAATACATTTTTTTTGTTCATCATCATTTTTAGTTTTAAGATTTTTTAAAAGAATTTTTTATTATTTTACACCGTCATTTTGACGCATAAATTCAACTATTTCTCTTGCTTCTTCATCTGCTAAATTTTGATTGGGCATTCTTACCAAGCACAATTCCAATTGAGCTTGCACTTCAGGATCTTTGTCTATCATTGCGTCAGGATTGGTAATAAAATTCATAATCCAATGTGGCTCTCGTCTTGATGTAACACCTTTCCATCCTGGCCCTACTAATTTTTCATCACTTAGTTTGTGACAAGAAAAACATTTTGTTTCAGAAATTGCTTTTCCTTTGGTTGCCATAGCAGCATCTAATGCTCCTATTTTTACATTTGATGCATCAAATTTTCCTTCTCCTCTTTGAGGGTCATAACTTGCTACATCGTTTGATGCTTCCTTGGGAGCTTCTACTGCTGAAGATGAAGTGTTGTCTTCTGTACTTTCACCTCCTCCACATGCTACAAAAAACAAGGGAGTTGCAAATAATAATGCGATAATAAGTTTCTTTTTCATACTTTATAAATTTTTATTTTCAAGACAAAGGTAGAAAGTTTGTTTTTTTTTTTTACGATTGCAATCATAATATTTAAAAATTTTATTATTCTATGCTATAATATTAATTAATAAAAATGACCTTACTGTAATGAAAAATCCTGTTAAAAAAAGAAAGACTATTATACAACATAATACGGAGGAATGTATATTCGCTTTTAATTAAAACAAATATGAATTTTACTAAAAAAATATTTTCAACTGCTCTTCTTTTGAGTATGCTTTATTCTTGCAATGAAGAGAGTGGAAGTGTAAGCAAACAGTTTAGCTCACTTCCCGAAGGTATCAAATTTATTGAACCTTCTTATATCGACAGCAGTATCAAACCTGCAGATGATTTTTACCATTTTGCAGGTGGTGGATGGCTTAAAAATAATACAATCCCCGCCTCTGAAACTCGATGGGGTAGCTTTAATTTATTAGAAGATTTTAATAAAAAAGTTTTGAAAGAATTATTAGAAGAAGCCTCTTCTAATCAGAATAGCCAAAAAGGATCGCCAGAACAAATGGTTGGTGATTTTTATGCATCTGGAATGGATACTGCAAAAATTCAAAAAGAAGGAATTCATGCTATTCAACAAGAATTAGATAATATTCTTCAAGTGACCGACTATGCCTCTTTAATAAATGAATTAGCACGAGAAACAAAACGGGGTTACAACCCTACAATAGGTTTATACATTGGTCCCGATGATAAAAACGTAACTCAAGTTATATGTAATTTTTATCAAGCAGGTATTGGATTGCCCGATCGTGATTATTATTTGAAAAATGATGAAAAATATAAAACGATCCGAGAAAAATATCTTACTCATATTGCAAACATGCTGAAGCTGTCTGGGGAGCTGACGCTGATGTAAAAGCCACAACCATCATGCGAATGGAAACAGAGTTGGCAAAAGCAAATATGGATAGAGTAGAAATGCGTGACCCTTACAAAGTGTATAATAAATTTTCACTAAATGATTTTTCTTCCAAAACAGGACAATTCGATTGGAAATCTTTTTTAGAAAAAGTATCCATCAAAAATCAAGATTCTGTTTTGGTTTCACAACCTCTTTACTTTACAACACTTTCCAAAATGCTTTCAACTGAAAGTATTGACAACTGGAAAGTTTATTTAAAATGGCATTTGGTGAGCTCAATGGCTCCTTTTTTAAGTAGTGATTTTGACAATGAAAATTTTGATTTTTACGGAAAAACCATGAGAGGCCAACAAGAACAAAAACCGCGATGGAAAAGAGTTTTAGGTGTAGTGGATGGTGCCGTTGGAATGCAATTAGGAAAAATGTATAGTGATAAATATTTTACACCTAAAGCAAAAGAACGCATGCAAGAGCTTGTCAATAATCTACAAGTAGCATTTGAAGCCCGCATCAATAATCTAGACTGGATGGGAGATGACACCAAACAAAAAGCAAAAGAAAAACTACATAGCTTTATTAAAAAAATTGGATATCCTGATAAATGGAAAAACTATGACGGCTTAACAATTTCTCGCAATTCATTTATAGAAAACATACTTGCCTCCAATCAATTTGACTATGAATTTGAAGTGAGCAAACTAGGAAAACCGGTTGACAAATCAGAATGGGGCATGACTCCACCGACAGTGAACGCATATTATAATCCCGTATTTAACGAAATCGTATTCCCTGCCGGAATTTTACAATATCCATTTTTTGATCTTCAAACAGATGACGCCTCTATATACGGTGCTATTGGTGCAGTGATTGGGCACGAAATGACTCACGGATTTGATGACCAAGGTTGCCAATATGCAGCTGATGGAAATTTGAAAAATTGGTGGACTGATAAAGACAAGAAAAATTTTGATGCCAAAACCAAAATGGTAAAAGAACAATTTGACCATTATACCATTTTAGATAATAAACACGTCAATGGTGCTTTGACGCTTGGTGAAAATATAGCAGACCTAGGCGGCATCACTATTGCCTACGATGCTTTCAAAATGACTGAGCAAGGAAAATCAACCACTCCTATTGATGGATTCACTCCAGATCAACGTTTCTTTTTGAGTTGGGCTCAGGTATGGAGAAATAATATTCGAGATGAAGAGGCCGCTCAAAGACTTGTCACAGACCCTCACTCTCCCGGAATCTTTAGATGCAATGGCCCTTTGTCTAATTTCAATCCTTTTTATTCTGCATTCAATGTGAAAGAAGGCGATAAAATGTATAAACCAGAAAATGAACGGGCAAAAGTTTGGTAAACTAAAAAAAGATTAAACCAAAATTAAGAAAGCGGAGTGATTATTTTTCAATAATCACTCCGCTTTTTGTTGGTGCGGGCGGAGGGACTCGAACCCCCATGCCGCGAAGCACTAGATCCTAAGTCTAGCGTGTCTACCAATTTCACCACGCCCGCCGATATTTTGAGGAATGCAAAAGTATTCATTTTATTTATCTAATTCAATTTTTGATTGATTTTTTTATTTTTCTTTTGAAAAGAATCATATAAATGAATAAATTATATGCAATTAAGTTCTGTTTTAAAAAAAAGAACTAATTTTGCCACCCCCTTGAATAAAATATTTTTTAACCGCCAAAATACATTGCAAAAAAAGGGGTTGCAGGATGGAGGCACAAAACAAAAAAATGGAAGAAACAACAAAGTTGAACCCAAACACACCAACTGGTCATGTTGGTGCACACGATGATTTTGATTGGAGCGTGGACAAAAGAAACGTATCCTCTTACAACAAAAGTGATCGTGAATCGTATGATAAAATATACGAAGAAACCTTTAAACAAGTAAGCGACAACGAAATGGTTGTTGGAACAATTGTCGGGTTGACCAAAACAGATGCGGTAATCAACATCGGATACAAAAGCGATGGTCTCATTTCTTTAAACGAATTTAGAGATTTACCAAACGTAAAAGCAGGAGATGAAATTGAAGTATTGATAGTACAAAAAGAGGATAAAAACGGGCACCTTATTTTAAGTAGAAAACTTGCTCGTCAACAAAGAGCATGGGAAAAAATAGTAGAACTATTTAAATCAGGTGAAATCATAACCGGTCATGTAACCTCCAAAACAAAAGGCGGTCTTATTGTTGATTTGTTTGGAATGGAAACATTCCTGCCGGGGTCACAAATAGATGTCAATCCTGTTACTGATTACGACCAGTTTGTCAATGAAACAATGGAATTTAAAGTTGTCAAAATAAATGAAACTATCCAAAACGCAGTTGTTTCACACAAAGCAATTATAGAAAGCGATCGAGAAGCACAACGTGCAGAAATCATTTCTAAACTAGAAAAAGGTCAAATATTAGAAGGAACTATCAAAAACGTTACAGACTTTGGTGCATTTATTGACTTAGGAGGTGTTGACGGCTTACTCTATATTACAGATATCTCATGGGGACGTGTGAATCAACCAAGTGAAGTATTGCATAATGGACAAAAATTAAATGTTGTTGTTCTTGATTTTGATGAAGATAAAAAACGAATTTCATTAGGATTAAAACAATTAAACCCACATCCTTGGGATAACCTTCCAGAATCTTTTGCCGAAGGCGTGAAAGTAAAAGGAAAAGTAGTAAACATCGAAGATTACGGTGCATTTATTGAAATTGAACCAGGTATTGAAGGATTAGTTCACGTTTCAGAAATTTCTTGGAGCAACCAACCGATTAATGCTAAAGAATTTTTCAAAATGGGAGATGAATACGAAGCCATGATTGTTTCAATTGATAAAGAAGAACGCAAAATGAGCCTTTCAATTAAAAAAATGACTCAAGACCCTTGGGATCAAATTGAAAGTAAATTCTCAGTAGGAAGCCAACACAAAGGAATTGTAAAAAACATCACACCTTACGGAGTATTTGTTGAACTTGAATCTGGTATTGGTGGAATGATTCACATTTCAGATCTTAGCTGGGTTAAAAGATTTAACCACCCAAGTGAATTTACAAAAGTAGGAGAAAGTTTGGATGTGATTGTGTTAAGCGTTGAGCAAGAAACACGCAAACTTTCATTAGGTCATAAACAAATCGAAGAAGACCCATGGAATACTTTTGAAACAGTATTTCCAATAGGATCTATTCATGATGGTGTGATGGTTCGCAAAGAAGAAAAAGGCGGTATCATTCAACTACAATATGGGTTAGAAGCATTTGCTCCTACTCGACATTTGAGAAAACAAGATGAAAAAATGATTGGTCTTGATGAAACAAATCAATTTATGATTCTTGAGTTTGATAGAAATGAAAGACGAATTTTAGTTTCACATACTAAAGTTTGGGAACAAGTAATCGAAGAAGAAAAAGAAGCTGCACGCAAAGAAGCTGGTATTGAAGTAGAAAACACCAAGAAAGCTGTAAAAAATATCCAATCAAAAGTTGAAAAAGCAACTTTAGGTGATATTGGTGCTCTCGCAGATTTGAAAAGAAAAATGGAAGGAAAAGAATAATGTTTTTTCTTTTTCATAAAAAAAAGGTAGCAAAATTGCTACCTTTTTTTATGAAAATATATGTAACAATCAACTAAATTCGGAATCAGGATTATACCAAAGTGATTATTGAATTAGTCTGAAGATGCTGAATAAAAAATGTAAAAGTTTAAGGCAAGTAATCACAGACATAGCCATTAGCTATAGCGAGTATTTCTAGCAAAAAAATTTGTTGCTTTTTGATGAGGATGGTCTAATTGTAATGTCCCTATGGTATTAAATACAGCTCAGATTTTTAGTTTCCCTTCTAGGTATAAATGAGCTAAAGAAAAGTTTTAGGTGAATTGTTGGCAATGTCACCAACAATGGCTTGAAAACACTAGGTATAACTTAATTTTTACAGAAAAAACTCCTCTTATTTATCCCTTTTTTGGTGTACTTTTTTTATCTGTAGAATTATCAGAAGAAGGTGCGTTTTTTCCTTTTTGATGATGATTCTTTTTGTGATTATCTTTGTTACGATTTTGTGGTTTTGGCTGAGTTGAATTTGCTGCTTGTGTAGGATTTGTTCCTTTTGCTTTTGCAGCATTCTTTTTCTTTTTACTTGCTCTTTCCAATCCTTTCAAACTAAATTGTCCAACCACATCAACAAAGTCGGTTTTGTCTGCAATATTTTGTTTTTTGGAAACTTCCACCGCTTGCAATTCCTCTGGAAGTATAGACTGCTTGTTTAGTTCTACTATTTCTTTCACGCGTTCAATAGTGAGCGGATATAATGTGTTACTTTTTTCAAAACTATACCACATCAGGTTTTTAAAAATATCTTTCTTCTGCAAATAAGCAGTGCCGGCTTTTGTTTTTATTCTATCTGCGTTGGTAGGAAATACTTTCAGGGCATCTAAATAAGTATCTAATTCATAATTTAAGCAACATTTCAGCCGTCCACATTGTCCAGATAATTTGGTTTGGTTGATTGAAAGATTTTGATATCGAGCAGCGGAGGTGTTCACTGCTTTAAAGTCGTTTATCCAAGTGCTACAGCAGAGTTCTCTTCCGCAAGTCCCTATTCCGCCTACTTTTGCAGCTTCTTGTCTGATGCCGATTTGCCTCATTTCAATTTTGAGTTTAAAGCGTTCGGCATATTTTCTTATCAATTCTCTAAAGTCAACTCGGTCAATTGCGGTGTAAAAAAAAGTAGCTTTTTTATTATCCGCTTGCACTTCCACTTCAGCAATTTTCATTTCTAAATTTAACTGACGTGCAATCACTCTGGATTCGATGAGCATTTCTTTTTCTATTTTTTTACTGTCATAAAATCGTTGAATTTCATCTTCTGTACTAGTGTGTAATACTTTTTTGATGTCGGTATTATTTTCTTTGACTCCTTTCTTTTTCATTTGCAATTTCACTAGTTCCCCTGTAAGGCTCACCACACCAATGTCGTATCCTACCGTGCTTTCGACAGTTATAAATTCTCCTTTTTCATATTGTAAAGGATTGCTGCAATAAAAATAATCTTTTCGGCTTCCGTGATTGAAGCTCACTTCAATATAAGGAAAAGGTATTGAAAATTCGGCAACCGGTATCATGCTCAACCAGTCATACGTATTCATTCGGTTGCATCCGCTCGTACCGCAATTACCATTGCTTTTACATCCTTTGGGCTTCGTGCCACTTCCTCCTATTTCACAACTACTACATCCCATTTTTATATTCAAATATTTTTTATTCATGATTAAATTAAAACAAATTTTTATAAAAACTTAGACCACTTTATATGGCTTTTTATTAAATACAAGAATTTGTTGAACTTGTAAATATACGCTATGAAACAATATCTTTGTGTTTGCATTTCGTTCGATATGATATATAGCATTGGTTAATAACTCATTTGTTTCTAAAATTTTTTGCTCGTTCAATCCTTTTTTAATGAGTGTTTCTACGATTTTTCTTTCATCATCTGGGATATAAGTAGGATGATTCGGGTTTTGTTTGATTCGGATTGAAAACTCTAATAGTTGAATAAAATTAGCTAAAAATTTCTTTTGGGTTTCCTTTGAAGTATCTGTTATTTCAGTAATCCAATTGGTTAGTTGCAGACCATTGTTGGAATAGATGCTATTCAATAAATTTTTAGTGAGGGGCAAAATTTGGTCGTCTGCTTGTTGATAAATTTTGATTGCTTCATTAAAATTTCCGTCTGCGAGTTGAGCACATCTTATAGCGGTTGACTCGTCTGCTCCTTTTTCAATCAGGCTATTTTTGATTTCATCAATGGAAATTTTTTTGAGAGGAAATGTTTGAACTCGTGAACGTATTGTGTGTAAAATCTTTTCGATATTGGTCGTTACAAAAAGGATGATTGTGTTGGGCATGGGTTCTTCAATGAGCTTCAATAAAATATTTCCTTGTTTTCCTATATATTCAGGATACCAAATGATTTGTATTTTATAATCGCTTTCAAAACTTCTCAATTGCAATTTTTGAATAATGTCTCGACACTCTGCAGCACTGATATTTCCTTGTTTTTCTTTGTTTAAAAAATAAATCCAATCCTCATCAGTGCCATAAGGCGTTTGTAAAACAAACTCTCTAAATTCATTATAAAAACTACTGCTCACTTTGTGTGATTTGTCACTGGCCACTATTGGAAATGAGAAATGCACATCGGGATGTTGCATCAATTGATTTTTTTTGCATGCACTGCATTTGCCACACGAATCGGTATCCGTTTTATCTTGGCAATGGATATATTGGGCAAGAGCTAAAGCGAAAGGGAGATTTCCAGTTCCTTTGTTTCCTAGTAGATTGATAGCATGAGGAAGCCGCCCTTCTTGAATGAAGCGAATCACTTTTGATTTTAAATCTTGCTGACCTACGACTTGACTAAATAACACCTTGTACGATTAATCGTTTTTGCCGTCTGTAATACTCATTAATTCTTGCATAGTGCGTTGCATTTTATCAATAGAACCATCGAGGAAAATAGTATTGCCTTTTCCGCTTTCTGCAAAATGCTTGATAGATTCTGTCCACATTGAAAACAAGATAAATGCAGCATCGAGCTGAGCGTCTTTCATTTCTTTAGCTGCTGATGCAACTCCTTTTGCTACTTCTTCTCTAAAGAGAGCGACCCCTTCTCCTCTCAATTTGGAGGCTTGCTTGTCAGCTTCGGCAGCAATTTTGATAGCGTTTCCTTCGGCTTCGGCAGCTTTTGTTTTGGTAATGAGTAAGGCTTGTCCTTCGTTTTCAGCGGCAGCTTTCAGATTGTTGCTGCTTACCACTTTGGCCATTGATTTCATAATTTCTTCGTCAAAAGAAATATCATTCACTTGAAGGTCAATCAGATGATAACCCCATGATTCAAGCTGGGCATCAATTTGGTCTTTTACATGAAAAATGATTTCAGAACGAAGGCCTAAAATTTCGGATTGGCGTTTTGTTGCTACAAATGCTCTGATAGAGCCTTCAATAGTTCTAATAAGAGCTTGCATTAAGCTTTTATCATCAATAAATTTAAAGGCTACATTTTTGATTGACTCTTCATTTTCATCATGAACAGTATAAAGTAGCATCGTTTTAAAATCTACATTGGCTTGGTCGATCGTAATCGCATGAAACTGCATTTCTGCTGAGCGATTTTGTATTGAAATTCTTCTATATATTTTTTCAATAAAGGGAATTTTAATATTTAATCCGGGCGAAGCAATTCGCTTATACTTTCCAAACATTGTGATAACTGCTATTGTGCCTTGTTGTACAGTATAAATTCCCGAGAAAATAAATAGAAGGACTATGAATAGTATGATTGTGCCTGTTGATAAAAATTCCATAGTTATATTTTTTAGTTTGATTTGTAAAGATAATATTTTTTTTAACCCAAATTACGGATTAGAAATTTTGATTGAAAAAATTTATGCGAGTAATATTCAAACGAAGGTGAGAGTATTAAGAATAACGGGTTTTGAGTATTTAAAGTTAAATTGAAATGGCTCTGCTTTTTATCAAAATTCAGATTGGATAATTTGAATTAAAATAATATTAGCCCTTTTTATTTTTTTTCAACATAAAAATAAATTCCAATCCTCCACCCTTTCTATTTTTAGCAGTGACATTTCCTTTATGAAATAAGACTGCATTTTTTACTATTGAAAGCCCAAGTCCACTGCCTCCTGTATCTCTGGTACGTCCATCATGAACACGATAGAACCGCTCGAAAATTCGATTTAATTGTTGTTCATTGCTTATCCCAATTCCTGTATCGGAGAATGAAAAATAGAAAAAATCTTGGTCTTCATTAAAAATAGAAATATTGATTTTGATGTTTTCTCCTGCATATCGAATTGCATTTTCTGTAAGGTTTCTGAACAAGGCATACAAAAGATTAGTATTCCCTTGAATGGATAAATTTTGGGGAATTTGCCAATTCATGTCAATATTTTTTTGAGACAAAATATTTTCTTGCTCTTCTTTAATTTGTATTAAAATTTGTTCAATATTGACTTGTTCCATTTCAAAAGTGTGTGGAGCTTCTTCTATTTTTGAAATGATGCTCATGTCTTTGATAATTTCAGAAAGCGTTAATGTTTGTCGGTAAGCTTGTTGCAAGAAATGTTGCTTTTTATCTTCTGGAAGAAGTTGATTGGTTAGGGTTTCCAGATAGGCTCTGATACTGGTTATGGGTGTTCTGAGTTCATGTGCAATATTGCCGGTCATTTCATGTTTAAGTTGTTTTGTCTTTTCTTGTTGAGTGATATTGGTAAGAATAATTTCGAAGCTATCATCTTCAAATAAATTTGTTCGGAGTGAAAATATTTTTCCTTGTTGATAAATGTTTGTTTCAAAATATTTATCATTTTGTTTTTTAAAAAATTTGTGGAGCTCAGCAAAAATGGAATCCTTCAAAATAGCGTTGGCATTGCTTTGTGGCTCATCGGCCAGTTGGTTAAGATATTGAATAAACAATCCATTTTGAAATTCCACTTGATTGTTTTTTGACATAAAACAGATTCCTTCTTCTGAGATTTGAATATGTTGTAAGAGTTTTTGTTTTTCTAATTGTAGTCCTTTTTTATGTTTTTCTAATTGATTAAAGTTCTCTAAAATTTTCCTGCCGATTTCTCCTAATTCATCATTATTGAATTTCAATTTTGCCAATGTAGGTTTTAGTGCAAATCGATGAAGTTCTTTTATTGAATTTGCAAATTGGGCAGTAATTTTATGTATAAAAAGCAAAGAGGTCAAAAATAGAATTAGTAAAAAATAGAGAAAATAATTATCGGCTTTCAAAAAATCTTGCAATGGGATATTATAAGGCAGGGCCACTCGTATAAATTGGTTGGGATATTTTTTTGCAAAATAAAGATAAGGATGTTGGTTGGATGTTGATTTTCGAATGTTTGTGCCTTTCACTTTTGTTATAGCCTCTTTAATTTCGGGGCGGTTCAAATGGTTGCTCAATTTCATTATGTCTTGCAACGTATTGTCATAAATTACAGTCCCGTCTAAACTAATTATACTTATTCTTAATTCAGTTGGAAACACGGATTCATATTCATTTAATTTTTGTATAGAAACAATTTCATTTTCATTTAATGTAAAGTGAATCAAATCGGCATATACTTCTAATTTTTCTTGCAGGGCATCGGTTTTATATTGGGTTTCTCTGGATTGCTCAAATAAAGCAATTCCAATAGTAAAAGCTAGAAATAATATTGCAAAATATAAAAATAATCTTTGTCTAAAACTTAAATTCATAAAGCGTCTGAGTTAAACCGATAGCCATATCCTGATCGGTTGGTAATTGCAATTCCACATGCCCCTAATTTTTTTCTTAATCTGGCAATATGAACATCTACTGTGCGTTCGGTGATATAAGGAGTTTCTTTCCAAATTTTATCAATGATTCGTTCGCGTGAAAAAATACTTTCGGGCTTTGAAGCAAGTAGAGCAAGTAGTTCAAACTCGGTTTTGGTTAAGATGATTTTTTCTTTGTGCATAAATACTTCTTTCAAGCTAAGATCTATTCGTAGAGGTCCAAAGGTTAATAGGGAAGCAGGAAGACTCAAGCTGATATCATTATTGCTTCGCTTTAGTAAGGCTTTCACTCGTGCAATAACCTCTTTTATTGAAAATGGTTTCACGATATAATCATCTCCTCCTACAGAAAATCCAGTGAGCATATCGTTTTCTGTGTCTTTAGCTGTTAAAAAGATAATCGGAATATGGTTATCTTCTTTTCTAATTTTTTCTGCTAATTTGTGTCCCGACATTCCACCCATCATCACATCGAGTAGCATCAGATGAAAAAGAGCTAATATCCAATTGTAGTGCCTCTTCTGCTGAATATACTGAATCCACTTCAAATCCTTCATTTCGTAAATTATACTCCAAAATTTCA
>LNFQ01000021.1 GCA_001567165.1 Bacteroidetes bacterium OLB11
TGGATATGAGTAGTGATATATTCAGTATTCAAAGAGATTTTTTCAAAAAATTTGATTTAGCTTTTGCTTGTGCTCAAAAAATATTGGACCCGCTGGATTTAGTGTTTTAATTTTTTAAAAAAGAATTTCTACAAAAAGCCAATCAACAAATACCGCCTATTTTTAATTATCAAAACTTAGCTGCTCACGCTTCCAATTATTCCACACCTCCCGTCTTAAATATCTATATTGCATTGCTGAATTTACGATGGCTAGCATCAATCGGAGGAGTAGAGAAAATAGAAAAAATCAATCAACACAAAGCTTCTCTTTTGTATAATGA
The DNA here is from genome assembly GCA_001567165.1 of Bacteroidetes bacterium OLB11. Taxonomy (GTDB): domain Bacteria; phylum Bacteroidota; class Bacteroidia; order Chitinophagales; family Chitinophagaceae; genus OLB11. The sequence goes on from LNFQ01000021.1 coordinate 323, forward strand.
AATTGATAAAAGTGCTTTATTTAAAAATACTATTAATGCAAAAGATAGAAGTATGATGAATGTTTGTTTCTTTGGGAAATCACCAAAAATTGAAAATGACTTTATCGTATTTTGTCAAAAAAATAATCTTATTGGAATCAAAGGACACAAACAAGCTGGAGGGCTAAGAGCCTCTATTTACAATGCTGTCACCCTCGAAAATGTGCAAACCCTGATTGAATTAATACAAACATTTGAAAAAGAATATTCATTCTAAAAATAGAAAAATCAAATGTAAATTTGCATCCTAATTATTTTATCACTTAATATTTTTTTAAATACTATGACATACAGAATTGAAAAAGATACAATGGGCGAAGTATCCGTTCCTGTAAACGCAATTTATGGAGCACAAACCCAGCGCTCAATAGACAATTTTAAAATCGCACAAGACATTAATCGCATGCCGAAAGAGATTATTCAAGCTTTTGCATATCTCAAAAAAGCAGCAGCACTGACCAACTATGATGCAAAAGTGTTGCCAAAAGATAAATGCGATTTGATATGTAAAGTATGTGATGAAATCCTTGATGGAAAACACGCCGATGCTTTCCCATTGGTTGTGTGGCAAACCGGTAGCGGCACACAAAGCAACATGAATGTCAATGAAGTGATTGCTTATAGAGGGCATGTATTAAAAGGAGGAAAACTAAAAGATAAAATAAAATTTTTACACCCTAATGATGATGTCAATAAAAGTCAAAGTAGCAATGATACCTTTCCGACAGCTATGCACATTGCTGCTTACAAAATGCTAGTGGAATCAACCATTCCGGGTATCACAAAACTTCGAAATACTCTTGATAAAAAAAGTAAAAAATATATGAAAGTGGTGAAGATTGGTAGAACGCATTTTATGGACGCAACACCGCTTACCTTAGGACAAGAATTTAGTGGCTATGTTTCACAACTAGACCATGGATTAAAAGCAATCAAAAATTCTTTAGAACATTTAAGTGAGTTAGCCCTTGGTGGCACAGCCGTTGGAACCGGAATTAATACACCTAAAAACTATGCCGTATCCGTTGCAAAACATATTTCAAAACTAACCAAACTTCCTTTTATAACTGCTAAAAATAAATTTGAATCTTTAGCAGCACATGATGCCATCGTAGAAGCACATGGAGCATTGAAAACCGTTGCTGTTTCTCTAATGAAAATTGCAAACGACATTCGAATGTTATCTTCAGGGCCTCGTTCAGGTATTGGCGAAATTTATATCCCCGATAATGAACCCGGAAGTTCTATCATGCCAGGCAAAGTAAACCCTACTCAATGCGAAGCACTCACAATGATTGCTGCTCAAGTATTAGGAAACGATGTGGCCATTAATGTAGGTGGTAGTATGGGACATTTTGAATTGAATGTTTTTAAACCCATGATGATCTATAACTTTCTACATAGTGCAAGACTGATAGGAGAAGGTTGCTTGTCTTTCAATGATAAATGTGCAGAGGGAATTGAACCCATCAAGGCAAATATTAAAAAACATGTTGATAATTCTCTCATGCTTGTCACTGCTCTCAACACAAAAATCGGATATTATAAAGCAGCTGAAATTGCACAGAAAGCCCATAAAGAAGGAACTACACTCAAAGCAATGGCAATCAAATTAGGCTATGTTTCCGAAAAAGAGTTTGATCAATGGGTCATCCCCGAAAATATGGTGGGTGATTTATCAAAATAAAAAACGCTTTTATACTAATCCAATTTACTAGAATATAGCCACATAAGGGTATCTTTGAAGAATGAATTTGACACGAGAAGAAATTAAAGAAGGAGCCACCCTTCTGCTTGATAAACCCTATGGCTGGACATCTTTTGGGCTGATAACCCAAATAAAAAGATGGACAAAATCGAAAATTGGACACGCTGGAACGCTCGACCCTTTGGCCTCGGGATTGATGATTTGCTGCACCGGAAAATTTACCAAAAAACTAACCGGATTCATTGGACTGCCAAAAGAATACACAGGCATTATCACCATTGGACATACAACAGATACATATGATCTAGAGAGCTTTCCTCAAAATAACATCCCTATTTCGCATGTTTCTAATAAACTCATTTTTGACACCGCTCAAAAATTTACAGGTGAGATTGAGCAGTTTCCTCCAATTCATTCTGCCATAAAAAAAGAAGGGACTCCGGTTTATAAATTAGCTCGAAAAGGAGAACCCGTAGAAATGAAAAGCAGAAAATCAATAATTGCTGTTTTTGAAATTACAAAAATAAACTTGCCCGATATTTATTTTAAAGTGTCGTGTAGCAGCGGTACCTACATTCGATCTCTAGCAAACGATTTTGGAAAAGAACTAGGAACAGGAGCTTATTTAAAATCATTAAGAAGAACAAAAATTGGAGATTTTAAAATCGAAGATGCTCTTTCTATTGAAGAATTATCCAATGAGTTTGGAGCATTAATGAATGTAAGAATCATACAACCCAAAATAGAAATTCAATAATCTAAACTAATTTTGAAAGATGAAAATTGCAATCGCTCAACAAAATTACCACATAGGAGATTTTGATTATAATAAAAAAAAATTATTGATACTATCGAAAATGCAAAAGCCAACAATGTAGAGTTAATCGTCTTTTCAGAGCTGTGCATTTGCGGATATCCACCTAAGGATTTTTTTATACTATACCGATTTTATTGATGCTTGTCAAAACTCATTAAAACAAATTGCATCACATGCTCAACAAATAGGCGTTATAATAGGCTGCCCCACTCGCAATGCTCAGCCTGAAGGAAAAGATTTATTCAACAGTGCTTATCTTTTATATGAAGGGAAAATAGCTGATGTTGTGCATAAATCTTTAATTCCAACTTATGATGTTTTTGACGAATATCGATATTTTGAGCAAGCCGATGAATGGCATGTTGTGCATTTTAAAAATAAAAAAATAGCCCTCACTATTTGTGAAGATTTATGGAATGTGTGCGATAATCCTATGTATAAAACTAGTCCAATGGATCAGTTGATTTCTCAAAATCCTGACATAATGATTAACCTCAGTGCTTCTCCTTTCGATTATATGCACGGTATCGAACGAAAAAATATTTTAAAAGAAAATTCAAAAAAATATCATCTTCCACTTGTATATTGCAATACGGTTGGAGCACAAACTGATATTATTTTTGACGGAGGCTCTTTAGCTTTCGACATCAATCAAAATATCATTTTAGAGGCTTCTTACTTTCAAGAAGAATTCGCTGTTTTAGATTTAAATTCTGACGGGACTTTTCAACAACAATCTATCATTACAAATGAAATAAATCACACAACAGAAAATCAAGATGCCCATTATAATATTCAAAAAATTTATCAAGCTCTTATTTTAGGTATCAAAGATTATTTTGAAAAATTAGGATTCAAAAAAGCAATTATTGGATCTAGTGGAGGCATTGATTCGGCTGTTGTGGTAGCGTTGGCATGCAAAGCTCTCGGTGAAGAAAATGTTTTGGCTGTTTTAATGCCTTCTCCATACTCTAGTGAACATTCGGTTTTGGATGCTCAACAACTTTCTATCAACTTAAAGAACCCTTATCAAACTCTTCCAATTCAACATATTTTTGAATCATTTTTAAACGAGCTAAAGCCCATATACAAAGACTTGCCTTTTAATGTTGCAGAAGAAAATATTCAAGCACGCATCAGAGGAAATTTACTCATGGCAATATCAAACAAGCATAATTATATTTTACTAAATACAAGTAATAAAAGTGAATGTGCTGTTGGTTATGGAACTTTATATGGTGATATGGCGGGAGGCTTGGCCGTTTTGGGAGATGTGTACAAAACACAAGTTTATGCACTTGCAAAATATATCAATTTAGAAAAAGAAATCATCCCTATTCATATTATCGAAAAGGCTCCAAGTGCTGAACTTCGCCCGAATCAAAAAGATAGCGATTCTCTGCCAGACTATTCTATTTTAGATGCTATATTATATCAGTATATTGAAAAAAATAAAAGTGCATCAGAATTAATTGCACAAGGATATGAAAAGGAACTTGTTTTGAGAGTTCTTAATATGGTCACACGAAATGAATATAAACGCAATCAATTTTGTCCAATATTAAGAATTTCTCCAAAGTCGTTTGGTTTTGGGCGTCAAATGCCAATTGTTGCTAAATATCTTTTTAAATAAACCTAAACCTTTAATTCCGAATTTGAATTAAATATAAAAAAAAGCGATGATTAATTCATCGCTTTTTGATATCGTGCTTCAACTTCTTGCCAGTTTATCAATTCCCAAAAAGCATTGATATAATCACCACGGCGATTTTGGTAATGAAGATAATAAGCATGTTCCCAAACATCCATTCCTAAGATTGGAGTTCCTTTTTTATCGGCAACATCCATCAATGGATTGTCTTGATTAGGAGTGGAACATACACATAATTTTTTGTTAGTATCAACGCAAACCCAAGCCCAGCCACTACCAAAGCGAGTCATTCCGGCTGCTGCAAAATCGGCTTTTAATTTTTCCATTCCGCCCAACTCGTTTTCGATAGCAGTTGCTAAAGCTCCTTCTGGAGATTTTTTTCCGTTAGGGCTTAATATTTGCCAAAAAAGAGAGTGGTTATAATGACCGCCACCGTTATTACGAACAGCAGGAGAAAGTGTAGAAACTTGGCTCATTAATTCTTCAATACTTTTTGAAGCATGTTCAGTGTCAGCAATTGCTTTATTCAAATTGTCAACATAAGCTTGATGGTGTTTTGTGTGGTGAATTTCCATTGTTCTCGCATCAAAATGCGGCTCTAATGCATTGTAAGCATAAGGTAAAGAGGGAAGTGTAAATGACATGATTTTTATTATTTTTTAAATGAATGAATAAATTTTTCTGCTTGCGAAGTTACAACTAAAAATGGTCTATTCTTTTGGATATTCATCATAATAAAATAGATTTGAATGATATACAATTTGTAATATAAATTTGACAGCAAGTCATCTGTTTTTTTATGCACGAACTAAAAAAATCAATGAAAGAATTAGAACGAATTTCTAAAGAAGAATTTTTAGAAACTCAAAAAATTCCCATCGTCGTTATTTTGGATAATATAAGAAGTATGCACAATGTAGGTTCTGTATTTCGAACGAGTGATAGCTTTCTTATTGAAAGGCTCTATTTATGCGGATTTACGCCCACTCCTCCTCATCGTGACATCCAAAAGACGGCTCTCGGTGCAACAGAAACGGTGCAATGGTTTGCGTCTCCTGAAATTGAGAATTGCTTATTACAACTCAAAAATGAGGACTATACTATTTGTGCTGTGGAGCAGGTGCATCATAGTATTTTATTACAAAATTTTAAAATTGAAAAAGATAAAAAATATGCTCTCATATTCGGAAATGAAGTTGAGGGCGTGAGCGAAAAGGCTCTTCACTTATGTGATTCTTTCATTGAAATTCCTCAATTAGGAACAAAACATTCTTTAAATATTTCTGTAACAGCAGGGATTGTTATATGGGAGTTTGCAAAAAAATATTTTTAAGATATTTTTAAACAAAATTGAATTAAATTCGCATTGGCCATGAAGAAGGTTTTTTTCTTTTTTATTGTTTTACTTCATATCGTGACGATATCGTTTGCTCAAAAAAGACAAGCTGATTCGCTAAGGTTAAAACAATTGCAATACCAACAAAAAAATGTTGCAAGAAGCTAAGCAAAAGCAGCAAGAAGCTGACAATAAAGCGTATATCCAATCAACAACCGTTATTGCTTATGACAGTAAAGGAAACAAAGTGGAATCATTTAAAACAAAAGGCGGAGAAAAGGTGACTGTGATCACGATGCCTAGCTCTTTTAATAAATCAATCGATCCAGACTCAATCAACACCGATTCTATTTCATTAAAGGTGATAAAATCAAAATTTTTGTTTGCAAGTTTTTTATAAAGGAAAACTTTTTAAAAACTTATAAAAGCGTGTTTGGACCTAATCATCTTTTGCAAAAACAACAAGAAGGAGATCGTAGAACCCCAGAAGGAACTTTTACCATTTTAAACTGCAAAAAGCATGATAAGTGGGACACCTTTATGCTACTCGATTATCCGAATGATGAATCCTATGCAAATTTTGAACGATGCAAGATGAATAAAGAAATACCATCTACAGCCCGCATTGGAGGTTTAGTAGGTATTCATGGCATCTGGAAAGGTGGAGATCAATTAATCGATATGAAACATAATTGGACCGATGGTTGTGTTGCTCTGAAAAATAAAGATGTTGAAGAACTTTCGAAAATTGTAAAACCCGGTGTTACAAAAATTACAATTGTTAGGTAGGAAAAGCGATTGAGGTATTGCATCATACCCCCCTCTTTCAAACCAAACCAATCTCCCTTTTTAATTAAGATATGATTCAAAAAAAAGAGGCTCTTTTAATTTAAAAGAACCTCCTTTTGATTTATTATAAAAATTGATTAAGCTAATGAAATAGATTTGTCTAAATAAACATCTTGAATTGTGTTTAATAATTCCACGCCATCTTTCATTGGTTTTTGGAATGCTTTTCTTCCACTAATTAAACCTTGACCTCCAGCTCTTTTGTTTACAACAGCTGTCATTACTGCTTCGGCTAAGTCAGTCGCACCTTTACTTTCTCCGCCAGAATTAATAAGCCCAACACGTCCCATATAGCAGTTTGCAACTTGGTAGCGAGTTAAGTCAATTGGATGGTCGGTTGTTAGTTTGTCATAAACGAGTTTGCTTGTTTTTCCAAATTGAAGAGCATTGTATCCTCCGTTATTTGTTGGTAATTTTTGTTTAATGATATCTGCTTGAATAGTGACACCTAAATGGTTTGCTTGTCCGGTTAAGTCGGCAGAAGCGTGATAGTCAACACCATCTTTTTTGAAGCCGCTATTTCTTAAATAACACCAAAGGATGGTTGCCATTCCTAATTCATGAGCGTATTCAAAAGCTTTTGATACTTCTTGGATTTGTCTTGCACTTTCATCACTTCCAAAATAGATTGTAGCACCTACAGCTACAGCTCCCATATTCCAAGCGTCTTTGACTTTCCCAAACATGATTTGGTCAAATTTGTTTGGGTATGATAAGAATTCGTTGTGATTGATTTTTACGATAAAAGGAATTTTGTGAGCATATTTTCTTGAAACAGCTCCTAGCACTCCATACGTTGACGCTACAGCATTACAGCCGCCTTCAATAGCGAGTTTTACGATGTTTTCTGGGTCAAAATAAATAGGGTTTGGTGCAAATGAAGCTCCAGCACTATGTTCAATGCCTTGGTCAACAGGCAAAATAGAAACATATCCTGTGTTTTTTAATCGCCCACTTCCTAAAATAGTTTGGATACTGCGAAGTGTTTGGATATTGCGATTGCTTTCTGACCATACTTCATCAATATTTTTTTTAGATGGTACATATAATGATTCCTTTGGAATCGAGGTGCATTTGTGGTCGAGATAGAATGATGCTTCATTCCCTAATAAATCTACAATTTTTGAATTTGCCATGTTGATCGTTATTTTTTAATTGTTTAGAAATTTTAAAATTGTGCAAAGGTAATCCAAAAAGTAATATTTTATGGAATATTAACTAAAAGAAATAGAAAGAATTTATGCTAATTGATTTTAGCCCCAAGCTGATGGATTTTCTCTCCATTTTTTTAAAGTGTCCATATCTTGTATCGAAACGATGTTTTTATCTAACGCCAATTGAATAAGTGCATTATAATTGCTTAGTGACACGACTTTAATTTTTTGTTCTTCAAACAGATTTTTTGCTAAATCGAAATTATAATTAAATATGCTAGTAATCCCAATTACTGTCGCTCCCGCCGCTTGAAGTGCTTCAATGGCTTGCATACTACTTTTGCCAGTACTGATTAAATCTTCTATTACCACCACTTTTTTCCCAACAGGAATTTCTCCTTCAATTTGATTTCCCATTCCATGTCCTTTTGGTTTTGACCGAACATAGATAAAAGGAAGTGACAATAAATCTGCAATCAATGCTCCATGTGGAATTCCCGCTGTGGCTACTCCTGCAATGACTTCAGCCTCTGGAAATTCTGCGAAAACACAATTGGTAAGCTCACTTTTTATAAAGTTTCGAACATGAGGCTGTGATAAAATTTTTCGATTATCACAATAAATTGGACTCTTCCAACCACTCGCCCATGTATAAGGATTTTGAAGATTTAAATTTACTGCGTTAATTTGTAGCAGTTTTTCTGCAACAGCAATTTCTCTGTTCATAAGTAGTGCAAACCTACTTAACAGAATTTATAAAAACAAATGAAAAACAATGATTAAAATACAATTTGAAAATAAGCCTATTTTTCTTTGTAAAGACTACAAAGGATTGCTTCAAAAAAATAAAACGAAAGGGACTTTGATAGCATTCGATTTTTGCGAATCTAAGATAAAAGACTATTTAGATTTATTACTTTTTTCTGATATTCAATCTATCATCGTTCCCGGAGATGAGCTGCAACACATTAGATTGTTTAAACGTGCTATTAAAAATATAATTGCCGGAGGGGGGATTGTTTTAAATGAAAAGAACGAATGCCTATTTATTTTTCGAAAAGGGAAATGGGATTTGCCAAAAGGAAAACTAGATTTGAATGAACAAATAGAGGATTGTGCCATGCGTGAAGTGAAAGAGGAAACGGGGATTCAATCGCTTCTATTAGGTAAAAAGTTTTATACCTCATATCATATTTATATCGAAAATCAATATATTTTAAAAGAAACGCATTGGTACTTAATGAGTACGAATGATATTCGCTTTGTGCCACAGAAAGAAGAGGGCATTTTAAAGGTAAAATGGTTTCCAATTAATAATTTATTTACAATAAAAAAGAAAACCTATAATACCATTTTTGATATTCTCCTCAAATTACAAAAGGGTATAAATAAAAAAAACCCTTCTTTGCAGAAGGGTCGATTGAAAAAGTCACATAAATAACCTACTTGGTGCAAATATATACGCATGATGACGACTTTTGAATTGAAAATGAGTAATTGGTAATTTATAATGAGTAATTGGTAATTTATAATGAGTAATTGGTAAAATAGATGAATCTGCAATTATTTATAAACCTTTCTTACGGACTGTTCCATTTTCTAAAATATACATATCCCCACTCTCCTCACACTTTGCAATACCCTCTTTATCAAATGTTAAACGATGGCCATATTCACTCATCCAGCCAATTTGCTTTGCAGGATTGCCCACAAGAAGTGCATAATCTGGAACATGTTTGGTGACAACCGCTCCAGCACCGATAAAGGCAAATTTCCCGATATTATGACCGCAGACAATTGTTGCATTGGCTCCTATTGAAGCTCCTTTCCCAACATGGGTTTTAGAATATTGCCCTCTTCGATTGACTCCACTTCTTGGATTGGTAACATTTGTGAATACACATGATGGTCCTAAAAAAACATCATCGTCACAAGTCACTCCAGTATAGACTGATACATTGTTTTGTATTTTGACATTTTTGCCTAAAATAACACCCGGAGAAATGACTACATTTTGACCGATATTGCAATGATCTCCAATTTCACAATCAGGCATAACATGACTAAAATGCCATATTTTAACGCCATTTCCAATTTTGCATCCTTCATCAACAATTGCACTGGGATGAGTATAATAATTTGATTCCATTTGTTTGATTTATTTTTTTTATATTAAACTGCAAAGATAATCACCATATCCACTTTTCTTTAGAATTTCTGCTTGTTCTAACAGTTGATTTTTACTGATAAATCCCATTCGATAAGCGACTTCTTCAATACATCCAATTTTTGTTCCTTGTCTTTTTTCAATCACTCTCACAAATTCGGACGCATCATGTAAGCTTTCAAAAGTGCCGGTATCAAGCCATGCTGTTGCTCTATCTAAGATTGAAACATGTAATTTTTTTTTGACTTAAATAATTTTGATTCACATCAGTGATTTCATATTCTCCACGAAAAGAAGGTTGTAGATTTTTCGCAATTTCTACGACATTATTATCATAAAAATAAAGTCCGGGTACCGCATAGTTTGATTGAGGATTGATTGGTTTTTCTTCTATCGAAAGAGCATTTTTATGTTCATCAAAAGATACAACACCATAGCGTTGAGGGTCTGACACAGGATAGGCAAAAACAAAAGCTCCATCTACATTGGTAAGGTGTTGCAGTTGACGTCCTAAGCCATGCCCATAAAAGATATTGTCTCCTAAGATGAGGGCAACTTTTTCTTTTCCGATAAAAGATTCGCCTATGACAAATGCTTGTGCTAATCCGTTGGGTGTTTCTTGATTTTCGTATTGAATCCGGCATCCTATTTGACTTCCATCATTTAATAATCGTTTGAATTGTGGACTGTCTTCGGGAGTTGTGATGATTAATATGTCTTTAATTCCTGCCATCATTAATACCGAAAGCGGGTAGTAAATCATTGGTTTATCATAGATAGGCATTAGTTGTTTTGAAATGGCTTTGGTGATAGGGTATAGACGTGTGCCGGAGCCTCCTGCTAGTATGATTCCTTTCATGCTATTGTGCGTATTGTTTTTGATAGTATTGTAAATATTCGCCCGAAGTCACATTCTTTAGCCATGTTGGGTTATTTAAGTACCAATCAATGGTTAAAGAAAGTCCTTCTCGAAATTGAATTTTGGGTTCCCAATCGAGCTCATTTTTTATTTTTGAACAATCAATGGCATATCTCAAATCATGTCCAGATCTATCTTTTACGAATGTAATATACTGAGTGGATGTTCCTTTTTTATTTCCGAGTTTTTCATCCATCAAATCACAAATGAGTTTGATTAAATCAATATTTTTCCATTCATTATTTCCTCCTATATTATAGGTTTCTCCAATTTTCCCTTTATGAAATATTGTATCGATGGCTTCTACATGTTCGGTGACCAATAGCCAATCTCGCACATTTTCTCCACTACCATAGACTGGTAGCGGTTTTTGATGCAGAATATTATGAATGGCTAATGGGATAAGTTTTTCGGGAAATTGATTGGGACCATAATTGTTTGAGCAATTACTGATCACGGTGGGCAGTTGGTAGGTGTGGTAAAAAGCATTTACCAAATGATCGCTAGAGGCTTTGCTGGCACTATAAGGGCTTCGAGGGCTGTAAGGTGTTGTTTCAGTAAAATAACCGGTTTCATTTAAACTTCCAAAAACTTCATCTGTTGAAATATGATAAAAACGATTTTCGTGTATGCTGTTTTCCCAATATTTTTTTGCAATTAAAAGTAAATTAGTTGTTCCTAATACATTAGTTTGAATAAAAGCAAGAGGGTCATGAATGGAACGATCGACATGACTTTCAGCCGCTAAATGAATGACAGAATTTATTTGATATTTTTCAAACAAGGCTTCCATCTCATTGTAATCACAGATTGATTTTTTTTCAAAAAAATAGTTTTCTTTTGATTCAATATCTTTTAAATTTTCGAGATTGCCGGCATAGGTCAAGCAGTCCACATTGATGATGGCATAACTGGGATAGCGATTGACCAATAAACGCACTAAGTGGGAACCAATAAACCCAGCTCCACCTGTAATCATTATTTTTTTCTGAAAGTCCATATTATATACAAATGTAATACGAAAAAGAAGGATATAATACAGTTTTGTCGTTGAAATTGTTTAATCCTCAATAGTCAGTAAAACTTCCCAAATTTTTTAAAAATATTGAAAAGTATAAAATTTTATAATCATTAACAAGAGAAAGAAAATAAAGTAAGGCAAGGCAAGGAATACATTGAATCCTAATGTCACATTTGATGCTTTGTTAAAAAAAATGTACTTCAAAGTGATTTCAGGTGCACAACTTGAGTGAAACCCAAAATTAGTAAAAAGCATCTTTTATATGAAGCAGTTCAAATTGGCTTTCGTTTTTCAAAATAATTGAAATGACATCAAATCGAATGTCTTTATATTTTTTATCTTCTAAAAAAATCAAAGCAGCATCTGTCACACTTTTAATCTTTTGTTCGCTGATTGATTCTTCGGGCAATCCTTGTTTTAATACTTTGCGAGTCTTTACTTCGACAAACACATATAGATCATCATCTTTGCAAATAATATCAATTTCTTTATGTCCTACTGTCCAGTTTCTTTCTAAAAGCGTATAGCCATGTTCAATCAAATATTGACATGCAATGCTTTCTCCTTTTTCTCCTATTAATCGGTTTGATTTCATTAAGTTTATTATATTTGCCTACTTAGTCAGTATGAAAATGAAAGAATTAGTTACAAATTTTCCAAGCCAAATCAGCGAAGCAATTCAGATTGGTAAAAGTGCTTCAATTCAGTTTAAAAACAAAAAATTTAATAAAGTATTTGTTGTAGGATTAGGAGGGAGTGGCATTGGTGGAAGCATCGTTAAGAATTATTGCGACCCATTGTTGACAATCCCTTTTATTGTAGAAAAGGATTATTTTATTTCAAATTGCGTTGATAGGGAAACCTTATTTATTGCTTGTTCCTATTCGGGCAATACAGAAGAAACATTGAGTGCGATTCGAACTGCTAAAAAAAATAATGCTCAAATTATTTGTATCACATCGGGAGGAGAATTAGAAAAATATGCTTCTAAAAATAAAATTCCTTGCATTCTAATTCCGAGTGGAATGCCACCTAGAGCTTGTTTGGGGTATTCAATGGTGCAAATTCTTTTTGTTTTAAAATATGCAGAACTTATTAAAAAGAACATCGATAGTGAGTTAAAATCCAGTTTAGATTTAATAAAAAAAGAAGAAAAAAACATTCATAAACAAGCTAAAAAAATTGCTCAATTTGCATTTCAAAAAAACATTTTATTATATACCCTATCAGAGTATGAGGGGTTGGTGGTGCGTTATAAACAGCAATTGAATGAAAATGCAAAAGTGCTTGCATGGCATAATGTGATTCCTGAAATGACTCATAACGAAATTGTCGGGTGGAAGCTGCCACAAAAGGATATGGCTGTACAATTTTGCTATCATAAACAAGATTTTGAAAAAAATTTAAGACGATTAAATTACTTAAAAAAAGTTGTGAAAAAACATACAAATCATGTCCAAGATATTGTTTTGAAAGGAAATTCATACTGGGAGAAAGCAATTTATTTTATCAACTTGACAGACTGGGTTTCTGTGTATCTTGCGGATTTGTATGGGCATGATGCAGTGGAAGTAAAAGTAATTGATGGTCTAAAATTGGAAATGTCTAAAAAATAATCTTTACTTTTGGAAAATAAATAGAAATCAAAAAATGAATAAAAATAGTTTGCAAATTCTAATTGTCTTAATCGTCATAGTTCTTACGACTTTGATGAGAATTTTTAATACTCAATTTCATATTTATCATTTAGTGCCGATTGCCGCTTTAGGAATTTTTAGTGGTTCGATTTTGTCAAACAAGCCAATTGCTTATGCCATTCCGCTATTAGCAATGCTTTTATCAGATATTGGAATCGGATTGTTGACAAATACTCCAGGCTTTTATGGCATTTCACAATTCGTAAATTATGGTGCTTTAGCCTTGATAACCTTTACTGGCACATTTCTTACCAATCGCAAAGTATTAAACATTGCCGGCTTTAGTATCGGAGGTAGTTTACTTTTTTTCGTATTATCTAATTTTGGTGCTTTTTTGAGTGAGTTATATCCAATGAATCTACAAGGATTTATTGAATGTTATGCAATGGCAATTCCGTTTTATAAAAGTGAATTAGCAAGCACCTTTTTCTTTAATAGTTTTTTGGGAGACTTGCTTTTTTCTTTTGCAGCATTTGGTATTTATCAAGGAGTAAAGTCTTATTTTACCTCTTTAAAAACCGCTTAATTTTCTTTTAAAATTTTCTTATTAATTTATCCATTCTGCACCAAAGTAAGGCACTAATGCTTTAGGGATTTTAATTCCTTCTTGGGTTTGATTATTTTCAAGAAGTGACGCCACAATTCGTGGTAGAGCTAATGATGAGCCATTCAACGAATGTACTAGTTGAGTTTTCCCATCTGCATTTTTAAAACGGATTTTCATTCTGTTTGTTTGAAATGTTTCAAAATTAGAAACAGAGCTAACTTCTAACCATCTTTTTTGTGCAGCACTAAACACTTCAAAGTCATAAGTAAGTGCAGATGCAAAACTCATATCACCGCCACACAAGCGCAAAATACGATAAGGGAGTTCTAAAAGTTGAATGAGCTTCTCAACATGCAAAACCATTTCTTCTAAAGCATCGTAAGACGTGTCAGGATGAGAAAAACGAACAATTTCAATTTTATCAAATTGATGCAAACGATTCAATCCTCTAACATCTTTTCCATAGCTCCCAGCCTCTCTTCTAAAGCAAGGCGTATAGGCGGTCAGTTTCAAAGGCAAATCAGTTTCTTTCAAAATTTCATCGCGATAAAAATTCGTAAGCGGTACTTCTGCAGTTGGTATTAAATAAAAATCATCAACTGTTGCATGATACATTTGTCCTTCTTTATCAGGCAATTGTCCTGTGCCATAAGCTGAATCGGTATTCACTAAAATAGGAGGTTGGTATTCTGTGTAGCCGGATTGTATGTTATAATCTAAAAAGAAATTGATAAGTGCTCGTTGCAATTTGGCTCCTTTGTTTTTATAAACAGGAAATCCGGCCCCAGTGATTTTAGTTCCTAATTCAAAATCGATTAATTGATATTTTGAGCATAAATCCCAGTGAGGCAAGGCGTCATCCTGCATTGTCGGAATGTTTTCGACAACCCTTACCACTTCATTATCCTCCGCTCCTTTTCCTTGAGGCACCGATGCGTGTGGCAAATTAGGAAGGAGTACCAAGCTCTCATGCTGTTGCTTTTCCAGTAGCTCAAGCTCTCTGATGAATGACTGTGAGTCTTCTTTATATTGAAGTACTTCTTGTTTCATCTTTTCAGCTTCCTCCTTTTGTCCACTCGCCATCTTCTTTCCAATTTCTTTAGAAATGCTATTTATTTTAGATAATAAATCTTCATATTGAGTTTGCACTTTCCTTCTCTTTTCATCAATTTCTATAATTTTATCAACTAAAGAAAGATCTTTAAAATTTTTAATTTTTAAACGGTCGATAACAAAATCCTTTTGAGTTCGCAAGGTATGGAGTGAAAGCATAATTTTTAAAATTAATGTATTAAGAGGCAAAGGTAAAGAAGCAAAAACGGTTAGACAATATTTTAAAAATTATTTTAAAAAACAGTTCGTTATATTTGTTTAAAATTATTGAAATGCTTCTTAAACGATCTCTTTATTTATTATATTTTTTATTATCATTTTTTGTTTCAAATGCACAAAAAAATGAAGCAAATACTTCACCTAAAAAGGTAGTGTTGAGTGGAGGTATTGGCGGTGCTATGTTTCAATTTTCATCTGTAGAATTCAGTGGGTTTAAATTTAAGTCTATACCAAGATTTTCTTATTTTTTCAATACAGGTGTAGATATTAACTTTCATGTTTTCAAACAAGTGACTCCATTCACTGGCTTTCAATTGCGAAATATTGGCATCATTCTAAAACCAACCGATTCAATCAAAACAAAAGAAAGAATATATACCATTGGGGCTCCTCTCGGTGTCAAATATTATTTAAAGGACAAGAAAAGTTTTGTGGCTGCCGGTGCAGATATTGGTTTAGCATTTAATTATAAATACAAATTATTTTATAATGGTGAAAAGAATTATAAAGAGAATGAATTTTTTAGCAATAATACTTCTTTGATGCAATCATCCGTTTTTGTAGGCACTTCATTGAAAGGAGTTGCTGTATATTTGAACTATTACCTCAATAATTTTTATTCCAATTCTTTAAGTTCAAAAAAAGCAAATTTATTGATTGTATCACTCAATTTTGATATTGATAAAAAAACAATCCAGTCAAAAGTGAAGTAGAAAATCATCTTCTTTTTTATAAATCAAAAAAATTTTCAAATAGAAAAATTTCTAATTTGATTATTTTAGCAACTTAATGGCAAAAAGTACGACCGACACTCCCCTCATGCAGCAGCATAAAGCAATCAAGACGAAATATCCTGATGCCATTCTATTATTTCGTGTTGGAGATTTTTATGAAACATTTGGACAAGATGCAATCATTACCTCAAAAGTATTAGGCATTACGCTCACAAAAAGAAATAACGGAAACATTGATGCATCAGAGCTTGCAGGCTTTCCGCATCATGCACTTGATACCTATCTTCATAAGCTAGTGCGTGCCGGATATAGAGTGGCTGTGTGCGATCAGTTGGAAGACCCTAAGTTGGCTAAAGGAATTGTCAAAAGAGGCGTTACCGAATTAGTCACACCAGGCACGGCAACCAATGAAAAGCTGATTGATAATAATACAAATAATTTTTTGGCTTCTGTTTATATCCATGAACAAATTCATGGCATTGCATTTGTTGATATTACAACCGGAGAATATTTCTGCACAGAAGGAAATAAAGAATATTTAGATAAGTTATTGCAAAGTTTCAGACCGGCAGAAGTGATTTATCAAAAAAATAAAAAAGGAATTTTTGAAGAATATTTTGGAACAAAACATTATTGCTATCCATTGGATGAATGGATTTTTAATGAGCAGTATGCAAATGATATTTTATTAAATCATTTCCAAACAATATCATTGAAAGGATTTGGAGTTGAAGATATTCCGACGGCCATTATCGCCGCAGGAGCTATTTTACATTATCTTAAAGAAACCGAACATCAACAGCTTTCACATATCACTTCAATCCAACGCATCACCCAAAATGATTTCCTATGGATGGATCGCTTCACAATTCAAAATTTAGAACTGCTCGACACCAATAGAGAAACCGGAAATTCTTTATTAAAAGTTTTGGATAATACGCTCTCTCCAATGGGCTCTCGTATGATCAAACGCTGGCTGATGTTTCCTCTTCAAAATATTCAAAAAATTGAAGAACGATTAAGCACAACTGAATTTTTTATCCATCATCAAGAATTAAAAAATACGCTTTCTCAATACATCAAACAAATTGGCGATATCGAACGCATTGTAGCAAAAATTCCGCTTAAAAAAAATTTCGCCACGAGAAGTATATCAACTTGCAAAATCGTTACTTGCAATTCAAGAGATAAAAGAACAAACCAAAAATTTGGAAAATGAATGGCTACAAAAATTTTCTGATCAACTCAACGGATGCCATCTCATAAAAGAAAAAATTCTTCATACCTTGATTGACAATCCACCTGCTGTTGCTAATAAAGGAGGGCTTATCTTAAATGGTATTCACCCTGAACTTGACGACCTGAGATTGTTGGCAAATAATAGTAAAAATTATCTGTTGCAAATTCAACAAAGAGAAATAGAAGAAACCGGAATCTCATCTCTCAAAATTTCATTCAATAATGTATTTGGATATTATTTAGAAGTGACCAATACACACAAAAATAAAGTGCCAGAGTCTTGGATTCGAAAACAAACTCTTGCCAATGCAGAAAGATATATCACGCCTGAATTAAAAGAATATGAACAAAAGATTATAGGTGCAGAAGAGAAAATCTTATCGTTGGAAATGCAAGTTTATGATGAACTTTTACTACAACTTCAAGATTATATAGTTCCAATACAACTCAACGCACAGCTGGTAGCGCAAGCAGATTGTTTGATTTGCTATGCAAATAATGCGATTCAATTTTCATATAACAAACCTAAGCTACACAACGATTACAAGCTACATATACAAGATGGTCGCCATCCCGTAATCGAAAGAAATTTACCGCTTGGGGAAGAGTATGTGCCAAACAATATCATGCTGGATAAAGATGAGCAACAAATCATTATTATTACCGGCCCTAACATGAGTGGGAAAAGTGCCTTGCTACGACAAGCCGTCCTCATTACACTGATGGCACATGCAGGAAGTTTTGTGCCAGCTCAAGAAGCCCTCATTCCACTTACCGATAAAATATTTACACGCGTTGGAGCCTCTGATAATTTGAGTGGTGGAGAAAGTACTTTTATGGTAGAGATGAATGAGACAGCCAGCATTATGAATAATATCAGTCAACGTAGCCTGATCGTGCTTGATGAAATTGGACGTGGCACAAGCACCTTCGATGGAATCAGCATAGCATGGAGCATTGCTGAATATTTGCATCATCATCATTACAAGCCACTCACCCTATTTGCTACACATTATCACGAATTAAATGAGTTAGAAAGCAAACTAGAACGTGTCCAAAACTTTCATGTCACCCATAAAGAAATAGGGAATAAAATTATTTTCCTTCGCAAGTTGGCAGAAGGTGGAAGCACACACAGCTTTGGCGTTCATGTCGCACGAATGGCAGGAATGCCTCCTTCATTAGTTGATAGAGCCAATGAAATATTAAGTCAGTTAGAAGAAAAAAATAAAAAATCAACTTGAAGAAAATCCATTAAAAAAAAATAAAAACACAAAACTATCAACTCAATATTTTTGATGGATTAGAAGATGATTTAAAACGGATTAAAGAAGCGTTAGAATATGTTGACATCAATACACTTACTCCTATTGAGGCCTTGATGAAACTCAATGAACTAAAGAGTATTGTTAAGTTAGACCAGAAAAAAAGTTAGTTCAGTTCTTGATATTGAGGGCAATTTTTATCAACGATTTTTTTCCATTCGGGATGTTTTTTTATAAAAGATAAAAGATAGGGACATTCAGGAATGATTGTAAAATGATTATTGTCAATATATTCAAATACTTTTTCTGTAAGTGCTTGTGAAGCACCGGTGCCTGCAAGTTTTGGGTCAGCTTCGGTGTGTACTAATGTAAATTGATTTTTATTACTGATTTCATATTCTATAAATACAGGTAATTCTTGAACGGTCAGTTCAAATCTTTTGTATTCCTCATTATGATGCAAAGCCAATGGAATATATTCTGTTTTCATAATTTTATTTATTAAACCTTAAAGATAAAAAAAACTGTCATGATTTCAATGAAAACCATGACAGTTTATAAATATTAAATAAAAAAAGCTATGCTGCTTTGTGTTTTTGTTTTTCGCCATACACTGCTGCGGCCTCTCTCACCCATTGCCCTTCTTCGTGTGCTTTTATTCGTGCAGCAATTCTTTCTTTGTTGCACATCCCATTTCCTTTTACGACACTCCAAAATTCATCCCAATCAATTTCACCAAAATCATAATGACCTCGTTGTTCATTCCATTTTAAATCGGGGTCGGGTAATGTAACTCCTAAAATCTCTGCTTGTTGCACTGTGGCATCTACAAATTTTTGACGAAGTTCATCATTGGTTTGTCTTTTAATTTTCCATTTAATACTTTTTTCGCTATTTGAGCTTTCTGAATCTTTTGGTCCAAACATCATCAACGATGGCCACCACCAACGATTGACTGCATCTTGTAGCATTTTTCGTTGTGCTTCTGTTCCTTTGCTTAATGTCAAAAGAGCTTCATAACCTTGTCTTTGATGAAAACTTTCTTCCTTGCAAATACGCACCATCGCACGTGAATAAGGGCCATAGCTTGTACGGCATAGCATCACTTGATTCACAATGGCGGCTCCATCTACTAGCCATCCGATTGCGCCCATGTCAGCCCAAGTCAATGAAGGGTAATTAAAGATAGAAGAATATTTTGCTTTTCCTGTAAGTAATTGTTCAGTCATTTCATCGCGTGAAATTCCTAATGTTTCCGCTGCTGAATAAAGATACAAAGCATGTCCTGCTTCATCTTGTATTTTGGCTAGTAAAATCAATTTCCTCTTCAGGCTTGGAGCTCTTGTTATCCAATTGCCTTCAGGAAGCATCCCGACAATTTCACTGTGTGCATGTTGTGAGATTTGTCGAATCAATGTATGACGATAATCATCAGGCATCCAATCTCTCGCTTCTATTTTAATTTCATCTTTTATTTTTTTCAGAAATAATTCTTCTTGATTTACAGTAGCCATTTTTTTAATTTTTAGTATTCACAAATATACAAAATTGTTTTTATCTTTTTAACCCAAAATTACACAATAAGAATTTAAATAGATAAAATGATGCAATTAACCTTAACCTCAACTTTGATATAATCAACAATAATAGCAAGCTCAACCTCCAGGCGTCAATCTGTATAAAAATAACCTCCTATCTATTTTCTCACAAATTAGCAAAGAAAGATAGATGAGTGAGGAAATGAATACATTAAGACTCTAATGCTGCATTTGATTCTTTGCTGAAATAAAATTCCTAAAGCATAATTTAGAGTAAAATATTAAACTCTCTTCTCTTTTTTTAATCACTTACTCTTATTAATTTTATTTTTTTAACCTACTTGATGCAATGAAAAAAATCTATTTCATCTTTTTTTTTAACACTAAACTCATTCTTTATTTTTTGCTCAACTTGACACTTTTTTATTTTAATCAAAATAATCTACCTGTTGATAAATCATTAGCTGAAAAAGTCCGAATTACTTATCTCATTGAAAATAAACGATATTTAATAAAAAATTTTTCTCGTCAAATGCAATTAGAAAGTATTCTTTATTCCAACACCAAAGAGGGCGTTGTGTATGAAGGGCCTTGCTACCACTTCAATACACAGTCAGACACGATTGTGAAAGGGCAATATATGAAGGGCTATAAAATAAATGAATGGCTTTTTTATTTTAATGATGGAAAAAAACTACGAGAAAAACAAATATATCCATCGTTGAATCTCGGTTATTATTCGATAAAATACGACTCAACATTTCAACTAAAAACAGAGGAAGGCGAAATAGACCAATATGGAAAAATGAATGGAAAATGGATAAAGTATTTTGAAAATAAAGAGCAAATCAAACAGATTCAATATTATGCACATGGGAAAAAAGAAGGAAAGCAAATCGAATATTATGATAGTATTCATGTAAAGCGAGAAGAAGATTTTGCCAACGGGAAATTAATAAAAGGAAAAATGTGGGATACATTAGGCAACAAAATGAAATATTATCCTGCGTTTGTTTATCCAAAATATCCTGAGTATTTAAACAACTATCTAATCAATCATTCAGCGTGTGCCAAAGCAATTTTAGATACCCAAGAAATCAAAATTCGTATGAAAATATCAAAAGAAGGCAAGGTAATTTCGGCTGAAATAATGAGTAAAATTGAAAATCAATGTATTGAAAATATAAGAGGGACATTGTTATCAATGAAGTCGTGGAAGCCAGCTATGTGGGAAAATAAAGCCATCAATTTTACATACGAAACAACGATAAAACGTAAAATGCAAAAAGAATAATTAAATGAGCGTTTGAATAATTCTTACAACTTTTTATCTTTGCATTTTAAAAAATAAATTAAGAGCGATGATTCATTCTTGGAAAACATATTTTACATCTTCAATCGGGAGAAAATTTATAATGGCATTTACTGGATTATTTTTAATCAGTTTTTTAGTTGTTCATGCCGGAGCAAACAGTTGTATTTTTTTAAATGATCAAGGAGAAACGTTCAATGCAGTTGCACATTTTTTTAAGCCACAATTGGATAATTCGATTTTTAGAAATTGGTTTGTTTGCAGGAATCATAGCCCATGTCATACAAGGAATCATGCTAGAGCGAAGCAACCGATCCAAACGCAAAATTGCATTTGATGTGAAGCCGGGAAACGCAACCAGTAAATGGTATAGCAGAAGCATGGGATTATTAGGCGTATTGATTTTACTTTTTTTAATCGTTCATCTTAGCCAATTTTGGTATAGCACAAAAGTGGCTTTATATGCTGAAGGAGATGCAGAACATAATATGTATCAACAAATGAAAGAAGTATTTCAACACGAATGGGTTTTGTTGGTCTATTTGATTGGGGTCGTAGCATTAGGTTGGCACCTAAAACATGGCTTTTGGAGTGCATTTCAAACATTCGGAATCAATAGCCCAAAATATAATTCATTGATAAAATCCGTAGGAATGGTTTATACAATTATCATTTGCTTAGCCTTTATATCAATGCCTTTAGCTTTTTACTTTAAATGGTTAAATTAATTTTTTAAAAAGAATAATATTAGAATAATATGATAAACTCTAAAATACCCTCAGGCGAGCTTTCACAAAAATGGAGTACTTATAAAAGTACCTGCAAACTTGTAAACCCTGCTAATAAACGTCACATTGAAATCATCGTCGTTGGGACGGGACTAGCAGGAGCCTCTGCTGCAGCCACTTTAGCAGAATTAGGATATAGTGTAAAAACATTTTGCTTTCAAGACAGTGGAAGACGTGCACACTCAATCGCCGCACAAGGTGGTATTAATGCAGCCAAAAATTATCAAAATGATGGTGATAGTGTCTATCGCCTTTTCTATGATACCGTGAAGGGAGGAGATTATCGTGCAAGAGAAGCCAATGTTCACCGCTTAGCCGAAGTAAGTGGAAACATCATAGACCAATGCGTAGCTCAAGGTGTACCATTTGCAAGAGAATATGGAGGCTTACTTAGCAACCGTTCTTTTGGAGGAACGCAAGTGCAACGTACATTTTATGCAGCAGGACAAACAGGACAACAACTACTACTAGGAGCATATTCTGCTCAAATGAGACAAGTTTCTTTAGGAAAAATAAAAGAATATAATAGACATGAAATGCTTGATCTCGTTGTTATTGACGGAAAAGCAAGAGGAATTATAGCACGAAATTTAGTAACCGGAGAAATTGAAAGACACGGAGCACATGCCGTATTGCTTTGCTCAGGTGGATATGGAAATGTCTTTTTTCTTTCAACCAATGCAATGGGCTCTAATGCAACCGCAGCTTGGAAAGCACACAAAAAAGGAGCCTATTTTGCCAACCCTTGCTTTACACAAATTCACCCTACATGCATCCCAGTGAGTGGTGACCACCAAAGTAAACTAACATTAATGTCTGAATCATTAAGAAATGATGGAAGAATTTGGGTTCCTAAAAATCAAAATGAAACCCGAAACCCAAAAGACATTCCCGAAAATGAAAGAGATTATTACTTAGAACGTCGATACCCAGCCTTTGGAAACCTTGTGCCAAGAGACGTTGCCAGCCGTGCAGCTAAAGAACGTTGCGATGCCGGATATGGAGTCGGTGCCAGCAAAATGGCCGTATATCTCGACTATGCCAGTGCCATTGAAAGATATGGTAAAACAGAAGCCAACAAACAAGGGCTTTCCAATGCAACAAAAGAAGAAATTACCAAATTAGGAAAGCAAGTTGTAAAAGAAAAATATGGGAACTTATTTGATATGTACGAAAAAATCACAGGTGAAAACCCATATGAAGTACCAATGAGAATCTATCCAGCCGTTCATTATACCATGGGCGGACTTTGGGTTGACTATGAATTGATGACTTCAATACCCGGACTTTACGCATTAGGAGAAGCAAACTTTAGCGATCATGGAGCCAATAGACTTGGTGCAAGTGCCCTCATGCAAGGATTAGCCGATGGATACTTTGTAATCCCTTACACTATCGGTAATTATTTAGCCGGTGAAATCAGCACACCAAAAATTGATACAAATCACCCCGCATTCGATCAAGCCGAAAAACAAGTAAAAGACACAATTCACCACTTTATCAATATCAAAGGAACAAAATCAGTTGACCATTTTCACAAACAACTTGGCAAAATCATGTGGAATAAATGTGGAATGGCAAGAAACGAAAAAGGACTCAAAGAAGCCATTCAAGAAATAAGAGAATTAAGAGAAGAATTTTGGAAAGATGTGAGAGTTCTTGGGAATGAAAATAGCTTTAATCCTGAATTAGAAAAAGCAGGACGCGTTGCAGACTTCTTAGAGTTGGGTGAACTAATGTGTATGGATGCATTAGAAAGAGCTGAAAGTTGTGGAGGACACTTCAGAGAAGAACACCAAACAGAAGAAGGAGAAGCCCTCCGACACGATGATCAATTTATGCATGTTTCATGTTGGGAAAATACAGGAAACCATACTTGGACTCTTCAAAAAGAAGAATTAGTTTACGAAGTGATACATCCGACTCAAAGAAACTATAAATAATTTTTAAACAATATAATACCACATAAAATGGAACATAAAACACTCAATCTCAAACTAAGAGTATGGCGACAATCAGACAGCAATACACAAGGAGGATTTGTCACTTACGATGCCAATAACATCAGTACTGAAATGTCTTTCTTAGAAATGTTTGATGTATTAAATGAAAAGCTTATCAATGAAGGGAACGATCCAATTGCCTTTGACCACGATTGTCGTGAAGGTATATGTGGAATGTGTAGTATGTACATCAATGGTCGTGCTCATGGTCCATGGGCTGGAACGACCACTTGTCAACTTCACATGAGAGCCTTCAATGACGGTGAAACAATTACCGTTGAACCTTGGAGAGCTCAAGCTTTTCCTGTTATTAAAGATTTAGTCGTTGATAGAAGTGCTTTTGACAGAATACAACAAGCAGGTGGATATATCTCTGTAAACACAGGGAACGCTCAAGATGGAAATAGTATTCCTATTAACAAACATGATGCCGACTTATCGTTTGCTGCTGCTGCTTGCATCGGTTGTGGTGCTTGTGTGGCTGCTTGCAAAAATTCAAGTGCTATGCTTTTTACTTCTGCAAAAGTATCACAATATGCTCTTTTACCTCAAGGTGGCCCAGAGCGTAAAACTCGCGTATTGAATATGCTTAACCAAATGGATAAAGAAGGTTTTGGCTCTTGCACAAATACCGGAGCTTGTGAAGCTGAATGTCCTAAAGAAATATCTATTTCAAACATTGCAAGATTAAATAGAGAATTTTTAAATGCTCAATTTAGCCTTTAAACTATACCTCAAATCCATTTCATTTTAGTAAAATTTACCTAGAAATAGATAGGTAATATAATTTATCTTCTCAAAAGCAAACACCTCTCAGAGGTGTTTGCTTTTTTACAAAAAGATTAATCTTGATAAAACGGAAGTTTCACAACAGTTGCTTTTAATAATCGGTCACGCACTTCAATAAAAATTTCTGTCCCGATTGCTGCAAAATCTTTTTTCACAAATCCCATACCAATTGCTTTTCCTAAGCTTGGGCTTTGAGTGCCGCTGGTGACATAGCCTAACTCTGAGCCGCCTTGCGATTTGATTTTATAATGATGACGAGGGATTCCCTTATCGACCATTTCAAACCCGACTAATTTATTTTCTACTCCTTCTGTTTTTTGTTTTTCTAAAGCAGCTCTATTGGTAAAATCTTTGTTGAATTTTGTAATCCAACCTAATCCAGCTTCAATAGGGCTTGTGGTTTCATCAATATCATTACCATATAAGCAAAATCCCATTTCAAGTCGTAGTGTATCGCGACAGCCTAAACCACAAGGTTTAATATGAAACTCAGCACCAGCATTCATTACTTCATTCCAAAGTTTTTCTCCAATTCCATCTTTATCTTCATAATAAATTTCTACTCCACCTGCACCAGTATATCCTGTTGCACTCACAAGCACATTTTCAATCCCTGCAAATGTTCCTTTCAAAAAGGTGTAATATTTTAAATTGATTAAATCCAGGTCAGTCAATTTTTGCATTGCTTTCACGGCATTAGGGCCTTGCACTGCCAATAATCCTGTTTTAGAAGAGATATTGTGCATCTCTACATTTTTTGTATTATTTTTCACAAGCCAATTCCAATCTTTTTCAATATTTGAAGCATTTACAACAAGCATATACACAGCATTTTCTTCAATACAATAAACTAATAAATCATCAATAATTCCACCTGTTTCATTCGGGAAACAAGAGTATTGTACTTTCCCATTGACTAATTTGGAAGCATCATTACTTGTCGTTCTTTGGATTAAATCAAGAGCATCAGGACCTTTCAGGATAAACTCCCCCATGTGACTAACGTCAAAAACACCGACGCTTTTTCGCACTGCTGCGTGCTCGTCATTAATTCCTGAATATGAAATAGGCATATTGTATCCTGCAAACTCTGCCATTTTTGCTCCTAAGCCAATATGAATGTTTGTAAATGGTGTATTCTTCATCGTAATTTTTTTGCAAAAATATGTTTAAAAATGTTTTAACCTAGCATTTTTAAAAAATAGTAAAATAAGGAAATATATTTGCAAACTTCAATACCATAATTCTAAATTTGAAAATGATTAGAATCTCCTTTTTATTTATATGTGTGTTTGCCGTGTTTAACTCTTTTGCTTGGAAAGTTGCTCCATCCAATATTCCCACACCTTCTGAAAAAATCAGATTTGATATAAAAGAATTATGCTCCTCTCAATATGAAGGCCGACTTTCAGGGACAAATGGAGAAGAACTCAGTGCAAAATATATAGAGAAAAGATTCAAAACAATTGGTATTAATGGCTATAAAAATAAATATCAATGGGCATATAATTTTAAAGGCGGGACAACCATTGGAAAAGATGCTTATTTTAAAATTGCCAACAAGTCAATCAATATTGGTCAGGAACTCATTTTTTTACCCTACTCAAATGGTAATAAAATGAGTGGGCTTGCTATGCCAAAAGTGTATGAGCCTAATAATGTTTGGTTGGTTCCTATTAGCACGCTCAACCTAAATTCGACATACTCTCCTCAAAAATTACTTTATGAATTTGCATCAAAATGTGTTACAAAAGAGGCGTCCTCTATCTTGTTTTTAAATGATGTAGATGCTACGCAAGACTTGAATATGCAAGGGCTTGAAAATTTTACCCCTATTGCAATCCCGGTTGCATTCTTAAACTTCAAAGCTTATAAAGAACATATTATTCCAAACTTAAAAAGCGATTGGATTGATATCAATGCCTCATTAGGATATGAAAGCGTGAGTGGCGTTTCAAACAATGTGATTGCTTGCATCGACAATAAGGCTCCCTTTTATGTTATCGTTGCATCTCATTATGATCATTTAGGAAATATGGGTGTTTTATATCCAGGTGCAGACTATAATGCAAGCGGCGTAGCTGCTATGTTAGCACTAGCTGAACAAGTGAAAAATTATGGACTAAAACGCTTCAATTATTTATTCGTTGCATTCTCAGGAAATGAATTTGACTTTCAAGGGGCAAGGGGATTTATTCAACAAAATGAATTTTTGAATAATAGCATTACGGGGATGATTAATCTAGAGATGGTAGGAAGATTGGATGATAAAAAGCAATTGTATTTAACAGGTGTTGGCTCTTCTCCTTTTTGGGGTAGTAGTATCCAAAAAGCGAATACTAATTTTTTACTTCATATTGATTCTTCAGGAAATGGGTACAATGATATTCGTTTGTTTTATGAAAAAAATATTCCCGTTTTAAATATTAGCTCTGGCTACACTCAAGATTACAAAAGATATACCGACACCGAAGATAAAATGAATTATAATGGAATAGTTGACATCGTTAATTTTACTTTTAAAATCATTGCGGATATTGACAGGCAAACCAAACTTATTTTTAATCAAACGAATGATAATTTCAAATTTCTTTCAAAACTAAAAAATGATATTGGGGTTTTACACGATTTTAGTTTTAATCAAAATGGCTGTCGAGTTGCCACCACATTGCCAAATAGCAAAGCTGACAAAGCAGGAATTATGTCGGGTGATGTGATTTTAAAAATTGGATCATTTACAATTATTGATATCGATGATTATGTGGAAGCCCTTAGTAAAAGCACAGTAGGAAAGGAAATGACGATTGTTGTCAAAAGAAATAAAGTCGATTATAAAATTTTTTTATCGCTTTATAAAAATAGCAAGAATGCTATTTTTAATTTGATTTTTT
>LNFQ01000022.1 GCA_001567165.1 Bacteroidetes bacterium OLB11
AGGGATAATCATGTTAGAAAAGCTCTTGGCTTAAAAGGTATTGAGTATCTTATTCTGCCCCCTTGTTCTTTCAAAATTTATTTGTCAATTAAGATGATAAAATTAATGAATTGCAAACATAGGAGGGTATTTGCTATATGTGGGCTGAACTGCTAAATTTGAGCCGTAGCAATTCTAATCGGCTTTTGTGGGTTATTCAACATCGGTATTCCAATGCCCACACATCGCAAATACCTAATCCGTTGTAAGCAACCATTAAAAGACAACGGACATGATAAAAGACATCAGCAGAAGTTCAGACACCTCACCACCATGTGGCACATTTATTTTTTGCAAAACAAACAACCAGCAAAAAATAAAAGAGCCACACTCTTTAACATTATTCATCAATAAAAAAATTCTTCATAAAAAATAAATAATCATGAACAGAAAAAGAATCTTTCAAACCTTCTTTATTGGATTTGCCTTTGTGGTTTTATCCAAAATGAGTTACTCACAAACGAACGTTGATAGTCTCAATTGGCAACTACGTTCTTTGTTTGGCAACTTAGCCAAACCAACACCACCCAAACTTTTCAATTGGGATATGGCAGTTCATACTGTTGATTCCAGTGTCTTCATTCCTTTAAATTTTACAGACACATTAAACCTAGACAATTGGTATAATATGTATACTGAAATGAGAAATTGCGCGTATGATACAATTCCATTCGCATCAGCAGATGATGTAGTTTTACCATGCTATGATTATGGGGCAGACACCATTAATATGATGACAATGTTCTTTGATTTTTACAGATTCAAGCCTGATGCAATGACGACTGACACGTATTTTAATTTCGATACAATTAATGATATTTTGACAGACAAAACAATACGTCCCGGCTTTCCATATGATGAAGGTAAAGTGTTTGCATCCTCCCCTCATAAAAACATTTCAGCTAAAAATTTATTGATGTTCAGGTTTGGAACAGACAAACTTTTCTATGACATGTTTAATAAATTAGACGGCACTGTTCCAAATCGAACTATTAGGGTAAATTTCAATGAAGGTTCAGGATGGCATTATTTATCATTGGGAGCTGATAATTATATTCCAATTCATTTTGACACAGCAGGAAAATACACTATTGAGATGGAAGTGGTTGATGTTATAGGTGAGCAATTAGATAGTTCTATTATTATAGCCCATAGCAATAGCTATCTTAGAATAAAAAAGACCAGACAAGGTATAGTTGACTTTCCTGACCAAACTTTATCTTTATATGGGTTGAACATTAATGTTTATGAACCTTGCAACAATGTTGGAGACAGAGCGAAAACTCTTATTTATGTTGAAGGTATTGATATAGGTGATTTCAAAGAAGAACTAAGAGACGCAGACGATATTTATTGGGGGCAAATTTTACAACCAGGGATTTCTGATTTAAGAAATTATGGTTACAGAATATTTGTTGTAAGTTGGCAAAACAGTAGAATAGATATGAGAGACAACGCAAAAAATCTCAACAACTTTATTGAATATCTTAAATGCGGAAATATAATAGGTGATAGAAACGATGAAGAATTTGTAATTATGGCAGAAAGTATGGGTGGCATTATTGCCAATTATGCCCTAATGCAATTTGAAAATGGTCAATATAATTCAGTGTGCAAACCAAGAACAATGCACAATACTCGATTACTTATAACATTAGATGCACCATTTGCAGGAGCTCATATTCCAATGGGATTACAAAAAATGGCAGAGTATATTAGCACACATTTTACAGGTGGATTAAGTGTGCCCTTCCTTCCATTAGCAGCAAAATTGATATTCAGAAACCAAAATTTATTCAACGATGGCTTTGCTGCGAAACAATTACTGATAAACCATATTGAAACAGAATCAGTACTTGGCCCCAAAACATATTATCCTCATAATAAACGTAACAGCTTTATAGTTGACCAAAATGCACTAGGAAAACATCCTAAATACTGCAAGCTAATATGTGCTAGCAATGGCAATATGCTTGCAAAAGGACAAAATAGATTATGGGATGGGTTAGACAGAAAAGATGGAGACGATATGCTTGCCACAAAATATTCGGTTTACGGCACGATACTTAAACACAAAATTAATTTAGCTGGTGTAGACTTAGCTATCAATACTGACCCCAATGGCAATGGACAAATAGGCAAACTGACATTTGGCACATGGACAATCAAAGTAAAACTTAAATGGTTTGGCTTAAAAATTACCAAAGGCTACAATAGTGTTTGCAATAAGATATGGGATGCCAATATGTTACCAGTAAGCAATAGAGCAGGTGGCAATTTAGACTATAACGAAGAAGTTAATGATATTTTTTTAGCCTCTAAAACTTATAATCAAAATGGCAATTGGTCAACAATGGGAACTAGCAAATGGGGTATGGATATTACAGCACGTACTGACGGCTTTCATTGGAATTTTGTACCAGTTACAAGCGCCTTCGATTATGGCATTATTGTTTCACCTTTTGATGCTATGAATATCAATACAGTTTTTAACCTACTGCCTTTTGATGTATTTTACGGTGTGCCAGGTAATACCCTGAATAACCCGCCTTCAACAGACCCATCCATTTTCAGGTTCGAAACATTCACATTAGAAATCATAACCATCTCGATGTTCG
>LNFQ01000023.1 GCA_001567165.1 Bacteroidetes bacterium OLB11
TACTAGTATTTCTTATGCAATTGATAGAAGCTTTGGCAAGTCGGTCCAAAGTTTTTGATAAAAAGAATTTCAAAAAAATATTGAAATGAGTTTGCAATATGATGGGAGAAAATCATTAAGCACACCAGCCGTTCACACAGGACGAGCAACGGTTAGAGCCGTATTCTAAATTTTAATAAACACTATTATACATCATCTCAATCATCTCAATTACTTTCTTCCCCTCAAAAGCATTAGTCATTATTTGCTCTTGACCATTTAAATGATTGATGACATTTTCGATTATTTTATCATGGTTGCTCATACTGCCTTGATACTGTCCATAATCATTAGCCTTGGATTGGATATTGATTTGTGGAAGAATTTTATTTTTTATATGTTGATATTCGATAGTGTTTAAATATTGCCCCCCAATTTTCACACTTCCATTTTCTGCAATAATTGTAATTGCTCCTTCTAAATTTTTTTCATAACTGCAAGTCGAAAAATTAAAATTGATGATAGCCCCATTTTTAGAGTGCATGATAAATGCCCCTGTGTCTTCAATTTCAATATCAGGATGGTTCATGTTTTGAATTACACCACGACAGTCTGCAATCTCACCAAATAAATAATAAAGAATATCCACAAAATGGCTAAATTGAGTGAATAAGCAACCGCCATCTTTTGACTTTTTCCCTCGCCAATCATTTTCATTGTAATAAGACATTCCACGATTCCAAAAGCAATTGATATTTACAAAATAAATTTTGCCGAGTATTTGCTCTTCAAGTAATTTTTTTACTTGTTTCACTGGTTCATTATATCGATTTTGTTTTACTACAAAAATAACACGTTTATTTTGATTGGCGGCTTGAATCATTTCATCACATTGCTTCACAGACATTGCCATCGGTTTTTCACAAACAACATTTTTTTGATGTTGTAAAGCTTCTATTGTGTGATGATGGTGCAAGTAATTGGGCGTGCAAATATTCACGACATCCGCATCACATTGAGCAAAAAACAATGAAGGGTCATTATATTTTTTCACACCTTTCAATTCATCCATATCCATTTTGTTTTCTTGAATATCACACACACTGACCAATTCCGCAAAAGGGTTTGCTATTATGTGTTTGGCGTGCCTTTTGCCAATGTTTCCTAAGCCAATAATTGCAAATTTTTTTTTATCCATTTTTTAAAATTAATTCACCAAATTCGTTGAGTGAAAGTGTTTTTTTATCTAATAAATACTGAATGACTTTTTTATATTTTTGAGATTCAAATGTCTTCAAATTTTTATAGAGTTCTTCTGTGTTTAACGAATGATGAGCTGAAATGTTTTGCAAAATACTATTTTTTATTTCAATAAATTCATTTTCACTTAATCGCACAGCCTTTCCTAGACAAGTGTCACATATTCGACAATCATGACTCATTTCTTCTCCAAAAAAATGAACTAATCTTTTTTGTCTGCACTCCTCTGTTTGGCTTACAAACTCTTTCATAAATTCGATTCGTTCGATGTATCTTTTCTTTAAGACATTTACTAAACTCATGTCGATGATTAAAAATCTGGTATCGATGCGGTCATGCAAATAACTTAATTGTGGCTCCGTTTTTCTTTTTCTGTAATGGATTAAATGATGGGCATCTATTTTTTCTAAATACGTTTGAACATAATCCATAGCCACATTCAATTTCTGTGCAATGATTAATTCATCAATCGGCATAAAATGATTTATTATACCACCATACATTCTCAATAGTGCTTTCAAAACTTCATCTAATTCTGGTAAATGTTTTTCCAAATGCTCAATCTGTGATTTACTACAAATGACTTTGGCGGTAGAAGGGAGAAAAACGGATTCGCTAAGTGTGATATAGGATTGTTGCTCTAATATTTTTAAAGCATTCAGCGTTTCCAAAATATTTAATTTGAATTTCGTACAGAAGTCTTTTAAATCAAAATCAAAAACCATTTCAGCTCCACTTCCGATTTCAATTTGATAATAATAAGCAAGCGATTCATACACATGAATAATCGTTTCTTTTGGAGGGTATTTCAATGCGACACTTTCTTGCAGCCCCTGCAAATCCAGTTGATTATACAAAAGGACTGCATACGATTTTTGGCCATCACGGCCGGCTCGACCAATTTCTTGATAGTATGCTTCTGGTGAAGTAGGCATATCAAAATGGGCCACTAATCGAACATCTTCTTTGTCTATCCCCATGCCAAATGCATTGGTGCAAACAATGGTTTCAAAATGTCCTTTTATCCATAAATTTTGTATTTTATTTCGCTCATCATTACTCAATCCCGCATGATAAAATTGAGTTTGAAATCCTCGCTTATTGAGTAAGGTGGAAACTTCTACACACTTTTTTTCGACTATTACAATAAATAATTTTTGAACCTTTCACATTTATTAATATTCGGATTAATTTTTCAATTTTTCCATCAATTTTAAATGCACTAATTGAAATGTTATTTCTTTGAAATGTAGAGAAAAACACTTTAAAGTTTCTGAATGCTAATTTTTCAATAATATCCTTTTGAACTGCCGGAGTTGCACTTGCTGTAAGTGCTAAAACAGGCACGTCTCCTATGATATTTCTGATAGAAGCAATCGACAAATATGGAGGTCTGAAATCATAGCCCCATTGTGAAATACAATGAGCTTCATCTATGCTCAATAGGGTGATGTTCCAATGCTCAATTTCGTTCAAAAATCGGTTGCTCTGTAAGCGTTCGGGAGAAACATACACTAATTGAAAATCCCCATTTTCTATTTGCTCATAAATATTTTCAACCTCCGTTTTACTCAATCCATTATGAATTGCAACTGCTGAAATTCCTCTTCTTTTCAATCCATTCACTTGATCAATCATCAATGCAATTAGTGGAGAAACCACTAAACAAATTCCACCAAAAACTATTGCGGGCACTTGATAACAAATCGATTTTCCACCGCCTGTTGGCAAAAGTGCAAGTGTATCTTTCCCTTCCAAGACATGATGAATGATGTCTTCTTGCAATGTTTTAAACGAATCGTAGCCCCAGTATTTTTTTAATATGGAATGAATTGAATCCAAAATTATAATCAGGGTTGAAATTTACAGCTCTATTTTTTATATTCAAAAAAATATTAGACTACTTCTCAGTACAATTTTATAAATCATTCTGTTGGTATTCTTCTGTTGATTCTTTTGGCTTTTCAGGAATTTGGATACTTGCATAAATCCCAATGGCTAATGATAAAACGATAACACCTAATGAAACCCATTCAGGAATATTGACATAGTGACCAATAATCATTTTTATCCCAACAAAAGCAAGAATCGCTACTAGACTGTAATTGATATAGCGAAACTTATTGAGCATATTTGAAATTAAAAAATACATAGACCTTAATCCCATCACAGCAAGTATGTTTGAGCTGAAAACAATAAATGGATCAGCACTAATTGCTAATATCGCCGGGATGCTGTCTATGGCAAAAAACAAATCAGTAAATTCAATAATAATCAATGCAATCAAGAGTGGGGTTGCTGCTCTTATTCCTTTTCTTCTGAGGAAAAATTTATCTCCATTCAGCATATACGTTACCGGAAATATCTTCTTAATCAGAATAAATAACTTTGACTTTTTTAGGATTATATTCTTCATCACTTTGCACGAGCATTTTATATGCAGTAATTAGCAGAAATATACCAAATACATAAGTAATCCAAGTGAAATGATTAATCAATGCAATACCAAAATAAATCATTAATGCACGAAAAACTATGGCCCCAATCACTCCATAAAACAACACTTCATGTTGATATTTTTTAGGAATCGCAAATGATGAAAAAATGACAGCAATGATAAAAATATTATCAACACTCAATGACAATTCAATCAGATAACCGGTGATGTATTTGACCACAGCTGTGTATGGTGAGATATGTGTAGGATTGCTTATCCACTTATTGTCAAATGCAAAATAAATTACAATGGAAAATAACAAAGCTACACTCACCCAAATCACCGACCAAATGCTGGCTTCCTTTACACTAACAACATGTGGGTTTTTATTAAATATTCCTAAGTCAATAATGAGGGCAATTAACAGAAAAATGATAAAGATGATCCAAAGTAACATATTTTGCAAAGAAGAGTATTAAACATTATTTAAAATGATTTGTAAATGTTAAATATAAGATAAAAATAACAATACGCATTAGAACATATTGAATCAATAACGGCAATAGCTTCCTAAATTTTTTTTAGATAAAGTCTTCATAATTTATTTATAATCTCAAAATAAAATTTGATATTTCGTTAAAAGAATAGGGTTTTTAAATTGATTTCAATTGTTCAAAAGCAATAATAAACGCTATTTTCTTTCAATTTTATAATTTTTTAGCATAATTTTCTTCTATCAAAATTGCTAATGCATAACTTAGGTTAAATTTGCACCCATTTTCTAAAAATATATGAATTATCAGAAATATAATATCCCAAAGCAATTTCATCTTCCGAGTATGGAAAATGAAATTTTAAAACAATGGAATGATGAACAAACCTTTCAAAAAAGTGTTGCAAATCGTTCTGAATGTCCTGAATTTGTATTTTATGAAGGGCCACCCAGTGCCAATGGAATGCCCGGAATACACCATGTGATTTCTAGAACGCTGAAAGATATGGTTTGCCGATATAAAACAATGAGAGGTTTTCAAGTCAACCGAAAAGCCGGATGGGATACCCATGGATTGCCCGTAGAGCTTGGTGTAGAAAAAGAATTAGGAATTACTAAAGAAGATATTGGAACAAAAATTACAGTAGAAGAATATAATCAAAAATGTAGAGAGGCTGTCGTTCGATTTAAAGATAAATGGGATGATATTACGAATAAAATGGGATACTGGGTTGACCTTCAAAATCCATACGTAACTTATCATAATGAATATATTGAAACGCTATGGTGGTGCTTGAAAGAGCTACATCAAAAAGGCTATCTATATAAAAGTGTGTCGATTCAACCCTATTCACCTGCAGCCGGTACTGGACTAAGTTCGCATGAGCTGAACCAACCCGGATGCTACAAAGATGTAAAGGATACCAGTGCCACTGTCCTCTTTAAAATTGATACGGGAAAGAAATCCGATCAAGAAAATCAATCAACTGAATTATTTCTAAATACACTTTTTAATGAGGCTTCAAACCCTGACGCAATCTACTTGATGGCTTGGACAACAACCCCTTGGACACTTCCTTCAAACTTAGGGCTTACTGTTGGCGAACAGATCAATTACGTCCTCATTAAGACTTTCAACCCTTACACTCACGAACTACAATATGTTATTTTAGCCGAAAACTTAATCTCAAAATATTTTAAAAAAGAAGGAGAAAATCAATCTTTTGACAATTATTCGGCTGACGATAAAATAACTCCCTATCAAATATTAAGCACCTTCAAAGGAAAAGATTTAGAAAACATTCGATATCATCAATTACTTCCTTTTGAAAGTAATAAACCATTCTTGAGTGGTGGTGATCCTTTTAGAGTTATCCTCGGCGATTTTGTTACTACAGATGATGGTACTGGAATCGTACACACCGCTCCAGCATTTGGTGCAGATGATTATAAAGTAGGTCAAAAAAATAATTTAGGAATCATAACATTAGTTGATAAAGAAGGAAAATTTATTGATGGCACCGGAAATTACAGCGGGCGTTTCGTGAAAAATTATAAAGACGAAAAAGATTATCAAGATGTGAATGTCGATATTTGTATCGAGTTGAAAAAGGCAGGCCTTGCTTTTAAAGTCGAAAAATATGATCACTCTTATCCTCACTGTTGGCGAACAGATAAGCCAATCATTTACTATCCATTAGATGCTTGGTTTATTAAAACAACAGCAGTAAAAGAAAGAATGATCGAGTTAAACAAAACCATAAATTGGAAACCCAAAGCAACCGGTGAAGGGCGTTTTGGAAATTGGCTAGAAAATATGGTGGACTGGAATTTGAGCCGTAGCCGCTTTTGGGGGACACCACTTCCAATCTGGAAAACAGAAGATGGTTCAGAAGAAATTTGTTGTGGAAGTATTGAGGAAATAAAATCAAAATTGCACGAAGAAAGTCCGGAAAGAGAAATCAAAGATTTGCATAAACCTTATATAGACCAAGTAATTTTAAAATCAAGCAAAGGTGAAAAGATGTACAGAGAAAAAGACTTGATAGATGTTTGGTTTGATAGTGGGGCAATGCCCTATGCTCAATGGCATTTTCCTTTTGATAAAAATTCATTCTCTTCAAATGCAACTAACAAACCCAAAGCATTTCCCGCTGATTTTATCGCAGAAGGAGTCGATCAAACACGTGGCTGGTTTTATACTCTTCATGCACTTGCAGTACTCCTATTTGATTCAGTCGCATACAAAACCGTTATCGCAAATGGATTAGTATTGGATAAGCATGGAAACAAAATGAGTAAACGATTAGGCAATGTGGTTAACCCTTTTGAAACAATTCATCAATACGGAGCAGATGCAACACGTTGGTATCTCATCACCAATGCAAGCCCTTGGGATAGCTTAAAATTTGATATGAAGGGAATCGAAGAATGTCAAAGAAAACTATTTAATACGCTCTATAATACGTACACTTTTTTTGCTCTTTATGCAAACGTCGATCACTTTACGTTTAAAGAAAATGAAATTCCAATCAATCAAAGACCGGAATTGGACAGATGGATACTCTCAAGTCTCAATACACTCATTTCAGAAGTGCAAACTTATATGGATGAATATGAGCCAACCAAAGCAGGGCGAGCAATTGACCATTTCGTTGATGAACATTTAAGCAATTGGTATGTCAGACTTTGCAGAAGAAGATTTTGGAAAGGAGAATATGAATTTGATAAAATATCAGCTTATCAAACATTATATGAATGTCTTGAAACACTATGCAAACTCATAGCTCCAATATCTCCCTTTTTTAGTGAATGGTTGTATAAACAATTAAATTCAATCACTCAAAGAAGTCAACAAAGTTCAATTCACCTATGCGATTTCCCAACGAGTCAAACTGAAAACATTGATAAAGAACTCGAGCAAAAAATGGATATTGCTCAAGTATCTTGTTCTCTATTATTATCATTAAGAAAAAAATCAAATATAAAAGTAAGGCAGCCTCTGCAAAAAGCGATTATTCCATTAGTTGACACAAACCTCAAACCAATCATTTTAGCTGTAGAAGACATCATAAAAAGTGAAGTTAACATAAAAGAAATTACATTTATCGATGCCGATAATGATTTGATAAAGAAAAAAGCAAAAGCCAATTTCAAAACCTTAGGAGCTCGCTTAGCTGGTAAAATGAAATTAGCAGCCCAAATCATTAGCTCATTCACTAACCATCAAATCCTTGAGTTAGAAAAACAGGAAGTCATCAAAATTCAAATTGAAAATGATGAAATCGAAATCTTTCTGACAGATGTTGAAATCACATCAGATGAAATCCCAGGCTTGTTAGTCGCCAATAAAGGCTCACTCACCATTGCACTTGATACTCAGCTTACGCCAGATTTAATCGAAGAAGGAATCGCAAGAGAGTTTGTCAATAAAATTCAAAAAATAAGAAAAGACAATAATTTTGAATTAACAGATAAAATAGAAGTTGTTGTTGAAGACCTTGAATTACTAAAAAATGCAATAACTCGTTTTTATTCTTATATTTGCACCGAAATTTTAGCTGCCAATTTGTATTTTAAATCTGAAGTGCAGTCTGGTACTGAAATTGAGATAAACGAACACTTAATAAAAGTTTCTATTACTAACAAAAAATAAATAAGAATGGCTACAAAAAAGGCTACACAATCTAAAACAACTTCTAAAAAAATGTTAAAGTTGTTTCAAGTAAAACGGCAATTAAAAAGCCAGCCGTTAAATCAGTAACCAAATCTCCAGCTAAATCAGCTATGCAAAATACTACCTCTAAGCAAAGCAGCACCAAAGAAAGCAGTAGCGAAGGTAGCATCAAAGAAAGTGGTAGAGAAAATAGCTGAAAAGGTTAAACACGTAGAAAAACCAATTAAAGTCAAAGAGAAAGCAATTAAAGAAATACAAGTAAAAGCTCCAAAATTAACTAAAAAATCCACTCCGACAAGAACTGTCATTACGAGTAGCAATAGCACGTTGCCAGAAAAAGTTGACATGTTTAAAACAAATACATTTGGGACTTCAACTTTGAGAAATGAT
Organism: Bacteroidetes bacterium OLB11; assembly: GCA_001567165.1. Lineage (GTDB taxonomy): Bacteria > Bacteroidota > Bacteroidia > Chitinophagales > Chitinophagaceae > OLB11. The sequence continues at coordinate 8,236 of LNFQ01000023.1, forward strand.
CACGGAAAAGTAATAGCACATCGAAAAACAGCTGACATGAAACGTAAGAAAGAAGAAGAAATATACCCCAAAAAGTACGCACCTGAAGAAAAAAGATCATTACTTGATAATACAATAATAGACACAACTCCTACTTTCCGATATAGTGACGATGATTTAATTGAATTTAAAGAAATTATTCAACGCAAATTGGATACAGCCAGAACAGAACTTCAATACTTGCAAAGCGTTATCATGAGAAAAGATGAAGCAGGAACCGAAGATACCGAAAACAAATACCAAAGCGTGGAAGATGGTAGTCTATCAATGGATAGAGAACAATTCACACAGCTAGCAAGCAGGCAAATGAGTTTTATTTCACACCTAGAGCAAGCCCTCGTGAGAATCGAAAATAAAACGTATGGTATTTGTAGAGAAACTGGAAAATTGATAGACCGAGCAAGATTACGTGCCGTACCTCATGCCACATTGAGTATTGAAGCTAAAAATGCTAAAAGCAAAAAAAACTAACAAAAGTATAAACAAAAAAGGCTAAAGCTATCTTAAAAAAGATAGCTTTTTTTTCTCAAAATAGAGAAGAGAAATGAAACAATAGAATCGGATAATCTTTTTCAACATCTAGAAGAAAAAAATCTTCAAAACTCTTTGAAACATAATTTGAAATTCAACATTCTCATATTACCTTTGCACCCAATTTCAAAATAATCAAATTTTTAAAACGAAATTTTAAATACAATTATGTCAAGTAAAGGTCAAATAAAACAAATTATCGGAGCAGTTGTCGATGTTTATTTTCCAAATGAAAACAAATTGCCACAAATTTTGAATGCACTTGCAATCAAACGAGAAGGGCAATCTGATTTGATATTAGAAGTCCAACAACATCTTGGAGAAGATAGCGTACGTTGCATCGCTATGGAAGGAACTGAAGGTTTGGTGAGAGGGATGGAAGTGGTTGACACAGGAGCTGCTATCGCAATGCCAACGGGAGATGCAATTAAAGGAAGACTCTTTAATGTAACCGGTGACGCCATTGATGGATTACCACAACCTTCAAAAGAAAATGGTCGCCCGATACACGCACAACCACCAGCATTTGAAAATTTAAGTACAGCATCTGAAATTTTATTTACCGGAATTAAAGTAATTGACTTAATTGAACCTTATGCAAAAGGAGGTAAAATCGGATTGTTTGGCGGTGCTGGAGTAGGTAAAACTGTACTTATTCAAGAGTTGATTAATAACATTGCCAAAGCATATAGTGGGGTGTCTGTGTTTGCAGGAGTAGGAGAACGTACTCGTGAAGGAAACGACTTAATGCGTGAAATGATTGAAGCTGGTATCATGAATTATGGTGATGCCTTTAAACATAGTATGGAAGAAGGAGGTTGGGACTTAGAAAAAGTAGATTTAGAAGGATTAAAAGAAAGTAAAGCAACCTTTGTGTTTGGTCAAATGAACGAACCTCCAGGAGCTCGTGCTCGTGTGGCTTTGTCTGGTTTGACTGTTGCTGAATATTATCGTGATGGGGATGGAACAGGAAAAGGACGTGACATATTATTCTTCGTAGATAACATTTTCCGTTTTACGCAAGCAGGTTCCGAAGTGTCTGCTCTTTTGGGACGTATGCCTTCTGCGGTGGGATATCAACCAACCCTTGCTACCGAAATGGGATTAATGCAAGAAAGAATCACTTCTACCAAAAACGGTTCTATCACATCTGTGCAAGCCGTATATGTACCTGCCGATGACTTAACCGATCCAGCTCCGGCTACTACTTTTGCACACTTAGATGCCACAACTGTATTGAGTCGTAAAATTGCCGATTTAGGTATTTATCCAGCAGTAGATCCCCTTGATTCTACTTCAAGAATATTGACAGAAGCTATCGTAGGTGCTGAACATTATGGATGTGCAAACCGTGTGAAATTAATTTTACAACGATATAAAGAATTGCAAGATATTATTGCCATCTTAGGTATGGATGAATTGAGCGAAGAAGATAAAATGACCGTTGCCAGAGCTCGTAAAGTTCAACGTTTCTTATCACAGCCTTTCCATGTTGCAGAGCAATTCACTGGACTAAAAGGAGTGTTGGTTCCAATCGAAGAAACCATCAGAGGATTCAATATGATTATGGATGGAGACGTGGATGAGTACCCTGAAGCTGCTTTCAACCTTGTAGGTTCAATCGATGATGCTATTGCAAAAGGTAAAAAAATGATGGAATCTGCTAAAAACTAATCCGAATCCAATCTTAAACTAAAATTACTTATGCATTTAAATATATTAACACCTGAAAGAAAAATCTTTAACGGAAATATTGTAGGTGTGGTATTGCCAGGAGTTGAAGGCTATTTTGAATTGCTCGATAACCATGCTCCTATTGTGGCAGCCCTTGGGAAAGGTCAGCTTAAAATTATTAAAGATAAAAACAATCAAGAAGTGTATGAAATTGAAGGAGGATTTGTCGAGATGAACAACAATAAAACAATCGTTTTGATTGAAGGTGCAGAAACTTTAAAATAAAATACAACAACTAAAATATTGAAAGCTGTCTGATTAATAGACAGCTTTTTTTATAAATAAAAATAGAACAACTAACTCATTTTAATGTTCACTTGATAAAATAAATCTTAAATTCGACATTTAACCAACGCAAATCAAATTCATGGCAAAACAAAAAATCGCAATTTTTACTTATTCTCTTCTTGGTGGCGGTGCTGAAAGAGTCGTATCTAACCTCTTACTCGGCCTTCAAAGTGATTTTGACGTTCATCTCATTTTAATGAATGATATTATAGATTATCCAATCCCTGAAAATCAAAAAATTCATTATATCGAGAACTCAGACATGTATGAAAGTGAATGGAAAAAACTAATCAAAATCCCAATATTGGCACTCCGTTTAAAAAAATATTGTAACCAAAATCAAATCGAGTTAATCCTTGCTGTGATGAATCGGCCTAACTATATTGCTTCACTGGCAAAGGCTTTGGGTATGAAGTGTAGGGTCTATATTAGTGAACGTTTTTACACTCCTTTCTTTTGCAATAAAAATTCATTTGGTGGAAAAGTGAAAGTTTTTCTGGTAAGTAATTTGTATCCAAAAGCAGATATACTTTTACCCAATTCAAAGGGAACCGAAAAAGCACTTAAAGAAATATTTCAAGTTCAGATACCTTCAATTGTGGTGAAAAACCCAGTTGACGTGACTTTCATTCGACAAAAAATGAATGAAGAAGTGACGGATGTTGATTTTAATCAATTCACATTTGTCTGCTTAGCAGCTTTCCGATTTGAAAAAAATCATGAAATGTTAATTGATGCTTTTGCAAAATTAAAAAATGAAAATTGTCGATTGCTTTTAATTGGAAAGGGAATTTTAAAAGAAAAAATTCAAAAAAAAGTGGATGAATTAGGACTAAAAGAAAAAATACATTTTATCGAATTTACTCGAAATCCATATAAATATTTAGTAAAAGCTAATTGCTTTGTATTGCCTTCTAATTCAGAGGGATTCCCAAATGTGTTGCTTGAAGCCATGTGTTGTGAATTGCCGATTATATCGAGTGATTGCCGCACAGGGCCGAGAGAATTATTGGCACCCAATACAGATGTCAATAAGCAATTAGAAAAAGGAATAGAAATGGGAGAGTATGGAATATTGACAGTGCCTGCAAATGCAGACTCCATGGCGGAAGCAATGAAGTCTGCATTTGAAAATCCAGCACTTTTGGAACAGTATAAATCGCTTTTACTTCAAAGAGCAAAAGAATTTGATAAGCCAGTTGTGATAGAAGAATTTAAACAAATATTAATGGGTAAATCAATTGTTTGATATTTTCTTTGATATTCGTTGTTTGTTTAAAATAAAAATAACAGCTAATGCTGAAAAGTAAAAAGGCATCATTGGGATTTTATATCTCATCAATGTCCCAAAATTTCCACTCGTAATGCCAATGAAAGCACTAAATAAAAGTGAAAAACTCATGGCCATTAATACAAAGCGTTCTTGAAAAATTATGCGAAAGAAAAACAATCGAGCTTTGAATAAAACATACAAAGTGATGAGTAGTGTTAAGGTACTTTCAGCAGAGGCAACCAACAACATAATTTTATTGGCTTCCCAAATATAGGGCCTAAAAAGGGTGACATTAATACTTGCTGGTACTAGCTTGAGCATACTACCAATGTCAGGTGAAAGCTCTCCCAGTGTGTATCGACTTGCTGCAAACCCTTCTTGTGTTAGGTAATCATAGTTCGTTTTGATTGTTTCTAAAATATTACTAAGTGCAAATTTTTTGCAGTTGCCCTTGAAACGAATCCATGAGTCTTAATAATCCAAAAACTAATATCATCATGGAGATAGGTAGGGTGACATATTTGATGACTTTACTTTTGATACCACTAAAAAATTTGATAATGATAAAAAGCGAATATGATGCTAGCAACGCAATGAGGATATAGGATTTGATATAAAATAAAATGATAGCGTTGATGATAAAAATGAAAAGATTTTTTCGAGTAAATTCTTTATGTTCATACATTCTCGTCAACGAATAATAAATGAATCCCATTGCTCCAATACAGTAGGCTTCTTTTGCTGAAATAGAACTCCAAAAAGCTACGGAAGGCAGTAGCACTGTAGTGATGAAAAATATTTTTTCGTGACCTGGATAGCTTTGGTTTAATACTTTATAAATTTTCCAAGTGCCGATATAGGCATAAAGCGAGGCAATCAAGCTACTTCCAAGAAATGAATTTCCAATGATTAGATTGATAATGAATGTAATTTTAACAAGAAAACTTTCATTATCTTTAAAGTAAAATTCATTTAAATCAAAATTAAAAGGAAAATTTTGAAGAGTTCCCACTGAATGAGTCAATACATACCATGCCATCGATGGTTTGATTTTTGTAAGTTGAATTAATTGATCGGAAGCCCAAAAGTAGTTGAACGCATCAACGCCCCAAGGATAAAGCACCACATGTTGCAATAGAAAAAGTGGAATCATCAACAAGCGATAATAATAGCCTTTCAAATAGTATTTTTGAAGTTCAAAAGGTTGATTTTTCTTTGTTTTTTGAAGAGTCCATAAAATGAAAAACAAAATAATAGGAACAATCAAAAAATCTCTTGTGAAAAAGACCATTTTGTAAACATGAGTACTTAGCTCATTTAATTTTTCTATTTCTTGAAGTGTTAAATCCATTTTCGCTCAATCAAACAACATTCCATTAATGGCTGTTTTTGATTTTGCAAATTAAAACAAAAAAATGTATTTACTCTCAAAACATTCTGCTTAAAATTCGAGTATAAAAATTTGAACAGCCAGAGATTAAAAAAATCTGAAATATATTTGAATTTACAAACGAAATTAAAAATATTGTTGTCTTAAATAGTAGAAATTAAAATTTAGCATTTTTATTCTCAAATTAATTTTATTTTCCATTTAAAATAATATCTTTACTGACTAGTATGAACAATTTAATTAATATGAAAAATAATTATTTAAAAGTTTTTTTGACTTTTCCTCTAACGATAATTCTTATTTTTTGTAGCTTTTCTATATTGAAAGCTCAAACGGTAACGACTTTACCGCTTGCTAATAATTCGATATGTGCATGTAGCCAGGTATTTGTTAGCTATTCTGCAACTGGAAATTTTAATGCAGGGAATGTGTTTACTGTTCAACTTTCAGATGAAAACGGAAATTTTGTGGCTGCAACTATTATTGGCACTTTAAATAGCCAAGCTACCAATGGTTCAATAAATTGTACAATTCCTTGTAATACTCCTTATGGCACAGGCTATCGTATAAGAATCATCAGCTCAAACCCTGCAGCTGGTGGCCCTAATAACGGTAGTAATATAACAATACTACCATCACCCACCGCATCCATTTCTTTTTCAACCGCTAGTTGTGTGGATACTCTTACTGCTATTCCTGCTGGTGGAGGAGGGGTAGGGCCTGCTCAAGGAACAAAATATTATATAACTAATCAGCAACCATGGGGACAACCAAGTAATATCAACGAAATGAATGATGTTTTTGGTGTCGGTAATTGGATTCAGGCTAGCTTTGTGACACCTGCCCCTGCTACCATTTTTGTACCCGGTACTCAGTTTGTCTTTATTGATGGAGGAGATATGAATGGAATTGATTGCACTAATTATATTACAGCTAATATTACATTAATTGAAAATTGGGTCAATCAAGGAGGGCAACTCTTTTTGAATGCAGCACCTAATAATGGAGGTCAGCAAAATTGGGGTTTTGGAGGTGTTATCAATAATTATTCTAATTATGTACCACCATTTGGGAACACAGTTCCCGGAGTGTTGGTAACCAATATGTTACACCCTATCAACACAGGTCCGTTTTTGCCAACAGATGTCAATGGAGTTTATACCGGAAATTACTATGCACATTCTAACATTATCAATGGAGGCACTACTTTAATGCACAGTGCATTAGATACTAGTATTGCTGTTCTTACAGAAAAAAAACTGGGGAGCTGGTAAAATCCTTTTTGGTGGAATGACTTCAACTTATTATCACAATAATGTTGCACCATTAGTAAATGCCGAAGCTGTTAATTTGAGAAAAAATATGTTGGCGTATTTATCGGGGCCAATTGTGCCAGCACAGCCTACTTATACTTATTTATGGTCAACAGGTGATACGTCTCAACAAATCATTCCAACTGTTACCGGCATTTATACAGTCACAGTCACTTCCAATTTGGGATGTACTGCAACCGCAACTTATAGCTATGTGGCACCGCCTCCAGTGAATGTAAATATTACTTCAAGCGGAAAATTATGTTCGGGTAACTCAGTAAATCTGGATGCAGGTGGTGGTTTTGCTTCATATCTATGGGACGATAATTCGACTAATCAAACACGAGTCATTACAACTCCCGGCACTTATTATGTGACTGTTACCACTGCTCAAGGTTGTATAGGAAGTGATACGATTACAATCTATGCAGATACTTCTGTGATTGCTGATTTCGCCGTAAATGTTCACTTGGGATGTAAAAGAGATACAATATTTCTTACGAATAATTCACAAGGCGGAACTCAATGGTATTGGCTGTTTGGAGATGGGGCATATTCCACTTCTGAGCATCCAGTCCCTTATGTTTATGCCAGCCAAGGAATTTATACAATACGCTTAGTCGTTGTGAATCCTCCCTGTTCTGATACAATGCTTGTTACCATTAATACAAATCACCCTATAGCTTCAAACTTTGTTTTGCCTGGTGATACCCTATGTATTACCAGTCCAATAGCTCCCACACTAACTAATAATCCTGATCCAACCTGGGTTCATACTTGGATATGGGGTGATGGAAGCCCGAATAGCTCAGGAATAAGTCCTTTTCACTTATATTCAACACCGGGCACTTACACAATAACTCATATCGTAGTCGATACTTTAGGATGCATAGATAGTACTTCACATATTATAACAGTTGACTTTCCTGCATATGTCGATTTTTCTATTTTTGACGACAAAGTCTGTCTGGGTGAGAAAATTATTCTTAATTTAGATACCTTATCTGCAAGTACTTATACCTATTATTGGGATTTCGGCGATGGCTACACGCTTTATGATGTTCCTCACCCAATACATGTATATGATCACCCTGGCAATTATACAATTTCATTAATTGGAAAATCTTATTATTGTGATTCTACCAAGATTTCAAAAAATATCGAAATATTACCTTTCCCTGTTATTAATTTAGGTCGCGATACTGCTATTTGCCCTGGGCTGACAGGTGCTATCACACTCTCTGATATAAATAATCCGGCTGCAATATATCAATGGAGCACAGGAGAGGTATCCAACTCAATTACCGTTTCAAACCCGGGAGTGTATTGGGCTCGAACTCAAGGTGAATGTGTGGCAGGTGATACAGTGAAAGTACTTCGTGATTGTTATCTCAATATTCCAAATGCGTTTTCGCCTGATGGAGACGGACTTAATGATTATTTCTTACCACGTGATTTATTGGCTAGTGGGTTAACTGTTTTTCAAATGAATATTTATAACCGTTGGGGACAACTTTTGTATTCAACTAACAACTTAGATGGTTTAGGTTGGGATGGAAAATATAATGGCACTCCACAACCAATCGGTACTTATATTTACACAATTAATGCTGAATTTAAAAACGGAGTGAAGAATACGTATAGCGGCAATGTGATTTTAGTAAGATAAAATGCTAAACATCAAATGTGATACCTTCTAAAGCGAGTTCGGTAGGCTCAAATACAGTCTGAGCCTCTGATAAAAAAGGAGATAAATCTTTATATCTTGATGAAAAATGTCCAATAATTAATTTCTTAGCATGAGAAGCGACCGCAATTTCTGCTGCCTGCATTGCTGTTGAGTGATAACGCGATTTTGCCTTTTCAGATTCATTTTGCAAGTAAGTTGTTTCATGATATAGCAAATCAACTTCCATAAAATATTGACAAATTTCTTTATTGAAAACGGTGTCCGCTGTATAGGCATAGCTTTTACTGATATTCCCTTTTTTAGTTACCCATTCATTTGCTATGATGTTTCCATATTCATCTTCATAATCAAAGCCATCTGTTAGTTTTGAATAAAAATATTTTGGAATTTCATATTTTGTTAGCTGTTCAGGGAGTAAAATTCGTTTTCTTTTTTTCTCCGAAAAAATAAAACCATGTGTGGGAACACTATGGAAAACTGGAAAGCATCGGACAACAAATTTGGACTCATCTAATAGCAATTTGGCTTCACCCTCATTTAAAAAATCATATATAATTTCAAACCCTAAATCCCATTGAAGTTGAAATTCAATTACCTCTTTAATAAATTGATTGCAGTATATAAATAAGGCATTGGTGCGACCAAGCAAAGACATACTGCTAATGAGTGCAACCAAACCAAAAAAGTGATCACCGTGATAATGGCTAATAAAAATATGATTAATCCGCATTGCTTTATGGCCATATTGAGCCATCCTCATTTGAGTGCCTTCTCCACAATCTATCAGTAAAATTTCATTTTCAATTTGAACAATTTGAGCAGTAGGATTGCGACCATAAGCAGGCAAGGCAGAGTTATTCCCTAGAATTGTGACTTTCATATTTTACCATAAATAAAAACCAAATTTAATGAATATTTACTTTGAATCCTGAATTATCAAATCGAATAAATGAAAATATCCATGATAAGTAAAAAAATCTACTTTTGAAATCAAAATAAGACTAAATGTCTTTAATTTTTATTAAAACAAGACTAAATGTCTTATTTTTTAATTGGTATATCTATTGATAAATACTAATTAAACAATATTTTAAACTAAAAAAAAATAAAAACTATGACAAACATTAGAGTAAAACACCCCGCTTATGTTCCATCTTTTTTCAAAGCAATGGACAAATTTTTGAATGAAGACTATTCAAATCTAAATTCATTTACACCATCAACAAATATCATCGAAAAAGAGGCAAGTTACACTTTGCAATTATCGATTCCGGGTATTTCAAAAGAAGATATCAAAATCGAATTGGATGGTGATTTATTGACAATTGCTTATGAAAAAAATGAAGAAAAAACAGATTCAAATGAAAACTATATTAAAAGAGAATTTGCAACAAGCTCTTTCAAACGCAGCTTCACTGTGAATGATGGCTTGAATCTTGATGATATTCGTGCGAATTTTGAAAAAGGAATTTTAAATATTGAAATTTTCAAAAAACAAGTAAAAGCAAAAGAAGTGAAAACGATTAGCATTAATTAAATAGCCGATTCTAGAATCATCAAAACGGATTGGGATAGTTTGAAAATGATTTCATTTTCAAACTATCCCTTTTTTATTTTTCACTTCAACTAGATATTTTTCAAACTCAACCAAACTTTTTGAACTTAAATTATTGAAAGATTTTAAAAGTCCTTTTTGAGCACTCAACACTCCGTAGCGAATATCGTTTAATCCATTAGTATGGTGAGCATCTGGATTGATACTGAGCATTACTTCTTGTTCTTGTGCATAAGGAATCCATTGCCAATCAATGTCTAATCGGCGAGGGTTTGCGTTAATCTCAATAGCCACATGATGAGCCTTGCAAGCCTTGATTATTTCCTGATGATTTATCGGATACCCTTTGCGACTCAAAAGCAAACGTCCAGTAGAATGACCTAAAATCGTAGTGTAAGGATTTTGAATTGCCCCTAATAACCGCTGCATTGATTTCTCCTCATCCATATCGAGTTGCTGATGGATAGATGCAATGACCAAATCAAATGAAGACAATACAGAATCGTCATAATCTAAAGATCCATCATACAAAATATCACATTCTATACTTTTAAAAATTTTTGAAAGGAGCTAATTTTTGATTAAGAAGCTCTATTTCATCTTGTTGTTTTTTGATTCGCTCAATGGATAATCCATTGGCATAAAACGAACTTGCACTATGGTCGCTCATTACCAAATATTCATACCCTTTTTCAATACAAGCTATCGCCATTTCTTCTATCGTATGAGCCCCATCACTCCATACACTGTGATTGTGGATGACTCCTTTTATGTCTTTGAATTGAATGATATTATCATAAAAATCGGATGAGTTGCTCACACCTTGACTGAATGTGGAACGCCCATATTTTGGGATATAGGGAATATGAAGTTGTTTGAAAAAATCGGCTTCACTTGCAAATGTTTCCTGTTCGATTTTGATATTAAAAAACGATTCAAAATCTTTCAAAAATTTACTTGAACAACTTTTTAGAAATGAAACTTTTGCAAAATTTTCTTCATCAGAAATATGAAAATGAAATTTTAAGTTTTGTTGAGATTGATATAACAAAGATTGGTGGTTTTGTTCGACTAGTTCAAAATCTTGGAATGTTGAAAATACGTTTATTGCGTCTGAAACGGTCGTCATCAGTACCCACTCTAAAATTTCAATCGTGTCTTCTTGCCTTGCAAAAGCTCCAACGCACTTTGTATGCGTACTGCCATAATGCGATTCTAAAATTTTTTGAAAATCATTTGCAATTGTTTCCACTTGTGCATATAAATAATGTCCTTGATTGCTAAAATAAAATTCTAAAGCATTTTGAATATTTGATTGCGTTTTTTTCCCAAATCCTTTGCAATCAATAAGGCGATTTTCATTGCAAGCATAAAGCAATTCGCCGGGAGTTTCGATACCTAATTCGTGCCAAATTACGGCTATTTTTTTAGCTCCAATTCCTTTAATCTTCATTAGTTCCAAAATGCCTTGTGGTGTCTGTAATATCAGCTCATTGAGCCGGCTTAGTTGCCCAGTATCTAATATTTCTATGATATTTTCTGCAACACGGGCTCCTATATCTTTGATGAATGGAATTTTTTCTTTAGAAACACTATTCAATTGAAAAGGAAGTTTGTCAATGGCAAAAGCGGCGTTGGAATATGTTTTTATCTTAAAACTATTTTCTCGATGAATGTCCATCAGTTTAGCCAAAGTTGAGAATAGGTTTGAGATTTCGCGATTATTCATGAGTCTAAAAGGGTATTGATTTTTTTTAATTTTTCCAAAATAAATTCATTGCTTAAAGTGTTGGCATTTTGGTTTTGTTTTGAAGTGATAAAATCAATCAGTACCATAGCCATATAATCTTGGTCGTCACGACCTGGAAAATGTTTGTGAAATTTTTCGATGTTTTGACTAATTTGATGAATGCTATCACGAACGATTTGTTCGTTTTTGATATCCACTTTGATACGATAGTTTCGATTGCAAATTCGTATGGTAATGCTAACTTCATTCATATTGAGGTGATTTAAAATCCGGTTTGAAGTTACAACATCTTGTTGAATTTATTGTAATACATCTTGCATCGAAAAGATTCCTTTTTTACCTTGAATAAACTCGGCTGCTAAGACTGCCCCCCATGCAAATCCTTTCCTGCTGTGGGCTGTGTGTGAAATTTCGATACTGTCAATTTCGCTATCATAAAATATTTTATGGGTGCCCGGTGCAGGGTCTATTCTTTTGGATATGATAGAAAGTTCGCTTTGATTTTCGCTTTGTTGATTGACCCATTTTGTTTTTTGGGGATAATGTTTTAAAATGTTTTCTGCTAAAGTTACAGCGGTGCCACTTGGAGAATCTTTTTTGGCGGTGTGATGAATTTCTTCTACGTTCACTGTATATTCTGAATGAGTGTGCATGAGTTTTGCAACGAAATCATTTATTTTAAAAAACAAATTTACACCAATACTAAAGTTGCTTGCATACAAAAATCCTGTTTGGTTTTTTAGGGCTATTGCTTTGGCTTCATCGAGATGTTGCAACCAAGCTGTACTTCCGCTAATAGTTGGTACGCCTGCATTTAAACAAGTTGCAATATTATGAAATGCAGTTTCAGGGGTAGAGAATTCGATGCAGACATCTGTTTTTTTTATGAAATCAAAAGTGAGCTGATTATTGTTTTTTGAATTGATTTTTAATACAATTTCATGCCCACGTTCTAATGCAATTTCTTCGATGGCTTTTCCCATTTTCCCATATCCAATTAAAGCAATTTTCATATTTATTCTATTTTATTTTTTGCAATTGTAAGTTTCAAACCGACTTGTTTTCGAGTGTCGAATGCGGGAGAAAATCGAAAGCTAATATTTTTACTCATGTCAAAAGTCTTCATGTGTGAGGCAGTGAAGGCATCTAAGATATTTAAAAAATAACATGCAACACCGGCGATTACTGTGTATTGAACATAGGTGCGATAAGTTTTTCTCAAAAGGTCAATATCGCTTAAGTCATAATTATAAAATGTATCAGTTGTGTTGGGATCATTGTCGATTCGTCCAAGATAGGCTTGTTGATAGGTATTGTATTTTTTTGTATTAAAAATGAGAAATCCAGTAACGGCTCCTCCGGCTACAGCTACTAAACTTATTTTCCAATATTGCTTATTGTACGCTTGCCCAAGTCCGGGTAAGAGAGCAGAATAGAGGCCTGCTTTTTTAGGATTGGAAAGGCGAACATTAAATTTGAAAATCGAATCATGAAAGGGAGGGAGTTGGTTTTTTGCAGTTTTAGAAGGAGACTCATCCATATCGTCAGCTTCTTCTTGAGCAAAAGATTGGAGGTTGAAATAGAATAAAAAGCAACAGAGGAAAATTAAAAAAAGCGGATATTTTTTTTGATTTGAAATCATGAATTTTTTTTCTGAAATAAGCTAAATACTCATTTTATCCATAATTCTTTCTAAGTCGTTATCATTGTAAAATTCGATAAGGATAGAGCCTTTACCGTTCTTTTTTCTTTGTAAATTGACTTTTGTTGAAAGATGTGATGCGATTTGTTCTTCAATTTTTTTATAAGGAATAGGGAGTGAGTTTGAGCCTTTAGTGTTTTTTTCTTTGTTAGTTTTAGCTTTGGATAAGTTTTTAATCAATTCCTCTGTTTTTCTAACGGAGAGATCATTTTCGATAATTTCTTTTGCGACAAATAATTGTTGTTCGATATGTTCCAATGCTAACAAGGCACGGGCATGCCCCATACTGAGTTGTTTATTTCTAACAGAAACTTGAATTGAAGGTGGGAGTTTCAAGAGACGGATATAATTAGTAACAGTGCTGCGTTCTTTTTTCATTCGGTCAGCAACTTGCTCTTGAGTCAAATCACATTCACTCATCAATCTTTTGTAGGCCAGGCCAATTTCTATAGCATTTAAATCTTCTCTTTGTAAATTTTCAATTAATCCCATTTCTAAGATTTCTTGATCATTTGCTGAACGAATATATGCTGGAATATCTTTCAATCCTGCTAATTTAGAGGCTTTGAAGCGACGTTCACCGGAGATGATTTGATACTTTTTATTACCTTGTTTGATGACGGTAATAGGTTGTATTATATCATGAAGCCGAATAGATTCTGCTAACTCTTTCAGTGGAATTTCGTCAAAGCTACGTCGGGGTTGATGAGGATTTACGTCAATAAGGTCAAGAGGAATACGGGTTATACTACCTACGAGAATTTCGTTGTTGGCATTGCTTTTGCTAAAAGAATCTACTTCTTCTTTGATGTTACCTAAAAGGGCTCCAATCCCTTTTCCTATTTGATTTTTATTATTTGATTTATTACTCATTCTCTTCAGTTTCTATTATTTTATCGTTATTTTTTATGTTAGTCAAATCATTTTTTTGCAAAATTTCTTTTGCTAAATTAAGATAATTCATTGCTCCTGTACATTCTGCATCATAAAGCAATACGGGTTTTCCAAGACTTGGAGCTTCTCCTAATCGGGTGTTTCGATGGATGATTGTGTGAAATACGGAACCGTCAAAATGATTTTTTACTTCTTCTACAACCTGATTTGAAAGTCTTAACCTACCGTCATACATTGTCATCAAAATACCTTCGATGTTGAGCTTTTCGTTTAATTTATTTTGAATAATTTTGATGGTATTGAGTAATTTTCCAAGTCCTTCAAGTGCGAAATATTCGCATTGAACAGGGATGATGACACTATCGCTTGCAGTGAGAGCATTCAATGTAATCAGCCCTAGAGAAGGGGAGCAGTCAATAATAATAAATTGATAATGATCACGTATTTCATTGATATGCTGAGCGAGTCTATGTTCCCGATTGGGGTGATTGATTAATTCAATTTCTGCACCAACTAAATCGAGGCTAGATGGGAGAATCGAAAGATTGGGTGTTTCCGTTTCAAGAATCACTTGATTTATGTCTGTATTATTCACAAGGCAATCATAGACACTGAGTTGCACATTTCGTAAGTCGAGTCCATTGCCGGTCGTTGCGTTTGCCTGAGGGTCACAGTCTATAATAAGGGTTTTATAATCAAGTACAGCTAAGCTGCAAGCAAGATTAATGGCGGTTGTAGTTTTACCGACACCTCCTTTTTGATTTGCTATTGATATTACTTTTGCCATGTAAATACAAAGTTGATACTTATTTATCTTAAAATAAATTTTTTTTATACACTTCGTGTTGAATTTCTTCACAAAATATTGTGAAATAGTATTTTACTGAATGGAATGTGTTATTTGAGTTAAAACAAAAGTAACGAAGGTGTCATTTAGGATGTAATATCTTACTTGCCTCACAACTCTTTTTTATATAAATGATTATAAAATCTTGGAAGTGAATGGATAATAAAGGTCTTTAGGATAATTGATTTTATCAACTAAAGGTATTGAAATTGATGTGAGCAGGTGTAGCAAAGGGGGCTATTATGTAAGGTGGAGTAGTCAAGTGAGAAAAGTGATGATAGAGTATTGGAGAATTAAGAATTAAGCTATTGTTGCTTTATCTGAAATCAATTTAAACTAGTTTTTTTTAGCAAAAGTTAGATGCCTTCATTTTGGGAAAAACATTAAATCAGGGGGCAGATAGGCAGATATAAAATGAAAATTTTGAATGTCTATTTTATATAGAAATGCTTTACATTTTCAAAGTATAAATTAGAGTATCTTTGCGGTTTCAAAATGAGTAAAAAAGGAAAAATATTGGTAGCTATGAGTGGTGGAATTGACAGCACAGTTGCCGCACTGATGCTGCATCACGAAGGCTACGAAGTGATAGGGATTACAATGAAAACATGGGATTATGCAGATGCAGGTGTTATCAATTCTAAGAAAGAAACAGGTTGTTGTAATTTAGACAGTTTTAATGATGCCCGCACGGCAGCGGTAGAGCATGGCTTTCCTCATTATGTATTGGATTTGCGAGGCGAATTTGGCACTGCTGTGATTGATAACTTTGTAGATGAATACATGGCTGGTAGAACGCCAAACCCTTGCATCATGTGCAATACACATATTAAGTGGAATGCTTTATTGAAGCGTGCAAATGTGCTCGATTGTGAATTTATCGCAACCGGTCACTATGTCAAAGTGCGTGCTGAAAACGAACGTTATGTACTTTCAAAAGGAAAAGATGATACCAAAGATCAAAGCTATGTTTTATGGGGATTATCTCAAGAATGTTTGCAAAGGAGTGTGTACCCTTTAGGAGATTATTATAAAACAGAAATTCGCCAATTAGCAAATGATTTTGGGTACCCTGAATTAGCCAAAAAAAATGAGAGTTATGAAATTTGTTTTGTGCCAGATAATAATTACAGGAACTTTTTAAAAAGAAGAAATAAAGATTTAGAAGCCACTGTTGAAGGTGGAAATTTTGTCTTGACAGATGGTACTGTTGTAGGCAAACACAAAGGCTATCCTTTTTACACAATAGGACAAAGGAAAGGACTTGAAATTGCATTAGGACGCCCCATGTATGTTGTGGCAATTCATCCAGAATCCAACACGGTCGTTATAGGAGATGAAATGGAATTGGATATGGGAGAAATGCATGTTTCAAAATTAAATTATATCAAATACGACTCCATCAAAGACAATCAAAAACTAGATACGAAAATTCGATACAAATCTCAACCCGTATCATCCTTGCTTCAAAATATTTCTGGAGGAATCAAAGTCACTTTTGACCATCAAGTGAAAGGAATTGCACCCGGACAGTCTGCTGTTTTTTATGAAGGGGAAGATGTTGTAGCCGGAGGAATCATTATGTATTAAGTTTTTAAAATTTGTGACGAATTTCATTTTTTATTTTATCTTTAAAAATTCAAAGCAATTTAAACTTAGATTTTTACTAAAGTATGAATATTAAACAAGCTGTATTATTGATAATCAGTGTCATGTCATTAGCTTCTTGTGGAAAGCAAGTGATACCCGCTAGTGGTGTGGAATTAGGGAAGGAATATTATCCAATACAAGTAGGTCATTTTTATAGAGTATGCCGTTGACTCAATCAAGTATAATGATTTTAATAAAAGTATTGATACGATCAGTTATGAGTTAAGAGATGAAATTACTTCTGAATTTCAAGACGATCAAGGAAGGGCTTCTTTTCTAGTCACTCAATACAAAAGAATGACCCCCAATGAGGGATGGCTCAATAACATGACTTATTATATCACTCCAACCGATTTTAATATTGAAATTATCGAAAATAATATCCGGTTTGTAAAATTAGTTTATCCAGTTAAAACAAATACCAAATGGGATGGAAATGTGTATGTAGCCTCACAAACACCAGAATTGTCATGGTATCATAATTGGGTTTATTCATACACCAACATCAACGAAGAATATCATACAGGCTATATCCATTTTCCCTCAACCGTTACCGTCAATGAAGCCAATGAATATGCGGGAGATTCAACCAATAATTTATACAGCACTCGAACATTTTCAAGAGAGCGATATGCTAAAAATGTTGGACTGATTTCGCGTGAAATTGTCAATTGGGAATACCAAGAAAATATAAAATTTAGAAAAGGTTTTATCCTCGTGTATAGAGCTAAAAGTTACAATTAAAATTCATCTTTTATTATGAATAAAATATTTTTATTTCTGATATGTCTTTTGACTTCCAATTTGCTAGAAGCACAACAGAATGTGTATGCATTTCGAGTTTCATTTAAGAATAAAAATGGAACACTTTCTTTTGCCGACTCGCTACAATTCTTATCCCAAACAGCTTTGAATAGGAGGAGCAAACAAGGAATATCTCTCGATAGCACCGACCTACCGATCGTTCAACATTATATTGACACGACAGTTATTGTTTCAAATGCAATAGGAGTGCACAATAAATCCAAATGGTTTAATCAAATTGTGGTTTTAACTTATGACTCATCCAAAGTGGCCGATATCTTGGCTTTGCCTATAGTGCAAGATGTCAAACTGGTAGCTGTGTCAACGTTGGGTAATTTTAAAATGAAATCAAATGAAGAAAAAAAGATTGATAAATTTCCCGACGTAGAACCAATTACTGTTAAAAAAACAAGAGGAACTCCATTGACTTATGGAACCGCATTTCAACAAATAGATATGATCAATGGAGATTGTTTACACGATATGGGATATAAAGGAGAGGGGATAAAAATTGCAGTATTTGATGTCAACTTCAGAAGAGTAGATTCATGTAATGCCTATAGCACACTTCGCCAACAAGGCCGAATAAAAGATAGTTATGACTTTGCAAGAGATACTCCATTTGTATATTCAATGGGTGTGCCGAGTGATCATGGAATGAATGTAATGGGCTGTATGGCTGCATATGAGCCAGGCACTTATGTAGGAACTGCACCTAATGCCGATTTTTATTTATACATTACCGAAGCATCTGCTTATGAATTTCCTATTGAAGAAGACAATTGGCTTAGTGCCGCAGAGCGTGCTGATAGTATTGGTGTGGACATGATAAACTCATCTTTAGGATATAACAAATTTGATGCACCACTGCATTTAAGTTCTTATACCTATGCAGACCTTAATGGGCATAAAACACTTATCGCTAAAACCGCCAATATGGCTGTCGCAAAAGGAATCTTTGTGGCAAATGCACAAGGCAATGAAGGTGCGGGAGCATGGCATTATTTGTTAACTCCAGCTGATGGAGATAGCGTGTTTAGTGTAGGCTCTGTAGATGGCTCAGGTATTTGGGCTAGTAGTGGGTATGGGCCGAATGCATCAGGACAAATCAAACCCGATGCAGTTGCACTAGGCAAAGCAGCCATGTTGATAGGAGGCGATTGTGCTCCGGGAGCTTCAAGTGGTTCATCTTTTGCAACGCCCATTCTTTGTGGAGGCATTGCATGTTTATGGCAAGCACTTCCAACACTCACAACATGGCAATTAAGACAAATCGTGAGAATGTCTGGTAGTAAATATAGTGTATTAGAAAATGGCACCGATTCCTCAACAGCCTTTACATTGGGATATGGAATACCCAACCTTTGTAAAGCATTTGAAATCGCAACCAATACATCAGATATTCAAAACATCAATTATCATTTTGCATTGTATCCCAACCCGACAAATGGAATATTCACGGTCAACTCATTCAATCAACAGCAAGATTTATTTAGCTATACAATCATGGATCTTCAAGGAAAAGTTATCAAGCAAAGTGATAGAGTGTATCAAAACGGATTTACATCAGATGCTCTCAATCACTTGCCTAGTGGCACTTATATCTTACTGCTTTCTACACATCATCAAATCTATTCAACAAAAATTATCAAACAGTAAACGAATAGAATCGAAAAACAATGCTGCTTAATATTTTCGTTCAATTGTAAATTCAACAAGCTGTTTAAGATAATGTAAAGCTTCAGAATCATCAATGGATTCAAGACATTGAAACGCCTCGTCAATAAAGATTTTCATTTTATTTTCTGCATATTCAATGCCACCTATATTTTTGACAGTGTCAATAATAAAATCAATTTCGCGAGAATTTTTATAGGGATATTTGAAAATACGAATGATTTTATTTTTAGTAGCCTTATCGCAATGTTGTAAAGTATAAATCAGAGGGAGCGTCATTTTCTTTTCTTTAATATCATTGCCTGTGGGCTTGCCGACATCCGCTTTCCCATAGTCAAATAAATCATCTTTAATTTGAAAAGCGATACCGACTTTTTCGCCAAAAATAGCCATCAGCTTTGCTTTGTCTATATCTTTTGTTACAGAATAAGCACCAGCACTACAAGCCGAAGCGATAAGCGAAGCAGTTTTACAACGAATAATTTCAAAATAAATATCCTCTGAAATATCGAGTTTGCGGGCTTTCTCAGCTTGTAATAATTCACCTTCACTCATTTCTTTTACGGCAGTAGATAAAATTTCTAAAATTTTAAAATCACCATTTGAAAGGGAAAGTAAAAGCCCTTTGGATAAAAGATAATCACCAACCAATACAGCAATTTTATTTTTCCATAAAGCATTAATTGAAAATAAACCCCTTCTTGTATCCGCATGATCAACCACATCATCATGCACCAAAGTTGCAGTGTGTAGTAGTTCAATCAGAGATGCAGCCCTATAGGTTGTCTCATTAGCGGGGCTGAAAATTTTAGCAGAAAGAATCACAAACATGGGTCTTAGTTGTTTCCCTTTTCTTTTTACAATATACTTCATTATTTTATCTAATAATGATACGTGGCTCTCAACTGCTTTATTGAAAGTGTCTTCAAAAAGGATTAAATCACTTTTGAGATATTTTTTTAAATTATCCATTTAATAATTGTTACAATGATAATAACAATTAAATAATAGTTTAAAAATTTTAATAAATTTTTTTTTTTTTATAATAATTTTATACATTTGCACTCTTAAACCTAAGTTATTAAAAAACAAAATTAAAATATGTTAAACAAAAAGTACTACTTATTAACTTTGCTTGGTCTGGTTTTATCATTTAACTTTCAAAGTGCTTCGGCTCAAACAGAAGGTGATGAAAGTAATGCATCATTATCTGTTTATAGAGGTGCAGGATATGATGTATTAGATACAGCTTTAATCCCATCAAGAAGGATGGATCAACAAAGAGATTTTTTAACAAATCAGTATGATTTCCCTGCAAAACCACGTAATCAGTGGGAGATAGGCGTTAGCATTGGATCTTTTAACGTATCAGGTGACGTTCGTTCTAAGAATTTATTTACCGCTAAAAATCCTGGACAAACTCTTGGATTTGGAGTACACTTACGTAAAGCATGGGGGTATATTATCTCTACTAGATTACAATATTTGCACGGTACTGCTACTGGCTTTAACTGGCAACCTTCAACCGGATATTGGGGGCACAATGATGGCAACCCATGGGTGCTAAATTATCCTGGAGGTCCTAATGGAACTAATACAACTCCTGTGTTCTACAATTACAAAACAAATGTGGATGAATTATCATTCCAATTATTAGCATCTTTAAACAATATTAAATTCCACAAAGCAAGAAATAAAGCTAGTGTTTATGGGATCGCAGGTATTGGTGGAATGTTATATGATACTTGGGTAGATGCCTTAAAAGGAAATAAACCATACACAGCTGATTTTATTGAAATCATAAATAGAGATTATAAATATGATTCTCCATCATGGACTAATGAATACCGTTCTAGAAAAGCTAAAAACAAAGATTTAAAAGCAATGTTTGACGGTACTTATGAATCTCCAGCAGAAAGACATGACAACAGACCTTGGTTTGGTAAAGAAAGAACTTTCAGAACTGTTTTAACAACAGGTTTGGGAATTCAATTTAAATTAGGAAGAAGAATTTCTTTATCAATCGAAGACAAATGGACTTATACAAATGATGACTTAATTGATGGTCAACGTTGGCAAGAGTATCCTCAACCAGGACATGGTGGGTCTGCAATGACACGTGATTTTGATACTTATAACTACTTATCTTTAGGTCTTAACCTACACTTAGGTGGAAAATCTGTAGAACCATTATGGTGGATGAATCCATTAGATTATGGATATACAGAAATGAAACGACCTAGAGGTGGTAATGATTGTGATGTTGATTCTGATGGTGATGGAGTTTCTGATTGCTTCGATCGTTGTCCTGATACTCCAGCTGGTGTAGCAGTTGATACACACGGTTGTCCTTTAGATACTGATGGTGATGGAGTTCCTGATTATAAAGATAAACAATTAATCACTCCAACAGAATGTCAACCTTCAGACGCTGATGGTATTGGTACTTGTCCAGAACCAGAATGTTGCAAAAACGGAGTAAAATCTGTTGGATGTGGAAATATTGCTGGTGGAACTATTGGTTTCCAAAGTGCTTCTAGCAACTTAGGTGCAGGTGCAATGGCTGAACTTTCAAGACTTGCAAGTGCTATGAGAAGCAATCCAACTTGTAAAGTGGTAGTAAACGGTAACGGTAATGCTAGCAAATTTGACCAACAACGCTCTTGGGATCGTGTAAATGCAGTTATCAACTACATGGTTACTAAACAAGGAATTGATAGAGATCGTTTCATCTTCCAATATGGTAAAGGTGGAAACCCTAACTCAGTTGATTATCGTTCAGCTGGAGAAGGTGAAGAAGGTCCATCAAATGTACCTCCTCCATTTCCTAATTTAAGAAGAAATTAATATCTATATTCTATTTCTATAATAAAGGAGGCTACCAAAATAGCCTCCTTTTTTTCTTTTAAAATGAATCCAAAATGTCAGATAGAATCAATTCAAAAACAAAAATTATTGCAACTGTTGGCCCTTCATGTAATAGCTACGAAGGACTACTCGCTCTAGTAAACACAGGTGTGAATGTGTTTCGTTTAAATTTTTCTCATGGAACTCATGAAGAGCACGCTATTGTTATTCAGCATATTCGAAAAATAAATGATCATTTACCTTTTAATATTGCCATATTAGCAGACTTGCAAGGTCCAAAACTGAGAATTGGTGAAGTTGAAAATAATGCAATCGTTATTAAAGAAAATGATATTATCACTTTTACCTCTGAAAAATGCATCGGTAATAAAGAAAAATTGTATTTGTCTTATCCCAATTTTCATAATGATGTGAAAATTGGCGAGAAAATATTAATTGATGATGGTAAAATTGAAGTAAAGGTGGTTGAAATTCATGATAATACAGACGTATCTGCTGTAGTAACTACTGGTGGAGTTTTATCTTCAAAAAAAGGAATTAATCTACCACAAACAAAAATATCACTTCCTGCTTTAACTGATAAAGACTTAAATGATTTGAGCTTTATTATTGAACAAAATATTGATTGGATTGCATTGAGTTTTGTTAGAAAGCCTGATGATATTTTAGAATTAAAATCAATCTTAAATAGCAAAGAAAGTAAGGCTAAAATAATAGCTAAAATTGAAAAGCCGGAAGCACTTTTAACATTAAGAGAAATTATTTTAGCTAGCGATGCAATCATGGTTGCGCGTGGTGATTTGGGAGTAGAACTTCCAGTAGAGCAAATACCCATGATTCAAAAAAACATTATAAGAAAATGTATTCATCGTGCAAAACCTGTCATTATTGCAACCCAAATGATGGAAAGTATGATAGATCGTGTCAAACCGAATCGAAGTGAAATTACAGATGTAGCAAATGCGGTATTAGAAGGTGCCGATGCTGTAATGTTGAGTGGAGAAACTGCTGTAGGCGAACATCCTTCACTTGTGGTAGATACAATGAGAAAGATTATTAGTGAGGTTGAAAAAGAAGAAATTATTTATAATAAAAACTTGATTCCGCAAGCTCATTCTCCTTCTTTTTTATCGGATGCTCTTTGTTATAATGCTTGTAAAATTGCTGACGATGTACATGCAAATGCAATTATTGGAATGACTCAAAGTGGTTACACTGGTTTTATGTTGTCTAGTTTTAGACCCAAATCACCTTTATTTATTTTCACTAAGAATTTATCATTGGTGAACCAGTTGAGCCTCAGTTGGGGGGTACAGGCATTCTATTATGATAAAGAAATTAGTTTGGATGAAATTATTTTTGATCAAATTGATATTATAAAAAATAAACATTTGATTAAATCGGGGGATGTTGTCATAAATACTGGAAGTACACCTATCCATCAACATTTGCCAACGAATACCATCAAAATTTCAAAAGTTTTATAAACTTATTTTGTTATTTTTCTTATCCGAATAACTTCCCAAAACATATTCCAACTATCTCGTAAAACCCTTATTTTACTACCTTCTACTGCATTCCATTCAATAGGCATTTCTATAATTTGATGATTGAGTAATTGAGCTTTTTTGAGTAATTCCACATCATGAGCCCAGCCTTTTATTTGCAAATCAGAAAATAGTTTTTGAGCTATCGATTTAGGATATAATTTGAACCCACATTGGGTGTCTTTTATATCAAGTTTAATGATTTGACGTATCAAATAATTAAATATATTTCCTATGATTTTTCTTTTTAAAGAATCATTGACTTTTGATGTTGCTAATTCTCTTGAGCCGATAAGAATTTCGTTTTCATTAAATGTTTTTTTCTTTGAAATCCAGTTTAATAGCTCGTTAGGATGGGTTGCCATATCGGCATCTAATGTCAGAATGAAGTCGTGTTTTGCAAGCATAACTCCATGACGCAAAGCACCTCCTTTTCCAGTATTAGATTGCTTTATTATTTGAAGAACTCCTTTATCTTGTAATGATTTTAGAAATCGATTTTGGGATAGGGTGCCAAATGTATTGTCTGTGCTACCATCGTCAATAATGATAATTTCATATTGACCTTTCCAAGTCTCAGAAAAATCTTGAATACCAAGCACCATTTTGGATTCCCTAGTCGTTTCATTATAGCATGGAATAATTAAACTAATAGATGGGTAAAGCATGAAATGACTTTTGTAGATAATGATAGATTTAGTCTATTCGTCAGGTTCTAACTCCTTGTTGTAAGTAGAATCATTACCCATAACTAAGTTGTAAATTTGAAGAGGTTGTCGGTAAATAGATTTATTAAATTTATTTCCTAAAACGATTATTGTAAAATTATCATCAATAAATCGATAAAAACAGGTATTGTTTCCATGCCACCAACCATTGTGATATACAATTTTCGAACCGTCTTCATAATTCAACATTCTCCAGCCTAATCCATAATTTTTCACGCCACCGGTTTCAAAACTATAGGGTTTAAATGCTTCTTGTAAGGTTGATTGTTTGATGAATTTATTACCATAAAGTGCTTGATCCCACTTGTACAAATCCTCTACTGTACTATAAATTCCTTTGTCTCCTGCTACTCCATCTAAGTGCATTTCGGGATCGAGTTGCCAATTGGCTTTGTAACAAAAGGAAGCAGTACACACTCGTTCTTTATTTGGGTCGATCACAAACGTATTTTTCATTCCTAAAGGAGTAAATACAAAACGCTTCATAAAATAGTCAAACTTCATGCCACTCACACTTTCCACGATAGAGGCTAGCATTGCAAAATTGGAATTACTATAATTGAATTTGGTATTTGGAGTAAATTTTAATGCTGGTTTTTTTGTAGCAAATAAATTGACGATATCATCATTATCAAGATACAATTTGCCAACAGGTTTGGCAGCAAAATGGATATAATCTGGCAGACCACTACGATGATTCAGCAACATTCTTACTGTGATATTTGGATATGGAAAACTAGGTAAATATTTCGTTACATAATCATCTAAGTTTAAAAGCCCTTTATCTTTTAAAAGTAGAATTGCTCCACTTGTTAGTGTTTTGGAAGTAGAAGCCAACTGGCTTTGTGTTTTAGAATCCCACATTACTCCACTTTCTTTTTGGCTTATTCCAAAATAGTTTTCATACAAAACATGACCTTTATAGCCAATTAATACACTCCCATTAAAACCGGCTTGCACTTGTCTTTTATAAAAAGTATCTAGTTTATATTGAATAAGTTTGTATTCTGGAGAAGATGTATCAAAATTTTTAATTGATACTTTGCCAAATCGGGGTGCATTGTCTGGGGCCTTCGGTTTTCCGTTGCTACTGCATGATACGAGAAGTATCATCAAAATGAGTATGGCTCTTATATTTCTCGTGATTGTAGTCATAGCTTCAAAAATAAACAATTATATTTTTTATAATGTGTGAAAAATGTTAAGATATATGTGTATAAGTTTTTTCAAGACAAAATAGCCTTAGATGAAGGATAATTTACCAAAAGAAAAGAGGCTGTCCAAAAGGACAGCCTCTTTTATAAAACAAAAATGAATTATACTTACTTAATTTCTATCAAGCTAGTAAGAGCCAATTCATTTACAGAGTAAATTTTCTTACCTCCAAATGATTTTGAACCTACATTCCAAGGGCAGATACACATGCTTCCCATTCCTGTTCCTAAAGTTTTCAGTTCAGCAGAAGTGAAAGTAGCACTACTTGTATTTCCTGCTAATCTTTTTAATAAAATAGTACCATTTGTACCTACGATTTGAAAGTAAACAGAGTCTGAATTGTTGATATTTCCTTTAACTTTTAATGTATAATCGTTATTTGCATCAATTGAAGCTGGTATATCTAGGTCTGCACTTGTTGGCATTCCTTGTGAACTTGCATCATAGGTAAAGCTTGGAACTCCATTTCCATTATGTCCGGAAACATTCCAAATGATATTACCACTTGAAAAATCAATACCTGTCAGGTCTGTTTGTGATGGTATAAACGCATAAGTATTATTAGCATTTAATGTTAATGCTTTTGTATTTAAGTCAACATTTCCTCCATTTACATAGTTTTGGTTTGTTAAATCTCCAAATAGAGCAACCGCAGTTCCTAATTCTAATGTAGTACTAAATCCTGCTACGGTACTAGTTGTAATTGTACGAATTGCAACTAGTCCACCATCTCCAGATCCAAAAGACGGCTGTGGTGCCGGTGCCGGAGTGGCGTTGTTATTATTATTATTGTTGTTGTTGTCTGTTTTCTTACATGCAGTGAAAGCAAGAGATAGACTTAGAATTGCTAAAAAAAGTTTTTTTCATAAAATAAAATTTAATAATTTAATAAGTGCAAAAATATCTAAACTTGACTAAGTCACTATACCTTAGAATGGGTATTTTTTTATGATTAAAAAAATATTGATTAATATTGTGCTTACATGATTAGGCAATATTTGTTTTTACTTTTCATTTTTACTTTTCATTTTGGAAATTCTACTTTAGCTCAAAATAAGCAAAATACTGAATCTTCAAAGCAAACCGATTATAAAATCATCTCGTATGAGGTTTTAGAGAATGGAGATACCATTAATAAGAAAAATGCACAATCTGAAAAAATAGGGGAATGGGTTGAGATTATTAACGGGAGATATAATGAGCCAGATCGTATAGAAAATGGTTTGTACGAAAATAATGTAAAAGTAGGTGTATGGAAAAGCTATACATCTTCAGGGAAAATAATTTCACAAGAATTTTATTTGAAAGGACGAAAAAGTGGAGAAGCAAAATACTATGAAGATGGAAAACTATTTTGTGTTGGAAATTATTTGGCGTTAAAAGCTGATTATGATTATGATACCATTATGGTTGAAGACCCTGTGAGCAATAAAATAAAACCTGTAATCTTAAAAGCAAATATGGGTAGTGTGAGACATGGCTTTTGGACTTATTATGATATTTTTACACATGAAGTGATAAAAGTATTAGAATACCAAGCAGATGATATTATTTATGAAAAAGATTATGCTCAAAAAATTGATAGCACATACATCAAGCAAAGAGATAAAGATTTTAAAAAAGGAACGCCGCCACCCAATGTGATGATTTTGGATAAAAATAAAAAATCAACTCGATTTACAGATTTTCCTGAAAATACACAATACGTAAAACCGAATACAAGAGAGAAAATAAAAAGGTAAAAAAGGTTTTGGACAATCATATTTTAACATATAAAATGATTTATATTTGCAAATCACATGTCATCAAAATACGTCGTATCTGCTATTAAATATCGCCCTCAGCGATTCAACACAGTTGTTGGTCAATCTCATATTACAACCACATTAAAAAATGCAATTAAGCAAAACCAACTGGCTCATTCTTTTTTGTTTTGTGGACCAAGAGGTGTCGGCAAAACGACATGTGCCCGTATTTTAGCAAAAACAATAAACTGTACTAATTTAACCAATGATGCAGAAGCCTGCGATGAATGTCCATCTTGTATTTCATATCGTGAAAATACTTCTTTTAATGTGCATGAAATTGATGCCGCTTCTAATAATTCTGTTGAAGATATTCGAAATCTGATAGAACAAGTTCGCTATTTGCCATTAGGTGGTAGTAAATATAAAGTGTACATCATTGATGAGGTACACATGTTGAGTTTAAGTGCCTTTAATGCATTTTTAAAAACATTAGAGGAGCCTCCAAAACATGCCATTTTCATTTTGGCAACTACCGAAAAGCATAAAATATTACCAACGATTTTATCACGTTGTCAAATTTTTGATTTTAATCGAATTACAATCGATGATACCATCACGCATTTGAGCGAAATATGCACTCAAGAACATATCCAATTTGAAAAAGATGCCCTGCATTTAATTGCTCAAAAAAGCGAAGGCTGTATGAGAGATTCATTATCAATTATGGATAAAATAGCCAACTTCACTCAAAATCTTATTACATACGAAAATACGATTGAGCATTTAAATATCTTAGATTATGATTATTTTTTCAAACTAACTGAATCTTTTTTGATGCAAGATTTGAGCAATGTTCTTTTGAATTACGAAACCATATTTTCAAAAGGATTTGAAGGCGATTCTTTTCTCAACGGATTCACCGAACACTTTCGCAATCTACTCATTTGTAAAGATGACAAAATCGCTCATTTATTACAATTGCCACAAAGTATCAAAACAAAATACTATCAACAAGCCAACCAAATCAGTGGAGAATATATCATCAATGCTTTATCTATCTTGAATGAGGCTGAAATAAACTATAAGGAAGCAATCAATAAACGCTTGCATGTTGAATTGGCTTTAATTAAAATCAACTATTTGAGCACCGCACTGCAAGTGATTCGTGAGGGCGACCAACTATTAAAAAAAAAATTTTAGAAAAGACTCCGACCCTAATCACCGAACCTCCTAAAAACGAAAACCTATCCCAACAAAACCATATTCAACCCTCTGAAAAACCTGAGCAGAACAAAAAATTAGAACAACCAAATGCAGCTCCAATAAGCCAAGCAAGTGAACCAATCAAATCTTCACTTCCAATAACTCCTACTACGAATGTAGCGGAATCAAAATCGAAATATGGTGTTTCAATTGGGGGAATAAAAAAATTTAAAAGAATCAGCAAAAGGTAAGGTTTTACAGCAAAACCAACAAAGAGAATCTATCGAAATTACGAATGAAAATTTAGCAAAGGCATGGCTTGAAAAGTGTAATGAAATAGTGATAGAAAATAACTTTTTGAAAGCCCATTTAACAGATGTGATTGTTACTTTTAAAGATACCGTGATTCATCTGCTAGCATACACCGTTGCCTATGATTTCTTAAAATCAAAAAGAATAAAGTTGCTCAATTATTTTAAAGATTTATATAAAAATGAAACAATCAATGTGATTATAGAAGAGCGAAAATATGAAGTGGAAGAAGGCAACCAAAAAGTGTTAAGTAACAGCGAAATTTTTGAACAGATGAGCCTCAAAAACCCACTACTGAAACAATTAAAACAAAAATTAGGTATGGATTTTGATTTATAAAATTACAAATAGCCATGAGTAAATTATTAAGAAATTTTAAAATTCAATTGCCACAAAATCAAAAAAAGCTAGTACAGTTTTTAAAAAAATTTGACACACAATATGTCAAAGGATTGCAAAATATAATTGCCGTGTTGGAAACGGAAACATGGAATGAAGTAGATTGTTTGGAATGTGCTAATTGTTGCAAGGTCATGACACCCACTTTTACAAATGAAGATATCAAACGTATCTCATCTTATGTAAATATGAATGAGAATGAGTTTACAGATAAATGGTTGAAGGTAGAAAAAGAAAGCAAGGATGTTGTAAACAAAATTCAACCCTGTCAGTTCTTAAATTTGGAAACAAATAAATGCACCATTTATGAAGTTAGACCTGCCGACTGTAGGGAGTTTCCGCATTTTAAGAGAAAACCTTTCGGAGATTATAATCATGTGCATGAGCAAAATATTGAGTACTGTCCTGCCACTTTTAAGCTCATTGCTAAATTAAAAAAACGGATTGAAAAAGATTATGAATGGTAGTGTTTTTTATTTAAGAATAATCTTGATAGGCTTACATTCGTAGTGCTTATTATCATAGCCTGCACAAATAATATTTTCAAAAAATATGGTATCTCCTTTATAAATTCTTTCAGAAAAAAGATGCTTCCAATAGGTCGTCAATGTATCATTAATGAATTTATCTGAAGTGTAATCAGTATAGACGATAGGTAAGCCTTCATCATCTTGATATAGCCCACGCTCAGCATATACTATTTCAAAACCTTTCACTTTGTAAAAATTATTCATGCTATCCTTAGCACAAAAAGGAATTTTCATAAACTCTTTAAATGCGTTCACATCCAATGTGACTACATCAGAATAATGACACCCAAAATACGCCTTATATTTATATTTTTTATTAGCAATAGGGGCAAAAGAAAAGACCATTATTGAAACTAGTAATAATGAAAATGCCCACTTGAAATGTTTTGGAACCATATTTTTCGAGTTAAATCAAAGCAAGTTAAGGCTTTCTTCTAAAATTTTCAACTTTTGCTCTGCATCATTTTTCTTTTTTAGCTCTAATTCGATGACTTCAGCCTTGGCATTTTTAATGAAATTCTCATTATTCAACTTTTTATCAACTGTCACCAAAAATCCTTTGTAATACTCGATATCTTTGAGGAGTTGTTGTTTCTGTTGTGTATGATCAATTTCTTTTTCGGTGGTCAGATAACATTGAAAAGTACCACTCAAAAAGGCAATCCCATTGGAAACGGCTTGGTTCGTATAAATGATTTCTTGTGCAAAAATTTGTTTTTGAAGAATAAGTTCAATGCTTTTCAGTTGGGCTTCGTATTGGTTTGGTAAGTATAAACATACCTCATCTTTTGGCTTCAAATTTTGTTTGACTTTAATATCCCTAACTTGAGTTATCAAATTTTTTAGCCATTCTCCTTGTTGTATTTTTTCATGGCTAAAAGAGATATTGTAATCAATATTGGTAGAAAAAATATCCTCATGTTCTGTTTGCAAAAGATGATAAATTTCTTGAGTGATAAAAGGCATGAATGGATGCAAGAGTTTAATGAGTTCTTCAAAAAACAAAAAGGCTTTCGTGATATTGGTGTGGTTCATTGGGCTGTCTTGAGGGGTTTTTATCCACTCTAAATAATCGCTACAATAGTCACTCCATATTAAAGTATAAATTTTCTTCAAAGCCTCACTGAGCTTGAATTCGCTAAGGTCTTGTTGAATTTCTTGTTTGACAGAATTTAGCTTGGCTTCAAAATATTGAGAAGCAAAAACGATATCATCACGTTGTGAATTTTCGGTTGGTTTCGATTTGAAAATTTGTAATAACTTAAAGGCATTCCAAAGTTTATTACAAAATATTTTCCCTTGTTCCAAAGAGCTTTCATCAAAGAGCAAGTCATTGCCTGCTGGAGAGGCTATCAGCACTCCAAACCGCACTGAGTCTGCACCGTATTCGTCAATGAGTTTTAATAAATCGGGAGAATTTCCAAGTGATTTACTCATTTTTCGACCTTGTTTATCACGTACAATTCCAGTAAAATAAACTTGCTTGAATGGGATTGTTCCTCGATATTCGATACCTGCCATAATCATTCTAGCCACCCAAAAAAAGATAATTTCAGGAGCGGTGACAAGGGTTGAGGTGGGGTAGTAGTAATTTAAATCTTGATTATTGGCTTTGTTTTTATTCCACCCAAAAACCTCTAGAGGCCAAAGCCACGAAGAAAACCACGTGTCTAGAACATCTTCATCTTGGCTTAATTTTTCGATTGAAACGCCATATTGTTTTTGATAAAGTTCTTTTGCTTGCTCTTCATTTTTAGCAATAATAAAATTGCCTTTTGTATCGTACCATGCTGGAATTCGGTGTCCCCATCTTAATTGGCGACTGATACACCAATCTTTGATATTGGACATCCAATGTCGATAAGTGTTTTTAAATTTTGAAGGATAAAATTTGATTTCATCATTCATCACAACATCGAGTGCAGGCTTCGCCAAGTTTTCCATTTTACACCACCATTGCATACTAAGACGAGGCTCAATGACAGCATCGGTACGTTCACTAAATCCTACTTGATTTTTATAGTCTTCTATTTTATCAATATGTCCTTTTGCTTGGAGGTCTTCAATGATTTTTTTTCTGACATCAAATCGGTCTTGTCCAATATACAATTGAGCTGCTTCGCTGAGAGTCCCATCTTCATTGAGGGTGTCTATAATTTCGAGTTGGTGTTTTAATCCTAAATTATAATCGTTGATATCATGTGCTGGAGTTACTTTTAAGCATCCGGTTCCAAATTCAATATCAATATATTCATCAGCAATAATCGGAATTTTTCGATTGATAAGTGGCACAAAACAATAGCTTCCTACTAATGCTTTATAGCGTTCATCTTCTGGATGAACACAAATAGCTACATCACCCAAAATCGTTTCGGGCCTTACAGTAGCAATTGTGATATAAGTATGGTCATTGATTGGGGTTTCTAATTCGTAACGGATATAAACCAATTTACTATTGACTTCTTTATGGATTACTTCTTCGTCACTCAAGGCGGTCTTTGCTTTAGGGTCCCAATTGATCATTTTGACCCCACGATAGATATACCCTTTGTTGAATAAATCAATAAATACATCTATAACGGCATCGTAATAATCTTTATCCATTGTGAATGAAGTACGATTCCAGTCTAAAGAGCATCCTAGTTTTTTGAGTTGTTGTAAAATAATGCCTCCATATTTCTCTTTCCACTCCCATGCATATTTTAAAAATTCATCTCGTTCTAAATTATTTTTATCAATTCCTCTATCTCTCAACATGGCTGCTACTTTGGCTTCGGTAGCAATAGAGGCATGGTCTGTGCCAGGCACCCAACAAGTATTATACCCATTAAGTTTTGCATATCGAATTAGCACATCTTGCACCGAATTGTTTAAGGCATGACCCATGTGTAGAACTCCTGTTACATTAGGAGGCGGTATGACAATTGTGTAAGGTGATTGATGATTAGGGGTAGAAGAAAAAGCCCCTTTTTGGAGCCAGTAAGAGTACCATTTTTGTTCAATTTCTTTAGGTAAATAATTTTTAGTCAATTCCATATATTGGCAAAGATATAGTATCCTTTATTTATAGAAAATGGAAAAAAAGGGAAGCCTAAGCATTGAGGGTAAAATTTGGGTTTAATAAGCCCATTTTATATAAGTAGCTCCCCACGTAAAACCTCCACCAAAGGCCGCTAAAATGATATTATCTCCTTTTTTGAGTTGATTTTCCCACTCCCACAAACATAAAGGGAGTGTTCCGTTTGTTGTGTTTCCATATCGTTGAATATTAATCATCACTTTATCCTCGGATATGCCCATTCTTTCACGGGTAGCGTCAATAATTCGTTTATTAGCTTGATGCGGAACGAGCCACGCAATATCAGATTCAACTAAATGATTTCTTTGCATAATTTCATAAGCAACATCTGCCATGTTTTTTACTGCAAATTTAAAAACCGTTTGTCCCTCTTGATACACAAAATGTTCTTTATTCATTACGGTTTCAATAGTGGCGGGTTTTACAGAGCCTCCGGCTTTTTGATGCAAATGCACTCTGCCAGATCCATCAGCTTTGAGGACACTATCAATAATTCCATAGCCTTCTTCATTTGGTTCTAAAAGTACAGCACCACATCCATCCCCAAAAATGATGCAAGTTGCACGGTCTTCAAAGTTGAGAATCGAACTCATTTTATCTCCACCTACTACAATAATTTTTTTGTATTTCCCACTTTCAATAAATTGAGCTGCTGTCGTGAGTGAGTAAATAAAGCCACTACAAGCAGCACTAATATCAAATCCCCATGCGTTTTTCATGCCTAGTTTATCGGTAATAATATTAGCAGTAGCCGGAAAGGTGTGGTCGGGAGTTGTGGTAGCACAAATCAATAGTTCAATGTCTAGTGGATTAATCCCTTTTTTATCAAAAATTTGCTGCACTGCTTTCACTGCCATATCGGATGTTCCTAATCCCTCTCCTTTTTGAATTCTTCTTTCTTTGATACCTGTTCTTGAAGTAATCCATTCGTCATTTGTATCAACCATTTTCTCTAAATCGAAATTTGTTAGTTTATCTTCTGGAACGTATCCTCCAACACAAGTTATGGATGCATGAATCTTTGACATAATCTGAGCTAATAATGAATAGGTAAAGGTACAAAGAATATTCATTATATAAAATTGTTTTGTGTTAATCTTACTAGAAAAACAGTGGGAAAATAGCGTATCCTTATTATCTTGTCCTAAAATAGGTTTACACAAAAATGTGTAAAAATGGACAAAAAGAGTTAAGTCATTTCAGAATTGGAATCTCAGCTCAAAGATGCGGAGATGAAATCTATCCTATTCTCTACAATGGTTGATATTGCAGAAAAGGAATTTAATATCCCCATCCGAAAAAAGTACAATACCAAGCCATTGAAGAAATAATAAAAACAAAATGTGTAAAATGCAATTGCAGAAAGGGTAAACGGTATCATCAAAGAAGAATATCTGGATGCTTACGAAGTCAATAATATCAAGGATGCAAGAGAATTATTGGATAGTGTTATACAACTCTACAATAACGACAGACCTCATTTGAGCATCAGCAACCATACTCCAAACCAAGTACATCATTCAACAAATCCACTAAAAACAGAAAAATTATGGAAGAATTATTATCAGAAAAAAACTACATTTGTAATCCAATGTCAGGACTAAAAAGTAACTGTAAACTAATAGCAGGATTTATCTATTAACCTGTCAACTTTTTTAGGACGAGTCACTCTTTATTTTTAATCGAAAAAATGAATGAATATTACGAATTTCCTTATTTTTTCACCATCGTTAGAATCGTAGCAATTCCAACCAAAGGTTCTTCACTTTCATCTAAAATTTCTACTAGCCATTTGACAATCCCTTTATCAATATCTTCATCATTCCTTTTTTCTTGATCTATTTTTTCTTTGCAAGTAAATCGAACATAAACCGAGGTGTCAGGATACACCGGTTTCGTAAATCGTAATTCGTCAATTCCATAATTTAGCAACACAGGATTCATTTCATAGCTATCTACAAACAGTCCGGCGGCGACACTCATTATAAAATATCCATGAGCTACCTGATGGGTAAACATTGTGCCTTCAAAATGAGTATCTTCATTATGTGCATAAAAGTGATCCCCACTTAAATCAGCAAATCGGTTAATATCTTCTGAAGTAATTAAGCGTTTTTCTGTCACAATTTGATCACCGATTTTCAACTCATGAAATGTCTTTTTAAATGGATGTGTTTTGCTGTGGATGCCAGTCGCTCCCTGTTGATATTGATTGGTGATAGCGGTCAGCATATCTGGTGAACCTTGAATTGCGGTGCGTTGCATATAGTGAAAAACACCTCTTTTTCCTCCCATTTCTTCTCCACCTCCAGCTCTGCCCGGTCCGCCATGCACCAATAATGGCATAGGTGAGCCATGCCCTGTGCTTTCTTTTGCACATGCTGAATTTAAGACCAAAATTCTTCCTAAACTACTTGCGGCTTCCAACGTAAATTCTTTTGCAATATCGTTATTTGCAGTCACAATGCTTGATACCAAACTGCCTTTCCCCATTTTAATTAATTGCACGGCATCGTTTATTTCTTTATATGGAATAATAGTGCTCACAGGGCCAAATGCTTCTACATCATGGCATGCTGTGTTTTGATAGGGTGTTTCATTTAAGAAAACAATTGGACTCATAAAAGCTCCTTTGATTTTATCGGCTCCTTTGACATCATAGTCTTCATTGCCCCCAATAACGACTTGTTGACTCGCTTTTAGCTGATTGACTTTTTCTAAAACATCATCTCGCTGGCTGAGGCCTGCTAATGGTCCCATGCGAACTCCTTCCACTGAGGGGTCTCCAATGGTGTTGGATTGTAGTCTTTTGCCTAAAGCAATAATGACATCTTCTGTTCTATTTTCGGGTACTAATATTCTACGAATTGCGGTGCATTTTTGACCGGCTTTGGTTGTCATTTCTCGCACCACTTCTTTGATGAAAATATCAAACTCCGGCATGTCGGGTGTGATATCGGTCCCTAAAACACAAGCATTCAGCGAGTCGGCTTCCATATTAAATGGAATTGAATTTTCGATAATGTTTGATGTTATTTTTAATTTTTTACCGGTTTCTGCACTTCCAGTAAAAGTTACCACATCCTGATGGAGGCAATAGTCTAAAATTCCTCTTGCACTACCACAAATCAATTGCAAAGCACCTTCAGGAACTATGTTTGATGCAATGATTTCTTTAAAGACAACTTCGGTCAAATAAGAAGTGAGTGTGGCAGGTTTGACAATAGCAGGCACTCCGGCTAATAAGTTTACTGCGATTTTTTCTAACATTCCCCATACCGGAAAATTGAAAGCATTGATATGAATAGCAACGCCTTCTTTGGGTACTAAAATATGATGGCCGATAAAGGTGTTTTGTTTTGATAGTTTTGCGGTTTCTCCTTCTACATAATACCACTCATTTCCAAATTGTCTTCTCAGGCTTGCATAAGCAAAAAGGTTGCCGATGCCGCCCTCAATGTCCACCCAGCTATCGCTTTTGGTAGCCCCTGTATAAGCACTCACTTTGTAGAATAATTCTTTTTTTGTGAGCAAATGCAAAGCTAATTTTTTAAGCATGAGTCCTCTTTCTTGAAAGCTCATTTTACGAAGTTTGGAAGCTCCTTTTGAGCGAGCAAATTTCATCATGGAGTCAAAATCGAGGGCACTGCTTTCGGCGTAATATAAAGGTTCTCCGGTGATGGCATTTTTTAAAATTTCTCCATTTTCACTTGAAGGAATCCATTTTCCTTCTGCGTAATTTTCTAATTGAATGAGTGACATGTCTTATTGTTTTTTTGATAAAAACAAAATAAACGAAAAAAAGAGCAGAATGCTAAATAAATTTTATAAAGGTTGTATTGTCATCAAGTGTTTAATCCACTCGACCTTCGTATTTTCTTTTTCTAAAGAAGAAATAAGCACTTCCGAATATCATTAATAAAATAGCAGGCAAGCCAATATTGATGAATTGCCATGTGAGTTTGTTTTTTTTCGCTTTTCCACTATCTAAAAGCCTTAAAGTTAAATTTTTATTGCGGGCTTCTAAAAGGCCATATTCATCGGTTAAGTATTCAAGTGAATTGGTAATAAAAGATTTGTTGGCAAAGAGTTTATCAGTGAATTTATAATATCCGCATTCCAATGGTCCTCTTGAATTGACGAAGTCGTTCAGAAAAATATCACCATCACCAACGAGAATAATTTTATTGTCATTGGTACAAGCGGTTTGGTAGTTTTTATGAAGAGAATCGGTGTAGATTTTGATAAACTGAGGGTCTATTCTGTTTGTATAAATGGACTGAAATTTACCTTCCAGTAAGACAGCATAAGGAATGTTTTTTTCTTTAAACGATGATGAGTTTGGTTTAAATTTTAAACTTGATAAGCTCACTCGAACAGGAGCTGGAATTCTTTTACTATAATTTGAAGAAGCGAGCAAAATGGTTTTTGAAATTTCAGGGTTAGCGATGGTATCCAAACTGCTAGCATACATAAACATCACAGCATCTAAGTTTTTGGCAATTGGATGTAGTGAATAAGAGATACTAAAAGGAAAGTATGACCAAGGAAGTAGCTGAATATCGGGTTGGTTTCCCATCATGCCCACCGTCACTGGGATAGGGTTATTTTGATCAATATCTTCTACAAAATCTGAATTGATACGAACTCCCCATTTGAAAAATAAATCATCTAAATTTAATCCATAATCAAGAGCCATGGCTGCTCCACTATTTTTTAAGGAGTCATTATTAAAGTTGAGAACATCAACGCAGGCAAAAAGTTTACCACCATTCATGATGTATTGGTCAATCTTAAACTTATTTTTTTCGTCAAAAGGTTCTGTTGGTTTACAAATAATAGCTGCGGAATAATAATTACCAATATCAATATTTTGGGTTAAATCAATGGTGTCAATATCGTAATATTTTTCAAGATAAGTGAGCATGTCAAAGGTGTTGTAGCCTAGTGGCTCTCCATGCCCCATGACATAAGCGATTTTCTTTTTATCAGGCTCTATTAAATGTTTTATTGCTGTCATAAATTTGTACTCAAGCATAGCCTCCGAATTGTTTAATTTTTCTTGAGGGGTCATGCTTAAATGCGATTCTAGAAGGCTTATTGAAGTTTCTTTTTGATTAAATGCAATTTTGGCAGCAGGGTAAATCAGTTTTTCAGAATAGCTATCTTCATCGCCTTGCACTTGTAGGTTGACAGGGTTGATGCCTTTTTGAGCCAGTGTATTGATAATTTCTTTTTTCTCTTGGTCATTTTTTCCTTCTAAAGGATTTAAAAAAGAAAACCGAATGAGTCCATTGCTTTGCTCTTTTAGCTGTTGAAGAAGGTCACTGGTGCTTTCGGCTAATCGTTTGAAACCGGCAGGAAATTCACCTTTCAGATAGACTTCGATGATAACGGGTTCTTTTAGATTTTTTAATAGTTTTTTGGTAGGGTTTGTTAATGAGAATCGTTTTTCGGCGGTAGCATCTATTCGATAATGAATTTTCGTTCCGATAATATTTAAAAGAATGAGTATCCCGGCAATTAAAACAAATCGAGTGATGCTTTTGCTTTTTAAACTTTTGGGATTCGACGTGTTCTTGTTTACCATTTTCTTTTTTCGATTGATAATTTAGTACCTAAAATAAAGAGAATAACGATACTTAAAAAATAGACAATATCTCTCGTGTCTAAAGCTCCTCTACTAATGGAATTATAATGAAATTGCATGCCTAATTGACTTACAATATAGTCTAATCCATTGCTAAAGGAAGGAATTTGACTTAACGTTTCAAAACCTGAGAATAAAATGAAATTGAGAAACAAAGCGAATAAAAATGCAATAACTTGATTGGAGGTAATTGACGAGCAAAATACGCCAATTGCTGTAAATGCTGCGTTTAAAAATAAAAGACCAATATAAGAACCTATAATTCCACCGCTATCAATATTTCCTTTGATAACTGAAAGTTGATAAATAGTGAAAACATATAGCAAAGAAGGAATTAAAGAAAATAAAACGATAGTAAAAGAAGCCAAAAAATTTTCCAATAATCATGTGGGATTCTTTCAATGGAATGGTTGAAAGAATTTCGATTGTGCCTAGTTTAAATTCATCAGAAAACGAACGCATAGTGAGTGCCGGAATTAAAAACATTAAAACCCAAGGTGAAATTGAAAAAAAACGGTCGAGTGTAGCATATCCGTCACTTAAAATATTAGAATCGGGGCTAATCCATAAAAAGATACCCATAATTACAATAAATAATAGGATAGAAATGTAGGCAATTAAGGAACTAAAGTAAGAATTTAATTCTTTTGTGAAAATGCTTAACATAAAATTATTATACAAAGTAAACTGAAATATTGCTTTGAAAGTTATTTTTTACAGAAAGATTTTTTTTTTCACATATTTTATCAAACTTTTATTAATTTTAACACGTTCTTACAATACATCTTAATAAAATCATTATGACTAAATATCTATTTAGCACGCTTCTTTGTTTAATCAGTTATGTTAATATAGCTCAGGTTAACATTTTGGGTTCAAATAATGCAACTCAGCTAGCTCAATCTTTAGTTGGTGCAGGAGTTACTATAAATAATGCAACATTAAACTGTGGTTCTGTGCCTCAAGGAAGTCAAAATTATGGAAGTGGTTTTTTTACAGTAACTAGTTCCAATTTGGGTTTAGATAGCGGAATCGTTTTAACAACAGGCGTTGCTGCCTCTGTAAATCCAGGAGTAATTGGTGCTAATGGTCCGGTAAATAACTTTGCCTCTGGCGTATCTGGAAATGGAGGAGACCCAGACTTAACGCAATTGGTTAATGGTGTAACTTATGATAAATGTATCTTAGAGTTTGACTTTTCGGCAGTTGGTGACTCTATCAAATTCGATTATGTATTCGGCTCAGAAGAATATCAAAGTTTTACTTGTTCCAGTTTTAATGATGTATTTGGATTCTTTTTGAGTGGTCCTGGTATTGTAGGTCCTTATGCAAATAATTCAATTAATTTGGCATTGGTTCCTGGTTCAAACACTTGTCCGGTGGGGGTTAGCACTATTTTTTGTCCAAACAACCCTACTTGCTGTGCGACTAATCAATATTGTTTTAATATGACTCCAGGTTGTGGGATGTTTAATGCCGCTAATAATACTTGTTCATATTTTGTTTGTAATGGAAATGTCAATCCGGGTACTATTGTTTATCAAGGATTCACAACAGTATTGACAGCACAAGCTCAAGTGATTCCATGCTCGACTTATCATATTAAATTGGCTATTGCAGATAAAGCAGACCAATCCTATGACTCAGGTGTGTTTTTAAAAGCAAAAAGTTTTGTTTCGAATGTGATTACTTATGAATTAATTACTGGATTGCAAGGCATTAATCCATATATTGTAGAAGGATGTGATACCGCAGTCTTAAAAATAAAGAGAAAAGTCATTGGTGTTGCTAATGCAGATACAGTTAGTTTTATTATTGGAGGAGATGCACAAAATGGAATTGACTACAACACATTTCCAAATCAAGTTTATTTCACTCCAAATGTAAATGATACATTGATAACAATACCGATTTATGCATTCGCAGATGGAATTACAGAAGGGACAGAAAAAATTGTGATATATGTAAAAGGAGGATGTAGTGGAGCCATTTATGACAGCTTAATTATTGAAATCAAAGATTCGCTTGAATTTATTTTGTTCAACCACGATACCGCCTTTTGTCTAGGAGGCCTTGTGAATACGCAAGGGATACACGACTCCGGTATTCATGCTATATGGAATCCCACAAGCGGAGTGCTTGACCCGAGCGATATTAATACCGTCATTTCCCCTACAAGCTTTGGTAGTTTTTATTATACAGTTACCGGAACGTATAAAACCTGTCCACCTTATGTGAGAGGATTTAATGTGAAGGTAGATCCCAATCCTGTGATAACCCCTCTGCCTGATATTGAGCTATGTGAAGGGAAAGACGTAAATATTAATGCACATGTTAGCCCACCATTTAATTATAATATATCATGGAACCCTAATAATGGACTCTTGAATGCTAATGGTTACAACCCCATATTTAACGGAAATACTTCACAAGATATTATATTTACTGTGACTTCGCCAAATGCAGGGTGTACAGCCTCAGACACCTTTCATGCACAAGTGTGGCCATTTACAGCAGGTTCAATTATTTCAGATACTTTAGTGTGTAATGGAACACCAGTGCAGCTTTGGGTCACTGGCGGAAATGGACAATATCAATGGTATCCCACTCAATCACTTAGTTGCGAATTTTGTCCTAACCCTATTGCATCTGCAATAGGTACTACCACTTATTATGCAGTAATTTTGGATCCTCACGGCTGTCAAGATACTTTATCAGTTCGGGTAGAAAGTCATCCTCCTTTCAATTTAATTTTACATAACAATGATACTACCATTGTTTTAGGCGATCATGTTCAATTGATTGCATCGGGAGCTCCTTTTTATTATTGGACTCCAACCTCTTATTTGACATACTCTCAAAGCAATTCTCCATTGGCAACACCTCTTGAAGATATTACCTATACCGTAACCGGAGTAAGTCTATTGCAAGGATGCCCCCAATCAGATTCGGTGCATATTAAAGTAATTCAGCCAGATGTGATTTTGCCTAACGCTTTCACTCCAAATGGCGATGGAAACAATGATATCTTTAGAGTGAAAGGAAGAAACTTTATTAATGTGCAGGAATTTAAAATATTCAATCGACTTGGAAACGAAATTTTTTCAACGAATGATATTAACAAAGGATGGGATGGAACTTACAAAGGAGTACCTCAAGATCCGGGCGTTTATTTCTATCAAATTAGGGTCTCTTATCCTAATGGGAAAACGCAACTCCTAAAAGGAGATGTGACATTGATACGCTAATCACTTGCAGCAGATAATCTTTATCCTAAATTCCTAACTAGTAGTAATTTGGGCTAATAAGGCTCAATTTTTTAGATTCTAGAAATGAACTAGTAAAAAACGAATATTGGAAAATAAAGATATATTTGGTAAGAAAAAAGCAATTGTGAATAAAAAGATTTATTACTTCATAATTAGAATTAAAGAATAAATTTACATTTGTACAAAATCTAATAATTTTAAACCATTTTAAAAAGTAAAACGTATGTCAATATTTTCAAGCGGAAGAGATAAGCAAGAACCAACACCAGCACCAACACCAGTACCTAAGCCAACTCCTACATCAACACCCACTACCACTACCGCACCCAATTATGGTTCATCTTCAAGTATGACCAATATTTCAAGAGGTACCATAATAGATGGCCAAATTAAAGTGGAAGGAGATATCAAAGTAGACGGATTAGTAAAAGGAACTGTAACTGCAAAAGGGAAAGTTCAAATAGCACAAGGAGGAAAAGTAGAAGGAGATATTATTTGCCAAAATGCTGAAATTTCAGGGCATGTAACCGGAAAATTAAGAATAGCAGAAGTGTTGATGTTGAAAGGAAATGCTGTGATTGATGGAGATATTAATACCGGAAAATTAATGATAGAAACAGGAGTTAAATTCAATGGGAATTGTACGATGGGGGCTCAAGTGATGAAAGAGCAAAGCACACCAATCACCTCTAGCGTTGGATCTTCTGGCACTGTAATAAAATAAGATGATTTTAATAAAATTTTTTTAAAGGCCTCATTTATGAGGCTTTTAAAATTATAAATATGTTATGTTTGAATAATCCTCAATTATGGAGCAATTGAAGATTATTCAAACCAATTTGAGTGATAATATATACCGACTCTTCTACACTAAGCTTATAATTCTCATAGCCTATATTTAGGTTTTGCAATCCCGTGCGTAAAAAAGAAATATCAATGGTATTGTCTTTTGTATTATAGTCATGTGCACTCACAAATTGTATATACAACTGTGCCCATTGCTAGGTATATTTTGCAAATGAAATACAACTCTTGCAAGGTTGGTAGAGAGTGTGATAGGAGTGTGGGCAAACTCAGCATCTGATATATTTCATGAGTTTCACTTTAGCATTTGTAGTATATTCTTATCGATATTAACACCATCTCTCAATTGCCAGCTTGATGAATACCTTCACTAAAAAGCATCACACCTATCTTCAATGCAATGCAAGTATGTGAACGAAAAAAAATTATATGCCATTTTTCACTTTATGCTATTGATGAATTTGCCAAAAGCAAGCTATATAGTGTTGCTAAATAAGTGTACTTTATTAATAATATTAGT
Organism: Bacteroidetes bacterium OLB11; assembly: GCA_001567165.1. Taxonomy (GTDB): domain Bacteria; phylum Bacteroidota; class Bacteroidia; order Chitinophagales; family Chitinophagaceae; genus OLB11. The sequence continues at coordinate 51,245 of LNFQ01000023.1, forward strand.
TTTTATAAACAGTAAACTTTTGATATCAATTTCTCCAGTAGAAAATGAAGAAATTTCATCTTTTTAAAATTTATTGTATAATTTTCTATAATCTTAATTTCTAATATGTAATTTGGGTTTAATTTTGAGTTCTATATTGAACACATTTTATTTCCATTTAAAATTCAAAAAATGACATTTAAGAGTAGCCTTTTGGTTTTGATAGCGACGACTATTTTTATACTTATTATCGAATACATCGTATGCCAATTTATTTCCAATTTCAATTTTAATACACTATTGATAGGTACTGTATTTTTAGCAGCTATTCACATATTGTCATTAGCTATCACATTTAAAGCCAGTAAAAATAAAAACGCCTACCAATTTGTTTCAGGCGTGACAGTATCAACTATAGTCAAATTGTTTTTAACGATAATCGGAGCGGGGATCTATATTTATATCAATCGTTTAAATTTAAACAAAATCGATTTGTTTTTTTTAATGCCAGTTTACCTCATCTTTCTATTTACAGAGGCCTATATTGCGTCTCGTTTTGCAAAAATTAATGCTTAAATTATTAACTTATGAAATCAATCAATTGGCACTATGAATCCATTGAAAAGCAAGACCAATTTCAGTCAATAGCACTCAAAAATACACTCAATTTTTTACTTAAAAATTCACCGTTTTATCAATCTTTTTTTAAGAAACATCACATTTCCATTGACGATATTCATACTTTAAAAGACCTTTCTTTGATACCCACAACTAGTAAAGAAGATATTCAAAAATACAATCATCAATTTCAATGTGTTGAATCCTCTAAAATTATTGAATACACAGCCACATCAGGCACTTTGGGAAGCCCAGTTTTTGTCTCACTCACTCAAAATGACTTAAATCGTTTAGCTTTGAATGAAATGCAAAGTTTTCTTATGATGGGTGTCAATGAAAATGATATTGCTCAACTAATGCTCACATTAGATAAGCAATTTATGGCAGGCTTAGCCTATCATTATGGATTGACTAAAATCAATGCTGGTATTGTACGAACCGGTCCGGGATTGCCTCAAATGCAAATCGAAACGATGCAAAAATTGAGCACAACTGTGCTGATTGCTGTTCCTTCTTTTATAATAAAAATCATAGAATATTGTCAAAGTGAGAATATTGATTTGAATAAACTTCCTATCAGAAAAATCTTATGTATTGGCGAAAATATTCGGAATGAAGATTTTTCACTCAATGCACTTGCTCAAAAAATAAAAAATCATTGGAATGTGGAATTGTATTCGACTTATGCAAGTACTGAAATGCAAACAGCTTTCACAGAATGTGAAGCACATCAAGGTGGGCATCATCAGCCAGACTTAATTATTTTTGAAATTGTGGATGAGGATGGTAAACAGCTGAAAGCAGGAGAATATGGAGAAGTGACCATTACAAGTTTAGGAATTGAAGGGATGCCTTTGTTGAGATTTCGCACTGGCGATATTGCTAGCTATGACGACACGCCTTGTATGTGCGGGCGACTTTCACGAAGAATTAGCCCAATCGTTGGAAGAAAAAATCAGATGATAAAATGTAAAGGAACAACGCTATTTCCGGCTACTATTTTTGACATCTTAAATCAATTTTCGCACATAAAAGAATATGTCATTGAGGTGAAAGATAATGAACTTCAATCAGATGATTTGACATTATATCTTTCAATCGATATCCCAATTGATGAATGCGAAAGTATGCTGAAACCTTTTCTACAATCTAGATTAAGACTGACTCCGAACATAAAATATTTGTCCACGAAAGAAGTTTTAAAAATGCAATTCCCAAATAATAATAGGAAACCGATTAAATTTATTGATAAAAGAAAAACAGTAAAATATGAAAGAGAAAGTGAGAATTGATAAATATTTATGGGCAATTCGGATTTTCAAAACTAGAACTTTAGCTGCTACAGCTTGTGATCATGGTAAAGTGAAATTAAAAGGGGAGTCAGTGAAAGCATCGAAAGGTGTAGTGCTGGGAGAGGAGTATGAAGTGAAAAAGGAAAATGAAAAAATGATAATTAAAGTGGTTGGAATTATCGAAAAAAGAGTTGGCTATGAAGAGGCAATTAAAAATTATATTAATCTCACACCTGATACTGGTGAAAAGCCTGAAAAAGCTTTGACGATGAGCTTTTATACAGGCAAAAGGTTGAGTAAAGTTGGAAGACCCACAAAACAAAAAAGAAGAAACTTAGATGATTTTATGGATAATTTTGAATGAATGATTTTTAATAATATTATTAATATTTGACATATATTTGAAAAAAATAAGTAATGGAAGCACATGAAATTGACTACAAAATACATGGTGAGGAAATGCAGCATGTCGAAATCGAATTAGACCCTAATGAAACAGCGATAGCTGAGAGTGGTGCTTTTATGATGATGGATGATGGCGTTCAGATGCAAACCATTTTTGGAGATGGCTCAAAGCAACAAAATAGCGGATTGATGGGAAAACTACTCAATGCGGGGAAACGACTTTTGACAGGTGAAAGCCTATTTATGACAGCTTTTACCAATATTAGTCACGGAAAAAAAGTGATTCATTTTGCATCACCATACCCTGGCAAAATTATCCCTATCAATCTTGTAGAACACGGAGGTAAAATGATTTGCCAAAAAGATGCTTTTTTGTGTGCTGCAAAAGGAGTGAGTATTGGAGTCGAATTTCAGAAGAAATTAGGTACTGGAATATTTGGTGGAGAAGGATTTATCATGCAAAAATTAGAAGGAGATGGAATGGCATTTGTTCACGCAGGAGGGCATGTGCATGAAAGAAATTTATCCGTAGGAGAAATTTTGAAAATTGATACAGGTTGTATCGTTGCTTATACTAAAGATATTGACTTTGACATCCAGTTTGTAGGCGGCATTCGGAATACAATATTTGGTGGAGAAGGTTTATTTTTTGCAACTTTAAAAGGCCCTGGAACGGTTTGGATACAGTCACTTCCCATCAGTCGATTAGCCTCAAGAATTATATCTTACGGTTCTTTTAAACGAAAAGAAGAAGGAAGCGTTTTAGGAGGATTTGGAAATCTATTAGATGGAGATGGTTATTAATCTAAATTCTTTTTTGGGGGTTAATCCAATTTTTTATACCTCAGTCGAATCGAATTTATAATTAACACAACATCACTCAAAGCCATTATTCCTGCACCCCAAGTGGGGCTGAGCAAGCCAACTGCTGCTACAGGAATGGCAACAATATTATACGAAAATGCCCAAAAGAGATTTTGAATAATTGTTTGATAAGTATGTTTTCCAAGGGAAATAGCTTCACTCAATCGAGATAAATTACTTTTTAGTAAAACCACATCTGCACTTTGCATAGCAATTTGAGATGAATCACTGAGTGAAATACCAATATCGGCTTTTGTCAATGCAGGTGCATCATTAATGCCATCCCCAACCATAGCAGTGACGCCACTTTGCATGAGTTCGGCCAATTTGTTTAATTTATCTTCGGGTAATTGTTGGCTAAAAACTTGGTCAATGTTTAATTCTTTTGCTACGATATCACATTTTTCTTTTCGGTCGCCACTCAATAATACAGTTTGAAACCCAAGCTGATGCAGCTTTTGAATACATTCCTTTGCTTCTGGTCTAATTTCATCTTTAAAATCAATCCATCCCACTATTTCATTGTTTTTCAGTAAATAAAGGTCATGTTTTGTAGGAGGAGTATTTTGCAAAACGCGATAAGAACCTATTTTCCAATTGTTTTTTTCGGAATCAATAGCGGCGATGCCAAGTCCTTTTATTTCTTCTACTTTTTCAAACTGGATAAAATCTGTACTCCCCCATTCATCGAGTAAACTTTTTGCAATAGGGTGAGAGGAATGATGTTCTAATGATACGATTACTTTTTTAAATTCTTCATTACTGATAGTTGTAGAATATTGGTCTATCATCAATTTTCCGGAAGTAAGCGTTCCTGTTTTATCAAAAACGATATACTTGATTTTTTTCATATTTTCTAATGAATCGCCGCCTTTAATCAAAATCCCATTTCGAGCAGCTCTTCCCAATCCCACCATCACTGCAGCAGGCGTGGCCAAGCCCATTGCACATGGACAAGCAATGACCATGACGGCGATAGCCCTCATCATAGCATTGGCAAATGAAATATCGAATGCAAAGTAATTCACTAGAAATGTCAATAGAGCGACACTCACCACGATTGGGACAAAAATGGCACTAATCTTATCAGCAATTTTTTGCATGGGAGATTTGGCAGCCTGAGCTTGATTCACCAATTTGATAATATGAGCTAGAGCAGTCTGATTTCCAATGGCAGAGGCTTTCATACGGATATTGCCACTTTCGAGAATTGTACCACCGAGCACATTTTCATTTTCCGATTTTAAAACTGGCACACTTTCACCTGTCATCATGCTTTCATTGATACTGGCCGTTCCTGATATGATTACGCCATCAGTTGGAATTTTATCACCCGTATTGACTTGTATTTCGTCATTTAATTTTAACTCGTCATTTTTCACTTCAATAATCGTTTCCTTACCGATGCTATCTTTTAGCACAAGCTTGGCAGTTGTCTTTTGATATTTCATTAATTCTTTCACAGAAGAGGCCGTACTGGTGACAGTGTATTCTTCTAAAAAATTTCCTGCTAAAACCAATGTGACAATTGAGGCTGTCGTTTCAAAAAAAAGATAATTATGCACCGATTCGGGATATAAAATCCAACCGATTATGGAGTAGAGGTAGGCTGCTGTGGAGCTAGCAAACACTAAAACATCCATATTGGGTATCCCATTTTTTAAAGAACGGATGGCACTTTTGCCAAAATATAAAATAGATAAAATATAAATTGGAGTTGTGAGAATCAGTTGTACGATAGGGTTGTGAAGAAAGTGCCAATCGACAAACATGTGCATCATCAAAGGCAGCCACAAACAAAATGATATAATTAAATAAGTTTTTGTTATAGAATCATGGGAGTGTTCATGGTGGTCATCACGTTGTACTTTATATCCCAATCGTTCGATACCATCAAATAAATCTCCTTCATCTTTTTCTTCATCAATAGTAAAACTCACTTCGCCTGTGGAAGGATTCACAACCACATTTTCAGCACCTTCTTCGGTTAAAAAGTGATTGATAGATAAGGCACAATTTCCACATGTCATTCCAACTACTTTACTTTGAATATCTTTTTTCATTTTGCAAAATTACATTTTTTTAATGGAGAAATTGACTGAATAAAACTCTTGATTATATAAAGTTATTCTATTTTTATTATAGAAATCGAGATGTGAATTTTGATTAGAATAAAGTACTCTTAATCGAATAAAATTTAAACAAATAGACAATAAGAATTCGAAGGACAAATAATCCTTTAGTAAGCCCTTTAGTATGCCTATATTGAAATTAGTTCATTAATTTAAGCTTCGGAAGTCAACTGGAACAAGTCGGCTAACACCTGCTTCTTGCATAGTCACACCATAAATAACATCTACGCTTGCCATTGTTTGCTTGTTGTGAGTCACAATAATAAATTGTGAATTGTCTGAAAACTTACGAATCATAGTTGTGAATTTTCCTACGTTGGCATCATCTAATGGAGCATCGACTTCATCGAGTACGCAAAATGGAGCTGGTTTAATTAAATAAATAGCAAACAAAAATGCTGCTGAAGTGAGCGTTTTTTCACCACCCGAAAGCTGTGTGATGGTGCTTGGCTTTTTGCCTTTTGGTTGTGCATATATTTCGATTGTTGTTTCAGCTGGATTGTCGGGATCCACAAGTTTCATATTACACATGTCATCTTCGGTGAATAAGGCTTGAAAAACATTTTTGAAATTTTCTTTTACTTGTTCAAATGTTTCTAAAAATTTTTGATTGGCTGTTGATTCTACTTCTTCAATTGTTTTTAATAAACTTTCTTTAGCATCTGTCAAATCCTTTTTTTGCTCTTGAATAAAATCATAACGGTTTTTCATTTCCTTGTACGCCTCTACGGCCATGGGATTTACTTCACCTAAATTTTCGATTCTCTTTTTTAATTTATCAACTTCGATACTTAAATTTTCAATCGTTTCATTTCCTTTTCTTTCTTCTTTTAAAACTTCATCTAAATCCATTTTAAACTCAACATAAAGTCGCTCTCTCATTGAAGATAGATGCAATTTCATGTCATTGAGTTTATCTTTTATAGAGCTCAGTTGATTTTCATTCTGTTCTTTTTCTTTTCGTTTTTTGTGTAGAGCAGTTTCTCTTTCTGCAATTGTATTTCTGAAGTTATAAAATGCTTGGTCTTTTTCATTTAAAATTTTTTCATTGCTTTCTTTTGAGCTTAATTCTTCATGTAATTGTTGTTCGACTTCTTTTAGTTTTTCGCTAGTTTCTAAAGATTGTTTTTGTGTTTCTGTATATTGCTTTTGGTATTGAACAACTTTAAGGTTTAGGTCATCAATTTGTTGAGTGCGAATTGATTTTTCTTGCTTGATTTCATTGATGCGACTTTGCTGTCTTGTAATAATAACGGTTTGTTTGTTATATTCTTCATTGGCTCGATTGTATTGAGCTTCTGCATTATGAAATATTTGTTGACTTTGTTGCAAATTGTCAAAAGCTATCGTCATTTGTTGTTTGATTTCTTGATGAACGCTTTGTGTGTTGGCTATTGCTTGTTTGATTTGGTTTAGTTGTTCATTTAGTTTTTCAATTCGCTCACTAGCACCTAAATTTTGATTATTATATGTTTCGATTTTATGTTCAATTTGCACAAGGGAGTTTTCATTTTTGAAAAGTTCTTCTCTTGTTTTTTTGATGTTTTCATCCTTCAATTCTTTATTAAAACCAATGATTTGCTGTTGGGTTGAGCTGATTTCATTTTTGAGTTTTTGACATGTTTCTGAGAGGGATGCAATTTCATTTTTAAGTTTTTCTAAGCGTTGAGTACGCCCGATTTTATTTCCTTCAAAGAGTCCCACAGAGCCTCCATACAATTGTAATTTGGATTTAAAACCATTGCCTTCTTTATGAAGATAAACATGATCGGTATCGTACTGCTCTTCTAAATTTTCTACGATAAAAACATTGTCTAAAAGTTGATGAAATAGGTTTGCATATTTTTCGTCAAATTGAATTTTATCAATGGCTTGTATTCCGTTTTGATTGCTTGTTTTGTTGCTGTTTTTTATTTGGGATAAAATGAAAAACCCGGCCTTTCCTTTTTTGTTTTCTTTTAATAATTGAATGGCTTGAATAGCTTGAATTTCATTTTCAACGATGTAATAATTCAGGTATTTATCTAAATAAGATTCGATGGATTTTCGATATTCTTCATCTACAGTAAATGCCTCAGAAAGCAAGAGGGCATTGTGTTGCCATTGTTGATGTTTGTTTAAATATTTAATACTATCGGGGTACCCTTCAAGGCTGTCAACAAGAGATTTAAGGAGATTATACTCATTTTGTTTGGAGTCTAATTTTCTGTTTTCGTCAATCAGTGAATTGCGTAAGGTTTCGAGTATTGATTGAGAATGAAGTAATTTGGAAGTAGCTTCTTCTTGAATTTTTATGAGGTCATCTAATTGTGTTTTTTTAGTTTGAATCGATTCCGTTGTTTTTTCTTTTTGTTGATTTTGGTTTTCAATTTCTAATTTTCTTTTATTGATTTCATCTTCGTTTTGCTTGATTGAATTTTGAATATTATGGATTGAATTTTCAGAAACCGCCACCTTTTTTTCTGCATCAAATTGGCTGATTTGTATTTGTTGATGTATCGTTCTAAACTTATCTACTTCTGATTTTTGACTATCATACACACTTCTCGCTTGATTCAAATTGCTGACTAATTCTTCCGATTTTTGTTTCAGTTGTAATAAAGTATCTTCTTCGGTTAGTAATTTTTGGTCGGCATCAATAGTCGATTTTTTAAATTGTTCAATCTGCTGAGATGCTTCTGTTATTGAGTTTTCGATATTTTGACACAGCTCTTTGAGGTGTTGTATTTTTTGATTAGAAAGGCTTTTATTATTTTCTAGGCTTCTTAATTTTTCGATTTGAGCATTGAATGCTTTTTGAAGTGCATGAAGTTCTTCTTCATTTTTATTTAATAAAGTTTTTTGTGATTCTAAATCGGCATCTTCTTTGCCTATCAAGGCTTCTAAGGCAATGATTGTATCCACTTCATGTTGTTGTTGAATGTTGAGTGTTTGATAAGTCGCATTGAAATCTTCTAAGGATGCTTTTACAAATTCCACACTAACCTCACGATATTCATTTTTGATGGTATGGTATTTTTCAGCCTTTTTAGCTTGACTTTCTAATGTTCTTAAATTATTAGAAATTTCAAAAAGTAAATCATCAATTCGGTTTAAGTCTTGTTCTGTTGCGTCTAATTTTTGCTTCGCTTCTTTTTTTTCGAGTTTTATAAATTGAAATTCCGGCGGCCTGTTCTAACATTCGACGGCGACTGTTTTCCTTGTCTTTAATAATATCGTCCACCATGCCAAGTTCGATTATCGAATAGCTGTCTGATGTTACGCCAGTATCTAAAAATAAATTGGTAATATCCTTTAAGCGACAGGTGACATCGTTTAGCTTATATTCACTCTCTCCATTTTTATAAAATCTTCTGGTAATGGTGACTTCGCTGAAGTCGGTTGGTAATAAATTTTTTGTGTTTTCAAAGGTTAAAGAAACCTCGGCTAATCCGCTAGCATTCCGAGTTTTCGACCCATTAAAAATCAAATCTTCTAAGTTGTCCGATCGTAGTGTTTTGATCTTATGTTCACCGATAACCCATCGAATGGCATCGACAATATTTGATTTTCCGCATCCATTTGGGCCAACAATTCCGGTAATTTGGTTATCTAAACGAATCGTAGTTTTGTCGGCAAAGCTTTTAAATCCTTTAATTTCTAATGACTTCAGTTTCACGTGTTCAATAAAGTTTAAGTGTGTGAAGGTAACGAACTTATTTCGAGTTTAAACGAATGTTTGTATCTGATATTTGAAGTTGGAAAAAATGTGTATAAGTGCAATTTAATTCACATTTTAATTGATTTTTTTGTGAAAATAAAGTGCTTAAAAATGATTTTTACTTTTAGGATTTATTTTTCCTAAAACTTATCAAATTATTTTATTTTAGTTTTAGAAAATGGATTTTAATTTTTTTTCTGCTTTTTTGAATTAAAAGGTTTCAAAAATGTCATTATGTATTCTTTATATTTATAACAAAAAAACGAGCCTTTAATTATTCTATAATTTTATAACAATTTAATGTGCATAATTTGAAAAAGGTGTGAATTATGATTTACTTTTGTTTATATCTTCAATTTTATCCAAAAATAATATGTATAAGTATGTGAATATAATGTGAGTTTATCTGAATAAATAATTGAACACTCTTTTCATTATTGCTCCTATTAAAAAATCTATATTCGTTTCAAATTCAAAAAAAAAATAATTTTCGTACGAAAACATGGCATTGACAAATAAATATACAACTCGAACTAAGAAACCAGAAATACCTTCTTTGATTTATGGAAAAATCGCACCACAAGCGACAGAGCTGGAAGGGGCTGTGCTTGGTGCTATAATGCTTGAGCCACAAAAACTGGCTGAGGTATTGGAAATTATTCAATCTCCCGAATGTTTTTATTCAGATGCTAATCAACGTATTTATGCTTCAATTAGAAGATTATTTGATAAAGGAACACGAATCGATTTTATGACAGTCTGTGAAGATTTACGAAAAAACAATGAGCTGGAAATGGTGGGCGGTTCCTATTATGTCACAAGCCTGACAAGGGATGTTGTGAGTGCAACCCATATTGAGGAGCATGCCCGAATTGTGATGCAAAAATATATTTTGCGAGAACTTATTCGTATGAGTGGCGAAATCATCGGAGAGGCTTATGAAAACTCTTCGGATGTGTTTGACTTATTAGATAAAGCTGAAACTAACCTTTATGAAATAACAGATAAGCATCTTCGTAAAAACTTTTCAAGCATCAACTCCATTTTATCCAAAACAATTCATGAAATCGAACAACAAGCCAACAAAAAGAAGACTTGACGGGTGTGGCATCGGGGTATATCGATTTGGATAGAGTGACTTCTGGTTGGCAAAAAACAGACTTAATCATTTTAGCTGCAAGGCCTGCCGTTGGGAAAACAGCCTTTGCCTTAAATTTAGTGATGAATGCAGCTTTGAACACAAAACAACCTACCGGAGTTGCCTTTTTCTCATTAGAAATGAGTGCAGGCCAACTTGTAAAAAGAATGCTCTCTGCTGTCACCGATGTGCCTCTCGGAAAAATCACAAAAGGGCAATTGGCAGAACATGAAATCGTGCAAATCCATCAACGAATGGGAAAGCTTGCTTCAGCTAATATTTTTATTGATGACCAAGCCGCTCTCAATATTTTTGAACTTCGTGCAAAATGTCGAAGACTCAAACAAAAATATAATATAGGACTTGTCATTATTGACTATTTACAGCTTATGCAAGGCTCTATTGAAAAGGGTGGAAACAGACAAGAAGAGGTGTCTAAAATATCACGCGACTTGAAAGGATTAGCAAAAGAATTAGAAATTCCAATCATCGCACTTTCTCAATTGAACAGAGGTTTAGAAAGTAGAAAAGATAATGCAAAAATGCCTCAATTGAGCGATTTGAGAGAGTCAGGAGCTATTGAGCAAGATGCTGATATGGTTATGTTTTTATACAGACCTGATTATCATGGCTTGGAAAAAAGCCCTGATGGTGATTTAGTCCCCGGTGAAACTTGGATAAATATTGCGAAGCATAGAAATGGAAAAACGGATGTCGTGAAAGTGCAAGCAAAACTTGATGTGCAAAGGTTTGAAGATATGCCGAATATTCAATCTTTTGCAATTCCAAATGAAGGGATGCCATCAACAGGTAATCCAAAATTTGGATTCAAGCGCAATTTCGGTGAGGGACCTAATTTGGCTATCGAAGAGGGGTATGAAAAACGAACTTCTAAAGTAGATAATTATAAATTGGAAGATGATGAATTTAATCCAAAAAATGATTTTGATGAAGATGATCTTCAATTTTAATCAATAAAATGAGATCATTTTACCCAACTTTTATTGTTAATTTAGTATCTTAACAGAAAATGGGATATCTCGTTTTAATATATATATGATAATTTATATATTTAGATAATAAAAAAAATAATGATTTGAAACACTTTTTTTTAACTACATTTTTAATTTTTTGTTTTGGGAATATCTTTTCTCAATCACCACAAGATTGCAGAGGAGCTATTCCAATTTGTCAAACAGTCTACCACCAAAATAATGCTTATTCAGGCGTGGGAACATTGAACGAACTGAATGCTGGTAATCAAGGCTGCCTTTCAACAGGTGAGAATAATTCTGTATGGTATATTTTTACTGCAAACACTTCAGGGACTTTAGTTTTTACATTAACACCTAATGTGGTGAGTGATTATGATTTTGCAATATGGGATTTGACAGATATTTCTTGTAGTGAAATAAGCGGACAACTTCCTATCCGTTGCAACTTTGCTTCTTTAGCCAACTCTGATCCAGGTGGGCTTACAGGGCTATCAACTTTAATTCTTCAACCTGCAATCGGTGCAGGTGGTGGGTCTTTTAGTAGTGCAATTAGTGCAACCGCAGGTCAAACATTTGTCATGTTGGTCAATAATGCGTCAGGTAATGCAGCGGGATACACTATCGATTTTTCTCTTTCGACTTGTCAAATTGCAGACAATCAACATGCCACTTTTAAATCCATTACTCTTCCGGTTGGCTGTAATGCACCAAACACGTTAACAGCCCTTCTTTCAGAAAATATCAAATGCAATACGTTTGTTCCTAATGGAAGTGATTTTAGTCTAACTCCCGCTAATGCAACAATCACTTCGGCAGTTGCTAGCTCATGTGTAGCCGGTGGTGCTTTTGCCAATAAAATCATTATTAATTTTTCAAATTCTTTGCCTGCAGGAAATTATACATTAGCTCTTAAAAATGGTACTGATGGAAATACGCTTTCTGATAATTGTACTAATTTTTCACCTGTTGGGACTTCAATTAACTTCACGGTTTTGCCTGCTTTAGGAATTAATATAGCTGCTTCTTTTGGATGCTCAGGCGTGCCGAGTGGTACAATTACAGCAACCAATATTGGTGGCACAGCTCCTTTTCAATACAAACTCAATGCAGGTGCTTGGGGAGCAAATAATTATTTTACTGGATTAGCCGCAGGTGCTTACACAATTTCAATCAAAGATGTCAATGGATGTCAGAAAGACACCGTCGTGTCACTTGTGCCGGCTTCTCAAATTTCAATTAATTCAATTGCTGTTTCGAATCCAACTTGTTATGGTCAAAACAATGGAACCGCCACAGTCAACGCAAGTGGAGGAGCAGCTCCTTTATTTTATGCTGCCGGTATGCAAGCCTTTCAAGCAGGTAATACCCTGACTGGTCTAGGACCGGGGAATTATGTGATTACTGTAAAAGATGCTAACGGATGTACGAAAACCTCATTGATATTTTTATCGTCACCTGGCCAAATTTTAGTTAATACTTTAAACATCACTTCACCACTTTGCGGAGCTAATAATGGGAGTATTAGTTTGAGTGCTTATGGTGGCACGCCTCCTTTAAACTATGCTCTCAATGCTGGTCCTTATCAGTTAAGTGGGAACTTTAATGGCTTAGCTGCTGGGTCTTATACAATTCATATCAAAGATGGAAATAATTGTATTAAGGATACGGTCCTGAATGTGGTGCCACAAAATGGAGCTACGATTACTTCGCTTGCTATTGTGCAGCCAAGCTGTGTCGGCAATTCGGGAAGTATTACGGTGAATGCAACAGGTGGTGCAACTCCTTATTTGTATTCAAAAGATGGAATGAATTTCCAAGCAAGTAATATTTTCACCCCTCTAGTTTCGGGAAGTTATACAATCACATTGAAAGATGCTAATGGATGCACTGCAACTTCAGCAACTGTTCTTACATCACCTGCTAATTTATTTTTTACAAATAATAATGTTGTTATGCCAACTTGTATTACGCTGGGAAGCATAACAGTGAATGGCTTAGGAGGTGCTCCGCCTTATACTTATGCAATCAATGCGGGAGCATATTCCCCAACAAATAATTTTACTTCTTTAGCTGCCGGACAATACACATTGCATGTGAGAGATAATAATAATTGTGTGCATGATACTATTATTACATTGAGCATAACACAAATCCCAATTATCAATATTTCAAACATTGTGAATCCAACTTGTAGCTTTCCTAATACAGGTTCGATAACAGCATCTGCGTCCGGTGCGGTTGCTCCTTATACTTATGCAATCAATGCAGGAGCCTTTGGTGCATCTGGAAATTTTACAAATTTGGGTGCAGGAGTTTATACGATTACAGCTAAAGATGCAAACGGTTGCACATCTTCTACAACAGTGACATTAACTGCAAATAATACTTTAGGATTTACTAGTTTCACCAAAACAAATGTCGGTTGTGGAGGCACGCCATTAGGGAGTATTCAGGCTGTGGCAGGTAATGGAAATCCTAGTTATTCATACAATATAAATGGAGGTCCTTTTGGTGGTGTTGGAAATTTTAATAATCTGGCAGCAGGCACTTATACAGTCATTGCAAAAGATGCAAGCAATTGTACAGTAAGTTCCGTCGTAGTGATTTCAAGTTCGGCAGTAGTTACAATTAATTCATTATCTTGGACAAATTCTACTTGCTATTCACCGGGCAATGGCACTGTTACAATTGTGGGCACAGTGAGTGCACCCCCGATCAACTATTTTTACAATTATCTTATTCCTAGTCCTTCGGGCAATTTCAATGGATTGAGTGCTGGAGTGTGTACTATCAGTGTTTATGATGCAAATGGTTGCCATAAAGATACAGTTATTACAATCACATCTCCTCCACCTATGTATTTCACGAATGTTAATATTGTTTTACCTCCTTGCTATGGTGGGGTTGGAAGTATTGATGTGCTAGGTTCAGGTGGAGTTCCTGGGTTTACGTATGCTTTAAATGGGGGTGCTTATTCACCACAACATACTTGGTCTAATCTAAACGCTGGAACTTATACAGTTCATTTGAAAGATGCAAATAGTTGTATTAAAAGACACTGTATTTTTTTCTACAAGAACCACCACAAATTTCAATTTACGAATGTCAATTATGCTCATGCATCCTGCAATGGTTCACCTACTGGAAGTATTTCAATGAGTGCATCTGGAGGTGTACCGCCAATACAATTTTCAATCAACGGAGGTGCTTTTGGGCCTAATGCCAACTACACAAATTTAGCAGCAGGAAGCTATACGATTATTGCTAAAGATGCTAATAATTGTACCAAACAGATGATTATCACATTGACAAATAATGGAAATTTTTACGTGAGTTCAATCAATAAAACTTTGCCAAATTGTTTTGGTGACATGAATGGAAGTATCAATATCAATGTTTCGGGAGGTGTACCAGCTTATGCATACGGTATTAATGGTGGAGGTGTAGGAGCTAATAATACATTTAATGGACTAGCGTCTGGTTATTATACAATTCATGTTCAAGATAATAGCGGATGTGCAATTGATACTGTTGTTTTTTTACCACAACCAGTACAAGTTGGATTTTCAAATATTGCATTAACGCCTACTTTATGTTTTGGTACAAATACAGGTACAGCAACGGTTCAAGGTGGAGGTGGAACGCCAGCTTATCAATTTAAGATAGATGGAGGTGCTTTTGGAAATGGAAATACTTTTAATAATTTAGCACCTGGAAATCATACGATTTCTGTAAAAGATAGTAAAGGCTGCATTGTAGATACGGTCATTACTATTACTCAGCCACTTCCTATTCATTTTGCAAATGTTACGATTGTATCGCCGGGATGTATTGGTAATACAGGGATTATTAGTGTGGGTGCTAATGGAGGTGTAGCTCCTCATACTTTTGCAATCAATGGAGGTGCTTTTGTTGCAAATGGTGCATTTGGAAATTTACCGATAGGTATTTATACTATTACCATTAAAGATGATAATGGCTGCACTGCCGATACAATTATTACTTTGAGTAATGCTACGGTTATTGTATTAAACGCACTAACATTTACTCCTGCGATTTGTCCAAACGCAAACAGTGCCTTTATTTCAGCCAATGCAACTTCTCCTTATCCGCCTTTGATGTATTCGTTAAATGGGGGGGCTCCTCAGGCTGGAGGTTTTTTTGGAGGTTTAGGAGCCGGTACTCATTTGCTACATATAGAAGACCAAATGGGTTGCTATTTAGATACAAATGTTACGATAGTGAGTGCTCCACCTATTTTGATTACAGGTTTAATCGCCACGCCTCCTTTATGTTTTAACACAACTGATGGAAGTATTGTAGTGAATGCAAGTGGAGGATTAGGACCTAAAATGTATTCGGTAGATGCTTTGCCATTTTCATTAAATAATACAATCACAAATTTAGGTGCAGGAACTTACACAGTTCATGTGAAAGATAGTGTTGGATGTCAAGTGGATACTACGATTCAGATCGTTGGGCCTACTCCTATTGTTATGACGAATATTGTAAAAGGATTACCTTTTTGTAATATTGCAACCAATGGATCTTTAACAATCACAGCAGGAGGGGGGCAAGGACCTTATCAATATGCAATTAATTATTCATTGTTTAATACCAATAATGTGTTTTCAAATTTAGTAGCTGGAAATTACACAATTCAAATCATGGATATTAATGGATGTATTTTGGATACGATGGTCAATTTGCCTTCTGCAAATTATATGAATTTTATTACTCTTGGGATTAATCAAGTGAGTTGTAAATTTGGGAATGATGCTTCTATCAATATGGGAGTGATAGGAGGTTTGAGTCCGTATTCATATAGTATCAATGCCGTTCCGAATGGGGCTTCTGGGCTTTTTCAAAATCTATCAGTAGGTAGCTACACAATTCAAGTTACGGATAATATAGGTTGTCAAGAAGATACGATTATTAATATTACAGAGCCATTACTGCCATTAAGTGCAGTTGTATTGTCCACTTCGCCTAATAGTTGTAAAGGAGATAGTGTGGGTTCGATGACGGCATCTGCTTCGGGTGGCACAGCTCCTTATACTTACTCATTGGATGGTGTCAACTTTCAAGCATCAGCTGTGTTTAATGGCTTGCAATCGGGAAGTCACACATTGACGGTGAAAGATAATAAAGGATGTTTAAGTGATACCACATTTATGATAACCGAGCCTAATAATTCGATATTGATTCAGATAGTGAGTGTCGTTGGAATTAGCTGTCAGGATGTCAATGATGGTGCGATAGAAGTGAGTTCGATATATGGGATACCTCCATTTAGTTATTATTTAAATGGAGTTAATAAAGGGATTGATACACTATATCAAAATTTAAGTCCGGGAGAATATGTAATTGAGGTAAAAGATTCAATTGGATGTATTTCATCAGGAAAATTAAATATTGCCCCTTCAACGAAAAAGCCAACGATTATAGTGGATAGTATTCATGGCATTTTATGTGCTGGTGATAAAACAGGTTCTATTGCGTGGCATTCGATAGACTGTTTCCCTCCATATTCTTACAGAATAAATGGAAATTCTATTGGTTTTTCAAACTCAATAGATCAAATAACGAATGGTCAATATTTTATTCAAGTACTGGATTCTATTGGATGTTATAATGATACAACAGTGAGTATAGATCCAGCAAATCCTATTGAAATCAATGTATTGGCAACTCCTGCAAGTTGTAATGGACGAGGTGATGATGGGAAAGCAACTGCAAGTGTTATTGGTGGCGTGGCTCCTTTTCATTATCAATGGTCAGGAGCAAATACGAATAGTGTGGATGCATATAATTTAAAATATGGGTTGCAATGGGCTTATGTGAAAGATGATTTAGGTTGTGTTGATTCTACTGAGTTTGAGATAAAATATGACCCATGTTGTCATGTGATTTTACCAAACGCATTTACACCAAATGGAGATGGAAATAATGATATTTTTAGAATATTAAAATACGGGGATGTTCAAATGATTTCACTTGAAGTTTATAATCGTTTTGGACAGCAAGTATTTAAAACAAAAAATATGGATGAGGGATGGGATGGTCGATTTAATGGGCAATTGGCTGATTTGGCAACCTATTTTTATTTAGTAAAATATAAATGTCCACTTAATGATGAGGTGCAAATTCTTCGTGGGGATGTGATTCTAATTCGATAATCTATTGAAACTAGATTTCAATTTTTCATCTACCTTTGTACGCCAATTATGAAATGGAGATATTTTTTAGTTTTTATTTTTCTTACTTCTTTATTGAGTGCTTGCCATTTTTTTAATTCTGAAAAAAAATGAAGCAGAAAATGTAAACCCAACAAGCGGCACATCTGAGATAGAAAAGTACTCAAAAGCAATAGAGAAAGACCCCAATAATGCAGAGTTATATTATAATCGTGGGGTGGTATATCGGTCACTCAAAAAAGATACTTTAGCAATTATTGATTTTCAAAAGAGTGCTCAATTAGATTCAACAGTTGCAAAATATTTTAGTGCAGTTGGTGATTTGATGTTTGAGCACAAAGATGTTTCAGGGAGTGTTGTTTGGTTTGAGAAAGCCCTTTCTTTAAATCCAAATGATGAGAAAGCACATTTGAAAATGGCAAAACTTTTTTTGTTTATAGAGGAGTATCCGAAAGCATTTATTGAAATTAATACTGTGTTAAGAGCTGATGTTTACAATGCAGAAGCTTATTTTCTAAAAGGGATGTGTTATAAGAGTATGAAAGACACCAATCGGGCAATTTCTAGTTTTCAAACAGCTGTGCAAAACGATCCAAAATATGTAGATGCTTATATGCAATTGGGTTTAGTTTATCAATCTAAAAAAGATAGATTGGCATTGAAATATTTTGAAAATGCATTTCAAGCTGATACCACTAATATAGAGCCGGTGTATGCACAAGCTATGTTTTGGCAAAATCAAAACGAAATGGAAGAGGCAAAAAAAATATATAGACGCATGGTCAATATTGATCGTTCTTATCCAAAATCGTATTATAACATGGGCTGGGTTTTGATGCAACAAGATTCTGTCGAAAATGCGATTAGACAATTTACAATTGCAATCGAAAATAAGCCTGATTATGCAGATGCCTATTACAATCGTGGTATTTGCAATGAAACATTAAACAAATTGAGCGAAGCTCTTGAAGATTATAATCAAGCACTGTCTTTCGATAAAGACAATGCTAATTACAATCAAGCTCAAAAAAGAGTTTCTTTAAAAATCAAATAAATCCTAAATCTTTTATATGACTTTAATAGCACCTTCAATCCTTTCAGCAAATTTTTTAAAACTATCAGATGATATTCAAATGATAAATGAATCAGAGGCAGATTGGTTTCATTTGGATGTCATGGACGGTCGTTTTGTTCCAAACATTAGCTTTGGGATTCCCCTTATTTCTGCAATTCACAAAGAAGCGACTAAGCCTTTAGATGTTCATTTAATGATTGTCGAACCCGAAAAATATTTTGAAGCATTTCAAAAAGCTGGAGCTAATCATTTAAGCATTCATATTGAAGCTTGCGTGCATCTCCATCGAAATTTACAACATATCAAATCGCTTGGAATGAAAGCAGGCGTTGCTATTAATCCGCATACTCCAGTGCAATTATTATTTGACATACTCAGTGATATTGATATTGTTTGTATAATGAGTGTGAATCCTGGTTTTGGAGGACAAAAATTTATACCACATACTATTTCTAAAATCAAACAATTAAAAGCAGAAATTGAACGTCAACAAACGCAAACGCTCCTCGAAATT
Source organism: Bacteroidetes bacterium OLB11 (assembly GCA_001567165.1). Lineage (GTDB taxonomy): Bacteria > Bacteroidota > Bacteroidia > Chitinophagales > Chitinophagaceae > OLB11. Next base: position 70,154 of record LNFQ01000023.1, read on the forward strand.
GATGGAGGGGTAACTCTTGATAATGCTCAAATGATTATCGAAGCCGGAGCTGATGTGTTAGTGGCTGGAAATACCGTCTTTAGTGCAAATCAGCCAAAAGAAATGATTTCTAAATTGAAACATTCATAAAAAAATTGTTAGAGTATGATGGCTAAAATTTATTTTTCCACATCATACTTTCAACAGGACGGTTGGGCTGCCCACTATATTTTGCATTCGATTTTTTGTTGTACTTAACTTCGATTTCTCCATCAATCGGAAAATAGATTAATTGTCCAACGGGCATTCCTGCATAAACTCGAACTGGTAATTTTACTGAAATTTCTAAAGTCCAATTGCCACAAAAGCCCACATCTCCTTTACCTGCGGTTGCATGTATGTCAATTCCTAATCGTCCCGTACTTGACTTCCCTTCCAGAAATGGAACATGCTCATGCGTTTCAGTATATTCCTCAGTGACCCCTAAATACAATTCGCCCGGCTGTAATAAGAATCCTTTCTCTGGTATTTCAAAATGTCGAATTGGGTTATGTTTTTTGGCATCTAATTCTGCATCCACATACATTGCTAAATGCTTTCCTAGATGCACGTCATAGGAATTACTTCCTAAATGTTCTCTTTGATAAGGTTGTATAATGATACTTCCTTTTTGCATTTCTTCTAAAATTCTTTTATCAGATAAAATCATATATACCGCATTGTAAGATTGTCGCAAAAGTAATATAGAATTTACGAAAGACTGATTATAATTTATTCAAATAAGGATTCTTTTTGGAATGAAAATTTCGAATGTTATTTTTCTTTAATCTAAATTATACATTATGAATTTAGGTAAAATATTGAAATAAGGATTTGAAAATTTAGACGGCAAAGCTAGAGCCACAGCCACATGTAGAGCTTGCATTTGGGTTTTTAAAAATAAATCCCCTCGAATTTAATCCTCCTTCAAAATCGATCAACATACCACTTAAATAAATTTCATGAGCTTTATTCATTATGAATTGAAGACCATTCATTTCAAATTCCATATCATTATCTTCTTTGTCACTATATTCTAGTAAATAAGACATGCCACTACAGCCACCGCCTTTTACGCCAACTCGCAATGCTCTTGTTTCATTATTTTGAGAAGATAATCGAGCAATTTCTTTTATTGCATTTTCTGTAAATTGAACAGGGGTTTGCATTTTAATTTATTTTTTTTTTTGTTAATCAAAATTATGAAATCTTCAATGATTTTCAATAAAAAAAGTAAGCTAAATTGGCTTACTTTTTTTATAATCTATTTGAATTTTCAATACTACTGAATAAGCACCTTTTGAGTGTTTATATATTTGCCATCTACATTCGTTTTTACTACATAGAAACCTTTTGCAAATCCAGAAACATCAATATTTTCATTAGAATTATTTTGATTGATTTCCATTGTTTTTACCATTTGTCCGAAGGCATTATAAATTGAAATGGATGCGTTTTGATAATCTAAATTGATGATGCTAACATTTAATATTCCATTATTGGTAGGGTTTGGATAGACAATTACATTGGAACTAATATCATCATAAGATGCAATCGATGTTGGGATTTTTAATAATTGTCTTTGGTTAGATAAAACACTTTCCATTAATGCAATTTGTCCTAAAGTGAAACTGTTTTGGCAAGTTTCTGACGAATAGTCCATGTAATTTTCTACCATATCTTTCATGTCGCCGGCACCTTCATTACAAGAATTCGCATTTTTATTACAGTTAAAGTTAGATTGATCTCCTTGTTCAGGGGTGTCAGCAATTCCATCATCTTCAAAGCCTTGTTGGCCGTGGCAAGCACCATTATCGTCGCCCCAGATATGTCTCAATCCAAGATAGTGACCTACTTCGTGAACGGCAGTTTTACCTTGAAAACTAGCATTTTTTGGTTTTTGACTTGTTCCACCAAAAGCCATATAGTCAATAACAACTCCATCAAGAGCATCCCCAATTTGCATGCCCCAGTTTCCCCAGTTGGCTAATCCTGCTGGAGGGTAAGCGTAGCCTAATAATTCGCCACCTTGAATGGTTAAGTTGCAAACCCAAATGTTTAATCGGCGTGCAGGGTCAACGGCATTGCTTCCTCCCGCATTGGTATATTTTACTGCATCGGCAGTATTATTTTGTCCATTGGTCATTTCAAATCCATTGACAGTTGTTTGTACTCTTTTCACATCTACTAGCATAAATTGAATATTTGCTTTTCCAACCCTAGATGCAAATTCGGTACGAAGATTTGTCGTATCTGAATTTTGTCTTAGATAAGATTTATTCAGCATATCAATTTGAGCATTGATATAATTATCTGAAAGGTTTTGTGCTGCATTATAATATACAATATGCACTACAACCGGAATAGTGATCACTCCAGCTCTTGTTCTTTTGAAATTTTTAGCTTGTTCACTCAAATCTTTAACGGCTTGTTCCATACCGGGATTTTTAGCATCTAAATATTTTAAATATTGGTGTGATGCACAAGGAACATAGTTTTGAGCAGATAAATTATAGCCAAAGAATAAGGCTGCAAAGAAAAGGGAGTAAATAATTGATTTCATTGTTTATATTTATATTATTTAAATTTTATTTTTTACAAGGTGTGTTTTCTTTCACAAATACGAGTTTATTATTTGCGAAATGCTTTTTTAATTCATTTGAAAATTGTCCTATCAGTAATTGATTATTACCTACAAAACAATAATCTCTTTCGCCTTCTCTTCCCCATACTTTATGATCAAACATTAAAGTTAAATGATTTTTTTCATTGAACTGATTCATTAAATAAAAGAAATCATCAACGGCTTTCATATCCACTCCATAGCCACGACTTACAAACGAAACAACCAATTGAGATAGTACTTTTTTTTCTTCTTGTGAGTTGAATGAAATCGTTGCAGACGGTGGAGTTGGTGCCAATTGCGTAAAGGTCGTGTCTTTCATCACTACCGATGTTTTCGCTTTCTTTTTTTTCACCTTCTTTTGCCTTTTTGCAATAGACGGCGTCACTATTGCAAGCAAACACAAAATCAAGAAGAAATTTTTTAGGTTTATCATATTCTTCATTTTCAAAATAATCTTTCGAAAGTAAGATTTTCTTTTCATAATTATAAGATTTGAAGGGAAGAATATTTTAAATTTGCGTTTAATAAATTTATTATTTAGATGAAAAGCTTTGAGATTCCAGAGTTTTATAGAAGTCCTTTGATTACTTCTATCAAACAAAAAAGAAAACAACAGGACAAACTCAAAAAGGATTTTGAACCTACTCATCTTGACTTTGGTGTGATTGAAATTTTTTTAGCTCGTCATTTTGGTTTTTGCTATGGTGTTGAAAATGCGATTGAAATTGCTTTTAGAACGGTTTATGAAAATCCCGGAAAAAGAATTTTTTTGTTAAGTGAAATGATTCATAATCCGCAGGTGAACCGTGATTTGAAAGAAAGCGGCGTTCAATTTATTATGAATACTGTCGGACAAATGTATGTGGATTGGTCTGAGTTAAAAAGTGATGATATCGTGATTATACCTGCTTTTGGAACGACAATTGAAACAGAAAATAAACTCAAATCGATTGGCATTTCTCCATTAGAATATAATACCACCTGCCCCTTTGTGCAAAAAGTTTGGAACCGTTCAGAGCAAATCGGGAGAAAAGGATACACCGTCATCATTCATGGAAAACCGCTTCATGAAGAAACCCGTGCTACCTTTTCACATAGTAGCAGTAATGCTCCTTCTGTCATAGTGAAAGATATTCATGAGGCAATGGCTTTATCAAAATATATCAAAGGTGAAGTGCCCCTTGAAGAGTTTTATACAGAATTTAAAGGTCAGTATTCAAGCGATTTTGATGCCACAAAACATTTTGAACGAATTGGTGTTGTGAACCAAACAACAATGCTTGCAACCGAAACGCAAGAGATTGCTGATTTTCTAAAAAATGTAATGACTTCTTTTTATTCTTTAACTGAAAAAAATATTGCAGAACGATTTGCTGACACTCGCGACACACTATGCTATGCCACTACTGATAATCAAAGTGCCGTGAAAGGTTTATTGAATGTTGACGCTGATATAGCCCTCGTTGTAGGAGGATACAATAGCTCAAACACTTCACATTTGGTGGAATTGTGTGAAGAAAAACTTACCACATATTATATCGAAAATGAAACCAAAATTTTAGATAAAAATAGAAATTTCGCATTATAATATGCACGAAAAACAAGTGAAAATTACGGAGGGGTATTTTCCAGAAAATGAAAAACCAAAAATATTAATTACTTCTGGAGCTTCATGCCCTGATGCTGTTGTCGAAAAGGTTATCGAAAAATTATTATCTTTTTACGATAAAGAAAATGATATCCAAAAAATAGGGGATAGTTTTTTGTAACTTTGAATTTATGAAGATAATGTAACTTTACAACTTACGAATATGAAGGATACACTTGATTTTTACTCAAAAAGAAATATTTTTTCTTTACTTTTTTTAATGCTTTTTGTCCTTTTTTTTGAATCATGTCAAGATGACAATTTCACCCCAAAGCCACGTGGATATTACAAAATCGATTTGCCGATTAGACAATATCAAACCTTCAATGATATTTCTTATCCATACAGTTTCAGCTATCCGGTGTATGCCGACATCGTGAAGGATACTACTTTTTTTGACGAAAAAACAGAAAACCCTTGGTGGATAAATATCGACTTTAAATCACTTGGAGGAAAACTCTATATAAGTTATAAAGAAATTAATCAAAAACATTCGCTCAATACTTTATTGGAAGACTCATACCAAATGACTCATTTCCATACCAAAAAAGCAGATTATATTAATGAACCAGAGTTTCATACTGCAAATAATGTGCACGGTTTATATTATGATGTGGGTGGCAATGCGGCCTCGGCGTTTCAATTTTATGCAACCGATTCTGTGAAGCATTTTATCAGAGGGGCTTTATACTTTGATGTCACACCCAATGCTGATTCTCTAAAACCTGTCAACCAATTTCTGAGAGAAGATATTGTGAATATTGTAAATTCTTTAAAATGGAAATAAAAAATGGTCATCGTAGATAATATTTTAATTAGTGATGATATCCTCAATGAACAATTTGTTTGTGATTTGGAAAAATGCAAAGGTGGCTGCTGTGTAGATGGCGATGCGGGTGCTCCTTTGGAAAAAAGTGAATTGAAATGGATAAAAAAAGCATTTAAACTTTTAAAGCCTGAGCTATCAAAAGAGGCTATTGATGTTATCGAAAAAGAAGGAGCTTATGTGCATGAAGAAGGATTTGGTTATGTGACGCCAGTTATCAATGGTGGTATTTGTGTGTATGGATATACTGACGAAAGTGGGATTGTGAAATGCTTGATTGAGAAAGCATATAATGAAGGAAGAATTCCTTTTAAAAAACCAATATCATGTCATTTATATCCCATTAGAGAAGTGAAAAAGCCTAATTATTTAGCCTTAAATTATGAGCCGCGTGAAGTGCTTTGTGCTCCAGCTTGTCGATTAGGAAAAAAGCTAGGAGTGAAGGTGTATGCGTTTTTAAAAGAACCTTTAATCCGTCGTTTTGGAGATGAATTTTATCATGCTCTCGAAACAATTGATAAAGAAAAAATGCAATAAAATTTATTATGAAATAATTTTGAAAGCAATTAAGAGTAACACGATAGAACCTAGGACGATTCTATAAAGTCCAAATATCCTAAATCCATTTTTCTTTACAAAATCTATAAAAAATTTGATGGCCAATAATGCAACAATAAATGCCACTGCGTTGCCAACTAACAACACAATGAGTTGTTCACTCGAAAAAAAACCTTCGTCTTTTATGTAGGTAAGCGTTTTGTATAATGTAGCAGCTGCCATAGTTGGCACGGCTAAAAAGAAAGAAAACTCAGCCGCTACATCTTTTGCAATTTTTTGAGACATACCGCCAATAATGGTGGCTGCACTTCTGCTTAATCCCGGAAACAAAATTGACAGGCATTGAAATAAGCCAATTTTTAAAGCCAAAGTATAATTGATTTCTTTTTCATCTTGAATGGTTGGTTTATTAAACCATTTATCGACAAACAATAATACGATACCTCCCAATATCATGACGATTGCAATGAAGAGAGGGCTTTCTAATTTTGAATCAATAAAATCATTGAGTAAATATCCAAAGAAAAGAGATGGAATCACTGCAACTATTAATTTTAAATAAAACGTTGGTGATTTAAAGTTGATAAACTTTTTATAATACAAAACAAGAACTGAAATGATAGCTCCAAATTGGATGCAAATTTCATAATATTTAGTAAAAGGGTCATCTGCCAATTTCATAATAGAACTAGTAATCACCATGTGTGCTGTTGATGAAATCGGGAGAAATTCAGTTAATCCTTCTACGATAGCAATAAGGATAGCTTCGATAATACTCATAAAATGTCAAAAATGGAATTAGGAATTTGCAGTGGGTTTTTTCATAATTGCATAACCTTCTAATGCAAGTCCAAGCAAAACTAAAATGGGTGCAATCGTGATTCGAGTGGTGCTGTAAATTTCTTTTTCATCAAAAACATTAGGGTCGGGGCTTTTGCCACCGGACATTAATAAAAATCCCAAAATAATTATTCCTAATCCGATAAACATAATTATGTAGTTTGTTTTATCAAAAAGGAATTGTTGGTTTGATGAATTTGTAATATTTTTTGACATTTTTTTTTCGTTTTTGTTTTAATATAAATCGTCTAGCTGTGTTTTTAAATATTTAATAACAGAGCGATGTGTACTCAGTAAAGATATGATGATACCAAGCGTCATAATGCTCAAGCATAAAATAATCATCCATTTAGTGCTGGCTATGGAATGAAGCTCTGGCAGCCAACTTTCTGCAAAGAATTTTAAAAGTAAAATTCCGACAATGGAAATGAGTGAACTAATGATGCCATTGATTACACTCCGTATATTGAAAGGCTTTGCAATAAACCATCTTGTAGCTCCTACCATTTGCATAGTTTTGATTAAAAAACGATTGCTAAACATTGCTAATCGAATGGTATTGTCAATCAAAATGATTACAGAAAAAATTAAAAATAAAGAAATTGCTAAAATGACATAGCCAATACGTCGAACGTTTTTGTTCATAATATCGATAAGATGTTTTTGATAAGAAACATTTCGAACTATATTACTTTGCTTAATAAATTTTTCTATTTTGATAATGCTATCTGAATTCATATAATCAGAATGGAGATGCAAAATAATTGAAGAAAATAAAGGATTATAGTCAAGAACTTGAGTATAATCTTCACCAAAATCTTTTTTAAAAATTTGAGTTGCTTTTTCTTTTGATACAAACTCTGATGATTTGGTGAACGCTTGCTGTTTGAGAATTTGTTCTAATTTGATACCATTTTCATCTCTCGTGTTGTCATGGAGTTCTACCATGATTTCGATATTTTCTTTAAACGATTTGGATAGTTCCCCGGCATTGATGACAAGCCATCCCAATGAACCCAATAGGAACAAAACCAAAGCTACACCAATAATGGAATAGGTGTAGGTTGCTTTGCCTTTTTTAATTTTGCGAGGTTCAATTTGATCATTACTCATAGCTTTCAAAAATAATTCAAAAATAATCTTATTTGCAAGCTATTTTTATTTTTATTGATTTTAACATATAAAACATGCTTTTTGTTTTATATGTTCGATAGCTTGTTCAAGGGCTGTTTCGATTTGTTTTTAATTCAAACAAAAGTTTTACCATCATTGCCTTAATATTTTGTCCATGCTTTTTCCCTTTGCGAACTCATCAACTAATTTTGATAGAAAATTTAAAAAAATACAAAAATTATTATTTGGAATCATAAAAATTGATGTACTTTTACTTTTGTCAATAAATAACTTTTTAAAATGATAGAACAACTTTTAAATTTAATACAACAAGAATCAACAGAGCATATTGTTAATAATCCTGCTATTCCTAACGATCAAAATAATCAAGCAATGGAACTTGCCGCAGAGTCTATTGTTGGTGGTTTGAAAAATGCTTTATCCGATGGAAATCTAAATGATGTAATGGGATTGTTTGGAGGAGATTCAAATCAGATTTCTACCAGTAACCCTTTAGTTGGAGGCATCACAGACAATTTTATCGGTGGACTTGTGAGTAAATTTGGATTAGATAATATCGCTGCAAAAGGAATTGCAGCTTCAATTATTCCAATGATTTTAGGAAAATTAGTTTCTAAAACAAATGACTCAAGCGATTCAAGTTTTAATATTAATAATATTATTGGAGCTTTGTTGGGTGCAAAAGCAGGAAATTCAGGAGTTGAAATTCCTGGAGGAAGTCTTTCTGGTATTGATTTTGGTGGAATTTTGAAAAACTTAACCAGTGGAGGTTTGGACGCAAACAAAGATGGAAAAATCGGACTGGATGATTTAGCTGGAGTGTTAAAAAATTTCTCCTCAAACTCTCAAAGTAGCAATAGCTCAGATGGTGGTATTTTGGGTGCTTTAAAAGGAATTTTAGGAAGCAAATAATTATTTTTTTTTTTATATAATGAATTAGATTTTCATGAAACCATCTCACCTACTTTTTGCATTGACACTAATGCCTTTTATTGTATTCTCTCAAAAATATAAAAAAAAGAACAGCCGAAGAAAAAGCACGATTTTATACCGATGAAATGATAAAAGAATTATCATTAGATTCTGCAACTTCACAAAAAGTGTTTGGCGTGAATTTATATGTTTCTAAAAAATTTGATTCGCTGTATGCAACCACAGAGGGGAGTGATGATAAAAGAAAAGGAGCTGTTTTTATTTATAAAAAACGGGATTCCTTATTTAAAGAAGTGCTAAGCAAAAAAGAATATCTCAAATATGACGATTTGCAAAGAGAAAAAAGAGAAAAGAAAAAAACTGAAGCTGAAAAATTAAAAAATGATTAAGCCATGATGATGCTTTGAATAATAAGCATAAATACAAAGGACTCATTCGATTTTTTGTAATGAGAAAATAAAATGGAGTTTATTACTTTTGGAAGAAACAGGCGGGGCGGATTGATGAGTGCCGATTTGATAAAATATTGTTTTTTGAATTGTCCACTTTTTATTAAGTTCAAAGTTCGACTTTTCATCAAATTTATTCTATGGTTACTATTTCCACTCTTGTTTACTATATGCACAACCCATTGTCGCTGTTGATTGACACTTGTGATGTAAACTTGTTTTATGGCAGGGCATTGAGAGTAATTATAAATGTGCTAATACCCTGTGTGAATTAGTTATTTGGTATTTTTAAGTCCAAATAATTTCTCTAAAGCTTTTCAATCCCACTTTTAAGGTTTCAATAATTCAGCTAATTTATTTTCAAGAGCATTTCCTCTTAAATTAGTAGCAATGATAGTGCCTGTTTTGTCGAGTAGGAGTGTGGTCGGTATTGCAGGCACATGATATAGTTCGTTCACAGCACTATTAAACCCTTTTACATCTGATATGTGAATCCATGGCATTTGATATTGCCTGAGTGCTGCGGTCCATTTTTCTTTTTTATCATCGAGTGAAACAGAAACAATCTCAAATCCTTTTTGATGATACATTTCATAAGCTTTTTTCAAATAAGGAATTTCGTTTTTGCAAGGGCCGCACCAGCTTGCCCAAAAGTCAATTAAGACATATTTTCCTTTGAAGTCAGACAAGGAATATTCCTTTTTCCCTGTCGAATCGGCTAGTTTGAAATTAGGTGCTACATATCCAACCTCAACGGCTTTCAGCTTGCTCAACATTTTATTCACCTCATTGCCATAAAAACAAGTTTTTGCTTTCCCTTCTAATAGCTGAAACATCGAATCGGCCGAGCGTACTTTGATATTCCTATCATTACTGATTGCACTGTAAATGACAAAGGCCGTCACTTCTGAATTACTATTTTTATGAAGAAAATGAAAGAAATTATCATGCAATTTATTATTCACAATGGCTAATGCTTTATTCAGACTGTCAGTGTTTGCTTGAGGGTTTTGAAAGGCTTGCTGTATGCTGGCTCCCTCTTGTTGTATTGGTTCTTGAGCTATAATTAATTCCCTAAAGATTTCGTGAGATGGAGAGCCTTCCATAAACACAACTTTCATTTCTTTTTTATGAAGTGTGATATTGATATTGTCATTAGGTCCGATAAAAAATAGCTGATATTTATTATTTTCATTGCTGATAATAAATGGGGTTGGCTCTTTCACGTATCCTGAAAATTGACAGGTTTTATTTGAATATTTCAAGGTGTCAATTGATGGCAAGGTTAAGTTTCTAAAGTAAACAATGCCCTCATTTTCATCTTCAACAGTCAATTTCATTTTAAAGTTACTTTTGGGCTGTCCAGATGTATTGAAAAAGCAAACAACTGTTAAAATAGCAATTAGAAATAATTTATTCATAACGTTGTTATTTGTAAATTTCGTTTAGTGCTTTCTCTAATTTAGTGCCTATTAAATCTTTTCCAATAATCTTTCCATTTTGGTCAATTAAAAGATTTGAAGGAATATATTGAATGCCATAAAGTCTTGCTGGCTCTGAATCCCAGCCTTTGAGGTCACTCACCTGTGTCCATGTGATTTTATCTTTTTCGATAGCATCAGCCCATTTTTCTTTTGAATCATCGAGTGAAACTCCAAGTATTTCAAAACCTTTATCATGAAATTTATTATAAGTGGCTACGACATTTGGATTTTCTTTTCGACAAGGGCCACACCAACTTGCCCAAAAATCTATCAACGTGATTTTGCCTCTAAAGTCAGAAAGTTTTACGGTTTTCCCATTTATATCATTCAAAGAAAAATCAGGGGCAATACTGCCTAATGATGTGTTTTGAAGTTGTTCTTTTAGTTCTTTGATTTTTTTTCCATAATAGGTTTGTTGCACTTTGCTGTCTAGTAAATTATAAAGATTTTCTGCGTTTTGGAATGTTTTTTCATTCTCTTGGCTTAAATAGTTTGAAGCTAAAAAGGCAGACACAACTGCATGAGGATTATTTTTGACATACTCAATTTGATTGACTTTAACTGTACTGTCTAATTTCAAAAACTCAGATTGCAGTTTTTCAATCAACTCTTGATTGTTTGAATTTTCGTTTGCTAAAACCCCTAAAGAATCCATTTTTTCAAAGTAAGGAATATTTGCAGTAATAAATTGATCATAAGAGTCTTGCTCTTTGCCTCCTTTCACTTTTAGGCTATTAAAATTATTCATTTCATATTCCACAGTTGTTTCCCCTTTTTCTAAAATTAAAAATGCAGGTTTTTGATCTTGACCAAAATTGAGCATATAAAATGTAGGGGATTGAACGTCAATTGATGTAGAAAATTGGTCATTCTCAACTTTTATGGTATCTATTTTACCTTCATCACTCGCTTCGATTAGGTATATTTCACCGGTTCCAAATTTTTTGACAGTTCCAGTAAGTGTCGCTTTGGGATTTTCTTTGCAAGCATTCAACAGCAAAATCAGGATTAATAGTTGGATAATTCTATTCATAATTTTTTAATTGGGAACAAATTTAAATGTTTCGTTTTGTATTTAATTCATTTTACAGGTAAGAATACGTTAATTTTTTAATCCAAATGATGAATTTGTAAAAGAGTGAGAAGTAAACATTCAATTTTATAAAATCGAGAGAAACGCACAAAAAAGGAATCGTTTTTGATAATTGACCATTCATTGAAATAAATGTTTATTAAAATATAAGAAATAAAATGAGTATTTTAGGTTTAATATATAAAATAATTAAAAGATATTTTTATAACACAGCTACTTTTAATTACTTTTGTGCTTTCTACTTTTAAACAAAAACAATATGGATTTTCAACTAAACGAAGAGCAACAAATGATACGACAAGCAGCTCGTGATTTTGCTCAAAACGAACTACTACTTGGTGTGATTGAACGTGATGAACATCAAAAATTTCCGGAAGAACAAATTAAAAAAATGGGCGAGTTAGGATTTTTAGGATTGATGGTTGATCCAAAATATGGAGGTGCTGGAATGGATACCATTTCTTATGTGCTTGCAATGGAAGAAATTTCTAAAATTGATGCCTCCGCATCTGTTTGTATGAGTGTTAATAACTCTTTAGTATGCTGGGGACTTGAAACATACGGTACCGAAGAACAAAAGCAAAAATATCTAGTGCCACTTGCAAAAGGAGAAGTGATAGGTGCATTTTTATTAAGTGAACCCGAAGCTGGAAGTGATGCCACTTCACAGAGAACAACAGCAGAAGATAAAGGGGATTATTATCTTTTAAATGGTACCAAAAATTGGATTACCAATGGAAACTCAGCAACTCATTATTTAGTAATTGCTCAAACCGATGTTGAAAAAAAACATAAAGGAATTAATGCATTTATTGTTGAAAAAGCTTGGGATGGCGTGACTGTAGGAGCTAAAGAAAATAAAATGGGTATTAGAGGAAGCGATACTCATTCTATCATGTTTCAAGATGTGAAAGTGCCAAAAGAAAATAGAATAGGAGAAGACGGATTTGGTTTCACATTTGCGATGAAAGTGTTGAGCGGTGGCCGCATAGGCATAGCTTCTCAAGCATTAGGTATTGCTGCAGGTGCTTATGAACTTGCTTTGAAATATTCAAAAGAAAGAAAAGCCTTTGGAAAAGAAATTTCTAATTTTCAAGCCATTCAATTTAAACTAGCTGACATGGCAACTGAAATAGAGGCAGCTCGACTTTTATGCTATAAAGCGGCATGGCTTAAAGACCAACATCTCAATTACGACTCTGCATCTGCGATGGCTAAGTTATATGCATCTGAAATTGCTCAAAGAGTAACATCCGAGGCAGTACAAATACACGGTGGGTATGGTTATGTAAAAGAATTTCATGTGGAAAGACTGATGAGAGATGCTAAAATTACTCAGATTTATGAAGGAACAAGTGAAGTGCAGCGTATTGTTATTAGTCGAAATGTATTGAAAGATTAAATTACTCCATTGTTTTCTTTTTGAAAAAGGATATAATTATTTTGAACGGTAGAAATGAAATTTAAAATGTCGTTTCTACCGTTTCTTTTTACAGAAGAACTTACAAAATAATTTGGTATTTCTTCCCAAGTTTCTGAAAGCTTTTTCTTGAAGAGTTTTATATTTTCAGAAACCACTTTTTGATTTTCTTTATCTGCTTTGGTAAACAATATTGAAAATGCGATTCCTTTTTCGCCTAACTTATTAATAAATTCAATATCGTTGTTTTGGGGAGAATGCCTAGAGTCAATTAGTACAAATAAATTACAGAGATTTTTTCTTTTTTCGATATAATTCCAAATCATTTTTGTCCAATCATTTCTTTTGTTTTGGGACACCTTTGCAAATCCATATCCGGGCAAGTCAACCCAATACATATTTTTATTAATTAAAAAATGATTTATCAATTGTGTTTTTCCAGGTGTGGCAGAAGTCTTTGCAAGGCTTTGCTTGTTTGCTAGCATATTGATTAATGAAGATTTACCGACATTACTCCGACCAATAAAGGCAAATTCAGGAAGATTTGTTTGAGGGCATTTTGAGATGTCTGTGTTACTAATAACAAACTCGGCACTTTTTTATTTCCATGATAAAAAAATCAATAGTTAACTTTTTTCTTCCCAAACCTGAATCAATTGAATCAAGGTATCCACACCTTTTTGCATATCCTGAACGCTCACATATTCTTGTCGAGAATGAATAGCCATTTCGCCAGTAAAGATATTAGGGCAAGGCATTCCCATAAATGATAATCTTGAGCCATCAGTTCCACCTCGAATAAGATATCGCTCTGCTTTTACACCTGCTCTTGTCATAGCTTCTTCTGCATAGTCCATTACAAAAGGGCAATCTTTTATCACATCCATCATGTTTCGATATTGTTCGTGAGTCGTAAATTCATATTGAGCCCCGGGGAATTTTGCTATCGTATTTTTCAAAATGGATTCTAATCGGGCTTCATGTTCTTTTAATTTTGATGTTTCAAAATCTCTAATGATAAATTTGATAACTGTTTTTTCGAGTCCACCTTCAATGCTCACAGGGTGTATGTATCCTTCTCTATTTTCGGTAGTTTCAGGGCTCCAATTATCTTTAGGCAGGGAGTCTAAAAAAGCCGCAGCTACTTTTGTCGAGTTTACCATTTTCCCTTTTGCATAACCCGGATGTGCACTGATGCCATAGATGGTAGCAATGGCACCATCTGCACTAAAAGACTCTGCTTCTAAGGCTCCACGTTCACCTCCATCTAGTGTATAGCCATATTGAGCTCCTAATTTTTTCATATCAACTTTCTCTACGCCTCTTCCTACTTCTTCATCGGGTGTAAATAATATCCTTATTTTTCCATGTTTAATTTCAGGATGCGTAACAATATATTGAACAAAATCCATAATGATAGCAACACCAGCTTTGTCGTCTGCACCAAGAAGAGTCAAGCCAGAGGCGGTAATCAAATCATCACCAATTCGTTTTAATAAGTAAGGATGTTTTGTAGTGGAAATGATTTGTGTATTATCATCAGGTAGCACAATATCTTGTCCTTGATAATTTTTATGTAATATTGGTTTCACATTCGTTCCACTTGCATCGGGGGCAGTGTCCATGTGTGCACAAAAACAAATTACAGGCACTTGCTTATCGGTATTGCTTTCAATGTTAGCATATACATATCCATACTCATCAAGCTCTACATCTTTTAGTCCAATGTTCACTAATTCATCTTTTAAAATAAGAGCAAGATTTTTTTGTTTTTCACTTGAAGGAAATGAGCTTGAATTAGGATCACTTTGTGTGTCTATTTGAACATATCTTATAAATCGTTCGGAAACACTATACTGGTATTGCATAAAAATATTAATAGTTTGTTGTTTTTGAAAATGTAAATATACATACTCATATGATTAAACTACTTTTGCAACATGTTTGATTTCGGAATTAATAATATTTTATACAAGGAAATTGTATCGGCAACATTTGCATTGTTTGCAGTCATAGACATATTGGGGTCTATTCCAGTACTCATTTCATTACGAAATAAAATGGGGCATATCAGTGCGTGGAGTGCAACGATCGTATCGTTTTTACTTATGATGGGATTCCTTTTTGTAGGGGAGTATTTTTTAGAATTTTTAGGAATCGATATTAAATCATTTGCAATTGCTGGTTCTATTGTTTTATTTATTTTAGGTCTTGAAATGATTTTAGGTTGGGAATTTTTCAAAGGAGAAAATAATCATAAAGCAGGTTCGGTAGTACCGATAGCATTTCCGATAATAGCAGGCTCTGGCACATTGACAACAATCATGTCAATCAAATCTATTTTTCATGAGTACAATATCATGTTTGCTATCATCATTAATTCAATCATTATTTTTTTTATTTTAAGTAGTTTGAAATGGATTGAAAAAATTTTAGGACAGTCAGCATTATTAGTGATTCGAAAATTTTTTGGATTAATCTTAATTGCAATTGCTGTGAAAATGTTTAGAACAAATTTAGCAGTCTAAAAAAATCAATGCAGTGTTTTCAACAAATGGTTAATAACTTTTACATAAAAATATTTTGTATGAAAATTTTATGAAGTATTATTGTATTGATTTAATCGCTTACTAACCCATAAGTTCAAAAAAAATCGAATGAAATTTAATCATTCGATTTTTTTTTATTCCCTTACAACCCTTTGATATCAATACTTTCAGTAGTATCATTCTTTTTTTATAAAATGATTTTAAAATGAATTTTATTTTTTATAAATTTTCTTCACACTATTTTTGATTTGTATAACTTTACAAAAAAAAATATGATTCATTCAATGACTGGTTTTGGGAGAGAAGAATTTCAGATTGCAGAATTTCAATGTGTGATAGAAATTCGTTCGCTGAATGGAAAGCAATTTGAATTTAGTTCAAAAATATCACCGCTACTAAAACCCTACGAGATTGAAATTCGAAATTGTATTCAAAAAAAATTACACAGAGGGAGTGTAGAGTTGAATATATTTTTAAAACAAAATGGCTCATCAAAACCGATGATGATCAACACAGAGTTGGCTAAGCACTACTATCAATCTATCTTGCAAATAGCGGCTGAGCTTGATTTAGAGAAAAAAGATATACTAGCTTCCCTATTGAGAATGCCCGAAATTGTTGCAACAATTAATGATGCAATCGATGAAAGTCATTGGGAAATGATTTCTGCTAAAATCGAAAAAGTGTGTGACAAACTTAATCAACATAGAGAAAGAGAAGGACAAATGTTAGAGAAAATAATCTTTCAAAATGTAGAAAAAATAAAACAACTTTGTAGCGAAGTAGAGCCTTTTGAAAAGAATCGAATCGAAAAAATTAGAGAGAAGTTAGAATGTGCTTTGAGTGAGTTGGAACAAAGCGGACGTGTTGATAAAAATCGTTTAGAACAAGAATTAATTTTTTATATAGAAAAGCTTGATATAAATGAAGAAAAAAATCGACTTTTGCACCATTGCAACTATTTTATGGAAATACTAAATGAAAACACCTTATTAGCAGGAAAAAAACTCGGCTTTGTAGCTCAAGAAATAGGAAGAGAAATAAATACAATGGGCTCTAAGGCTAACGATGCTTCTATTCAAAAAATTGTTGTCAATATGAAAGATGAACTCGAACAAGCAAAAGAACAATTATTGAATGTACTATAACATTAAACAAAAATCAACTATGGGTTTTTACAAATATCTCTTTATTCTTCTTATCTTTTTTACTTCGTGTATTCGCACTAATACTTTTGAGAAAAATGTAGCAATTCCAAAATTTAAATGGGATGAAAAAAATAGAATCCCTTATACTTTTTATATCTCAGATACGAGCTCATCCTACAGTATGTATTTTATGATACGTCATACAGATGCTTACCCATTCTCTAATATATGGTTGAATATCGAAACAATATTTCCAATCAAAGATTCATCTGTATCTTCTAAAGTAGAAGTGCCACTAGCCGACCCCGAAGGGAAATGGCTTAGCAGAGGAAGTAATGGAATGAATGAAGTTTGGGAACATAAAATGTTGATAGCCTCACCTCTCAAATTCTCAAAAACAGGCGAATACACCATAGCACTTTCACACATCATGCGAGTGAACCCGCTACCGGAAATCATGAGTGTTGGTATTCGACTAGAAAAAAATGTCAATTAATTATTTTATACTTTTTTTAGAAAATCAAATTATACTTTTACAAAGTGATTGCTCAAATAAAAACGACTGAATTAGTGAAAAAATACCAACAACGAACCGTTGTTAATCATGTATCAGTTCAAGTGCAGCAAGGTGAAATCGTTGGGCTGCTTGGTCCTAACGGAGCGGGCAAAACGACGAGCTTTTACATGGTAGTAGGATTGGTAAAACCCGACGAAGGTCAAGTCTTTTTAGATGATCATGATATTACTAAGCTACCTATGTTTGAACGTGCCAAATTAGGGATTGGTTATTTACCTCAAGAGCCTTCTATCTTTCGTAAAATGAGCGTAGAAGATAATATTGCTGCCGTTTTAGAAATGACAAAATTATCGAAACAAGAACAAAGTGAAAAGTTAGAATCTCTCCTTTCCGAATTTAGATTGACACATGTTCGAAAAAGTATGGGAGATGTGCTGAGTGGTGGTGAAAGAAGACGCACTGAAATAGCAAGAGCATTAGCAGTGAATCCAAAGTTTATTTTGCTAGACGAACCTTTTGCAGGCATTGACCCTATTGCTGTTGAAGATATTCAAATTATTGTTGAGCAACTTAAATACAAAAATATTGGTATTCTCATTACCGATCACAATGTTCAAGAAACATTGACCATCACAGACAGAGCCTATCTTTTATATGATGGTCGCATTTTAAAATCAGGTACAGCAGAGGAGTTGGCATCCGATGAACAAGTGAAAAAATTATATCTCGGTCAAAACTTTGAATTAAGAAAAAAAACACCCGTAGGTTTTTCTTAATAGAGTGCTCGCCCAACATTTTTATTACTTAATTTGAGATTAAATATTCTATTGCGACTACAACTTTTGTGAGTTGTCGTTTTTTATGAGGTAAAAAATTCTTTAAGTATTAATTTCGCATTTTCTAATTTCAAAACGATTTTTAAAACTATTATGTATCAAAAAATTTCATCAGCATTAATTTCTGTATTTTATAAAGATGGTCTTGAACCCATTTTGAAAACATTACAAGCAAATCAAGTTCAGATTTTTACAACTGGTGGCACTCAAAAGTTTATTGAAGATTTAGGTTATTCTTGTACGTCAGTCGAATCAATTACTCAATATCCATCTATATTAGGAGGGAGAGTGAAAACCCTTCACCCTAAAGTGTTTGGTGGAATTTTAGGCAGACGAAATTTGGATAGCGATTTGCAAGAAATGGAGGCTTATCAAATTCCGAAAATTGATTTAGTGATTGTCGATTTATATCCATTTGAGGAAACACTAGCCTCAACAAATGATGAAAAATCAATCATTGAGAAAATTGATATCGGAGGGCCATCTATGATAAGAGCTGCTGCTAAAAATTTTCAAGATGTAGCTGTGCTTGCTTCAAAACAAGATTACCATTTGCTCAATCAATTGTTAGAACAACAACAAGGAGCTTTAACTTTAAATCAACGCAAATCATTTGCTGCAAAGGCTTTTGAAATAGTGATGCACTATGATATTGCTATTGCTGATTATTTTAATCGTCAAAAAAAAGATTTAAGATATGGTGAAAACCCTCATCAAAATGCTCATTTTATAGGCAATCTAGACAAAATATTTAACCAAATTCATGGGAAAGAAATTTCATATAACAACTTAGTGGACATTGATGCAGCTTATCAATTACTCAAAGAATTTCATACAACTCAACATGCCTTTTTTGCAATCATTAAGCACACGAATGTTTGTGGTGCTGCAATTAGAGAAACGGGTATTGATGCATGGAAAGCGGCATTGCAAGGTGACACGGAGAGTGCATTTGGAGGAATATTGTTGACAAATGGAACGGTCGATGAAGAAATGGCTCAATCAATGAATGAACTATTTTTTGAAGTGTTGATTGCAAATGACTTTTCACCAAAAGCGCTCGAAATTTTAAAGCAAAAAAAGAACCGTATTTTATTAGTGAATCAACAAGACTATTCAAGCTCTTCACAAATGAAATCAATTTTGAATGGAATGTTGGTACAAGAAAATGATTCACAAAATGAAAAGGAGTGGAAAGAAGTTGGAGGAAGAAATACAACTGAAATTGAAAAGAAAGATTTGATTTTTGCAAATCGAATTGCTAAACATTTAAAATCAAATGCCATTGCAATCGTCAAAAATGAACAGTTGATTGGTAAAGGTTGTGGGCAAACTTCTCGCATTGATGCACTCAAACAAGCGATTGAAAAAGCCAACAGTTTTGAATTTGATTTACATCATTCGGTCATAGCTTCGGATGCTTTTTTCCCTTTTGATGATTGTGTCAAAATTGCTCATCAAAATCAGATTACTGCTTTTATTCAGCCTGGTGGAAGTGTCAGGGACCAAGATTCGATTCAATATTGTCAAGACAATCAACTGGCTATGGTACTTACAGGAGTTCGACATTTTAAACATTAATCAATCTTTAACGAGTTGCCTCTTTACTTTTTATAAAAAAAGTAGTCTATATTTGACAAAGAAAATATATTTATAAAATGAAAAAAATCGTATTCGTAATCGCTAGTTTGTTTTTAAGCTCACTCACTTTTGCCCAATCTCAAAGTTTGCCAAACACTTCTGTGAGAGATATCAATGGGAAACAAATTTCGTTCAGTGATGCTTTTGAAAAAGGGAAAGTGACCTTAGTTAGTTTTTGGGCTACTTGGTGTGTGCCCTGCAAACAAGAAATAAAAAATATCAAAACAAAATTACCAGAATGGCAAAAAGAAGTCAATTTCAATTATATGACAGTTTCAATTGATGATGCTAGAGCAACAGCAATGGTAAAAACGTATGCAAAATCTCAAGGTTGGACTTTCCCGGTTTTGTTAGATCCAAATAGTGATTTAAAACGCTCTTTAAATTTTCAAAATGTGCCTTATACTTTGATTGTAGATAAAAATGGAAAAATTGTTTATCAGCATACAGGCTATGAAGAAGGTAGCGAAAATGAGTTGTTTAAAAAAGTAAAAGAACTGGCTAAATAGGTACTTCAAAATTTAAAAGAAAAGACTGCACTATTTTGTGCAGTCTTTTCTTTTTTAACAAAAAAAATAATATCTTTCAGCCATGAATCAAACAAAAGTTAAACATCCGAAAGCGTTACCTTTTCTATTTTTTTCTGAAATGTGGGAGCGTTTTGGCTACTATTTAATGATAGGGATTTTTACATTGTATCTGAAAGATGTAAAAGATGGTTATGCAATGAACGAAGCGGAATCGGCTGATTTATATGGCACTTTTATTGCTTTAGTTTTTCTTACTCCATTCATTGGAGGTCTATTAGCCGATCGATATTTGGGATATGCAAAATCAATTGTTGGAGGAGGAATTTTGATGGGAGTAGGATATTGCTTGATGGGAATTCATAGTAAACCCATTTTGTATCTTGCGATGACATTAGTTATTTTAGGGAATGGCTTTTTTAAACCAAATATTTCCACCCTTTTAGGGAATGTTTATTCAACCGATGAGCATAAGCACATGAAAGATGATGGTTACAATATTTTTTATATGGGAATCAATATTGGGGCTTTTATCTGTAACTTTTTTGGGGCAGCTCTTTACATTACTCTTGGCTGGAAATGGGCTTTTCTTGCAGCCGGTATCGGAATGTTTATCGGTGTGATTATTTTCTTAATAGGAACAAGGCATTATAGAGCTTTTGATGTTAAAAAAGGAACAGAAGAAGGAGATATGCCTTTATCTAAAATTGTGTTATTGATTTTAATGCCGAGTGTTTTAGCTGGTGTTTTGGGCTGGCTTATTCCGAATAATTTATTTGGAAGTGATAGTACAGACGCTTTTATTTTTGCATGCCTTCCCGTGATTTATTTTTATGCGAATATTTACTTTACAGCTAAGCAAGACGAGAAAAAACCGATAGGTGCATTGTTGGCAATATTTACAGTTGTTATCTTATTTTGGGCTGTGTTTAAACAAAATGGAAGTGCTCTCAATACTTGGGCTGACCGATATACAGACCGACAAGTAAGCGGCACTCAAGAGCAAGTTTTTAAATCACTTAATTTTTCAAAAGAGCTGACTTATCAAAGAGATAGTGTTGAAAAATATGATGATTATTTTCGCTTGCAAAAAGTGGATGGACAAATTGTAAAAGAATGGAATTATCCAATTTACTTTAGAAATATTGCAAAAGACAAAGTGCATAATGATGGAGATAAAGTGAGTGTATGGAGTACAAATTTGAGCCAATCAATCAATCCAGCATGGGTTATATTATTGACACCTTTGATAGTTGCTTTTTTTACTTATTTAAGAAGGAAACAAAAAGAGCCGACTACACCAACTAAAATTGCTTTAGGTTTGCTCATATCTGGACTCAGTGCATTTGTGATGTATGCTGCTGTGAAAGCAGGTGATAACGGTGCTGAGAAAGTGAGCATTTGGTGGTTGATTGCAAGCTATGGTGTGATTACTATTGGAGAACTTTTTTTTAAGTCCAATGGGGTTATCAGTAGTGTCAAAACTAAGTCCACCTCGCATCACAGCATTAATGATGGGAGGATGGTTTTTGTCCACCTCAATTGGAAACAAATTGAGTGGCGTACTTGCCAGTATGTGGGATCAATATGAAGACAAAGGCAATTTCTTTTTAATAAACGTGTTATTATTGTTTATTGCATTTTTGTTTATGTTAGCCATATTAAAATGGTTAAACAAAATATTTAATGAGTATGTAAAATAAATGAAAGAATTTTAGCCCTTCATGATTTCATGTCCTAGTTTGTCTCTCTTAGTTTGAAGATATTTTTCGTTATGTGGATTTGCACACATTTCGATTGGAATATTTTCAACGATTTCAAGACCGTAACCTAATAATCCAGCTCTTTTGCGAGGATTGTTTGTAATGAGTCTTATTTTTTGAACATTGAGTTTTCTCAATATTTGAGCGCCCACACCGTAATCTCGTTGATCCATTGCGAAGCCTAGTTCAAGATTAGCTTCAACGGTATCTCTTCCTTGCTCTTGCAATTTGTAGGCTTTCAGTTTGTTTAAAAGTCCAATTCCTCTTCCTTCTTGATTCATGTATAGCACTAATCCTTTCCCTTCTTTTTCGACCATTTGCATTGCATATTTTAATTGTTCGCCACAATCGCAACGAAGAGAATGTAGAATATCACCGGTAAAACAAGAGCTATGCACTCTTAAAAGTACAGGTTCTTCTTTTTCCCAATTTCCTTTCTTCAATGCATGATGTAATTCATTTGTTTGAGTATTTCGAAAAGTAATTAATTCAAAATTGCCATACATCGTAGGCATATTCACTCTGATTTCTTCTTCGATAGTGCTTTCGATTTTGAGTCGATATTTTATTAAATCTTCTATTGAAATGATTTTTAAATCATATTGTTTTGCAATTTCCAAAAGCCTTGGTAGTCGTGCCATTTCACCATTATCATCCACAATTTCTACGATTGCACCTGCTGGTTCAAAGCCTGCTAATTTGGCCAAGTCTATAGTAGCTTCTGTATGTCCTGCTCTTCTTAAAACGCCTTCTCTCTTAGCCTTTAGCGGAAAAATATGTCCGGGTTTTGCTAAATCTTGAGGTTTAGTGTTGGGGTTGATGAGAGCCTGAATTGTTTTGGCACGGTCGTGAGAAGAAATACCCGTTGTGCATCCATGACCTATTAAATCAACCGAAACAGTGAATTGAGTTTGGTGCAATTCGGTATTATCTTTCACCATTAGATTGAGTCCTAATTCCTCACAACGATCTTCAATCAGTGGAGCACAGATTAATCCCTTGCCCACTTTACCCATAAAGGTAATGATTTCCGGGGTTACATTTCGAGCTGCAGTTACAAAATCGCCTTCATTTTCGCGATCCTCATCATCTACAACAATGATTACTTTGCCTTTTTTTATATCTTCAATGGCACTTTCAATAGAGTCAAACATGTTGCAAAATTAGAACTAATTATGATAGTGCAATTAAATTATTCTATAATATCTTTTTATATGTAAAAGATTTTAATCAAGAAGAAAGAAATAGTTAGTTGGTATGTAAAAGCAAATAAAGTATATCGAAAATTATCAACTGAAAATAGAATTTTATCATATCATTAAACTTTTATAGAATATATTTGTCAACAATAAAAAATAAAATGAAAAAGTATATTTTGTTAATGGGGATTGCATTGTTTTCTGTAAATACACAGGCTCAATCCTTAAATGATTTTATGAAAAAGGCCAATAATTTATTAAATGGTGGAGGCAATAAAGGTAATAATAATGGCAATGGAAGTAATGGAAATTCATTGTTTGGAAATTCTCTTTCAAATAGTCAAATTGTTTCAGGATTAAAAGAAGCACTTAGAATAGGTACTCAAAATGCATCACAACGTTTGAATCTTCCAAATGGTTTTTTTGGAAATCAATTGATAAAAATATTAATGCCTCCTGAAGTACAAAAGATTGAAAATACATTAAGACAATTTGGGTTTGGTAGTCAATGTGACAAACTTATTTTGAGTTTAAACAGAGCTGCTGAAGATGCTGCAGGAAAAGCAGTCCCAATCTTTGTGAATGCTATCACAAGCATGAGTGTTACTGACGGGCTTTCTATATTAAGAGGAGGAAATAATGCAGCTACTGAATTTCTGAAAAGGTCAACAACTGGGGCTTTGACGCAAGCATTTAGACCTGTTATTGAAAACTCATTAGGCAAAGTAGATGCCACTAGATATTGGAATCAAATTTTTACAATTTACAACACCCTACCTATCACCAAAACCAAGGTGAATACAGACTTGACAGGATACGTAACAGAAAGAGCCTTGAATGGTTTATTTGTGAATGTAGCTCAAGAAGAAGCGAATATCCGCACTAATCCGACAGCAAGAGTCAATGATATTTTACGTCAAGTTTTTGGAAATTAAGAATTATTTGCAAAATATTTTTAGAAGAAATTAAAATAAACAAATTTGTTTCGCATTGTAATATTCGCTCCTATATTTGCTAAAAACTAATATAGTTGAATTTATTCAAAATAATTTCTTTATCATGATAGATGTACTTTTAGGATTGCAATGGGGGGACGAAGGCAAGGGTAAAATAGTCGATTTTTTAGCTCCTCAATATGATATCATTGCTCGATTTCAGGGAGGCCCCAATGCAGGACATACTTTATATGTAGAAGAGCAAAAGGTTGTTCTACACACAATACCATCGGGGGTTTTTCACAAAGGGATATTAAATCTTATCGGCAATGGAGTGGTGATTGATCCTATCACTTTTAAAGCAGAATGTGAAAAGATTGAATCGATGGGAGTGAATCTGCAAGATTGGTTACTCATTAGTCAAAAAGCTCATATCATCACACCCACTCACAAAGCCTTAGATAAGGCAGCTGAAATGGCGAAGGGTATGAACAAAATTGGGAGTACATTAAAAGGAATCGGCCCGACATATATGGATAAAACAGGGCGTAACGGATTGAGAGTGGGCGATATTTTAGATGAAAATTTTAAACAAAAATATCAAGTCTTAAAAGAAAAACATTTAAAAATTTTAGGAGACATTCATTTAGAAGATGAAATTCAAAATTGGGAAAATGATTTTTTTGAATCAGTAGAAATGATGAAACGATTTCAAATAATATCATCAGAGTACTGGATTAATGAACAACTAGCTCAAGGGAAAAAAATATTAGCAGAAGGAGCTCAAGGAACGATGTTGGATATAGACTTTGGCACTTATCCTTTTGTAACATCAAGTAATACCATTACAGCCGGTTTGTGTATTGGATTAGGTGTAGCTCCCAAATGGGTCGATAAAGTGTATGGCATTTCAAAGGCTTATTGCACAAGAGTTGGAAGTGGCCCATTTCCAACAGAATTATTAAATGAAACAGGAGAATTATTGAGAAAAATCGGAAATGAATTTGGAGCTACAACCGGTCGTCCACGCCGTTGTGGTTGGATTGATATCGTAGCTCTCAAATATGCTTGTATGCTCAATGGTGTGACAGATTTAATCATCACCAAAGCAGATGTTTTAGATAAAATGTCACAAGTAGGAGTTTGCACTTCTTATGAAATTGACGGAAAAGAAACAAATGAATTTCCTTATGATATCCATAATCTTTCGATAAAAGCAAATTATCAGTATATACCTCAATGGGACAAAGAATTATCTCAATGTACTTCGTATTCTGAATTGCCAAAATCATTTTTAGACTTAGTTGATTTGATACAGCAGCAAACAAAAGTTCAGATTAGCTATATCTCAAATGGGGTGGGAAGAGATCAATTGATAAAAAATAAAAAAAAAATAAAAAAAATTTTTCTATTTCAAAAATATATTAAAAAATTTACACAAGAATTTCGAAAAAAATGAAAGCAAAACCTGTAAAAAAAAGCAACTACTAAAAAAGCAGCATCAAGCGATGCCGCAAAAAAAGAAAGTTACCAAAAAAGCAGTTTCTAAAAAGGAAATCAATGATGATGATGACGAAGAAGAAGATGATGATGATTTGCAGCCTAAAAAGAAAGGCTCATCTAAATCTGCTAAGTCGAAAAAAGTAATTGACAATGATGACGATGATGATGATAACGATTTCGATGACGATGATGATGATGATGATGATGATTTCGATGACGAGTTTGATAACGAATTTGAGGAGTTTGATATTCCAACTTCTAAAACGAAATTAAAAAAGCCTGGAAAAGATTCAGATGATGATTTGGACGGTTTCAAACTTGAGGATGATTTGGATTTGTTCAATGATGATTTTGATGATGATTTTGATGATGATTATTAATCCAATTATTTAAAATATTCATTATGCTGTTTCTTATGAAGCAGCATTTTTTTTTTCGAAATGATTGAATTTGTTATTTGAGTTTAAGATAATTGTTTACATATTATCTCTATTTTTTTTATAAGGTGAGCATTTATTTTTATAGTATATTTATGTCAAATTATATAATTAGTTCTTTTGAGTGAAATGGATTTTTTTTTAAAAATAAAATTGCTACAACTTAATGTTCATAATAGTTTCAATATTTTTTTAAAAGAATTGGATGCCTTTTACACTCGTTTTTTAATATATAATTGAAGTATAAAACTGTATTATTTATAATGTTTCACTTAAAATCGGAATATCAGCCAGCAGGAGATCAACCCAATGCTATCAAGCAGTTGGTTGAGGGGTTGAACAATCAAGAAAAATATCAAACTTTATTAGGGGTAACAGGTTCTGGCAAAACGTTTACCATTGCCAATGTGATTGAACAAATCAAAATGCCAACTTTGGTTCTCACTCACAATAAGACATTAGTAGCTCAGTTATATGGAGAATTTAAACAATTTTTTCCTGACAATGCGGTCGAATATTTTGTTTCCTATTACGATTATTATCAACCGGAGGCCTACTTGCCTTCTAGTGGAACGTATATTGAAAAAGATTTAGCAGTGAATGATGAGTTGGAGACTTTAAGGCTGAGAGCCACATCTAGCTTGCTTTCTGGGAGAAGAGATATTATTGTAGTAGCTTCAGTTAGTTGCATTTATGGTATTGGAAATCCAACGGAATATGCTAACGGAATTATCCGATTCTCAAAAGGAGATATTATTGTGAGAAATGCATTTTTGCATAAGTTGGTGCAGGCTTTGTATAACAGAACAACTATTGAATTTGAGAGAGGAATGTTTCGAGTGAAAGGAGATACGGTAGATGTGAATTTGCCTTATGCTGATTATGGATTAAGGATTATTTTTTTTGGAGATGAGATAGAAGAAATTCAAAGAATAGAAATTAGCACTGGAAAAAAAATTGAATCTATTCAGGATGCAGCCATATTTCCAGCAAATATGTATTTAGCTCCACAAGATCAGATGAAAAATATTGTTGATGAGATATACGCTGAAATGCTTGCTCAGGAAGAATATTTTAAAAATAATCATTTGCCGGTTGAAGCTCAACGAATCAAAGAGCGTGTGTTATACGATATAGAAATGATTCAAGAGTTGGGCTATTGCAAAGGAATCGAAAATTATTCTCGTTTTTTAGATAGAAGAAAACCGGGTTCAAGACCCTTTTGTTTGATTGATTATTTTCCAAATGATTTTTTATTGGTTGTAGATGAGAGCCATGTGACTCTTCCGCAGATTAGTGGAATGTATGGTGGTGACCGATCGCGTAAAATGAATCTTGTGAATTATGGATTTCGATTGCCTTCTGCTCTTGATAATCGGCCATTAAATTTTAATGAATTTCAATCGATGTTGAATCAAGTGATTTATGTGAGTGCAACACCTGGTCGCTATGAGTTGGAGCAATGTGATGGAACTTTTGTAGATCAAGTTGTTAGACCCACAGGGCTTTTGGATCCACCTATTGAAGTGAGACCTTCCATTAATCAAATTGATGATTTACTAGATGAAGTGGATAAACGAGTGGGTAAAAATGAACGAGTTTTAGTCACAACTTTGACGAAAAAACTTTCAGAAGAATTAGCAAAATATCTTACAAAAATTAATATCAAATGTAAGTATTTACACAGTGAAATTGATGCGTTGGAGCGTGTCGGAATATTAAGAGATTTGCGTTTGGGAAATATTGATGTATTGATAGGCGTCAATTTATTGAGAGAAGGACTAGATTTGCCCGAAGTGTCTTTAGTTGCTATTTTGGATGCCGACAAGGAGGGTTTTTTAAGAGATGAACGTTCATTAACACAAACTGCGGGTAGGGCTGCTCGTAATGCAAATGGCTTGGTGATTTTCTATGCAGATAAGATTACGCAAAGTATGCAAAAAACAATGGATGAAACAAATCGACGAAGAGAAAAACAAATCAGTTATAATACAAAGTATCATATTACACCGAAGACTATTCAAAAATCGTATGATGAAATTTTAATGCAGTCATCGGTTTTAAATGTAAAATCGAATCAGCAGGATGTTGCTAATTATGGTAATTTAAACATCCAAACGATGGCAGCAGAAGAAAATACAACCGCTTATAAAAGTAAATTAGAAATTGAAAATGAAATTAAAAAGGTGAAGAAAGAGATGGAGAAAGCCGCCAAAAATATGGACTTTATGGAAGCAGCTCGTCTTAGAGATTGGATGCTTCAACTCAAATCAAAATTATAATATAGAGTTCCCAACAGCTTCTTTTATTCAATAACTATCTTTTTCACATGCGTATTATTGTTACTAATTACTTTCACGAAATAAATTCCTTTTGCTAAGTGTTGAGTGTCAAATGAGAATAAATGATTTTGTTGTGTATAATGGATATTTTGTTTTTGCCCTGTTTGATTATAGATTGCAATGTCTTTCACATCAACGCCATCAGTGTGCACATTCACAATATTGCTAGCCGGATTTGGATATACTGTTATCAACGATTCTTTATAAAGCTGGTCGTATGATAAAGGATAATCGACTGTGAAATTATATTCGATTGAATGACCAAAATCTGTCGCAAAGTTGATGATATTTCCATTGTTGAGTGTGCGAAGTCGTGCAAACCCAGCTCCATCATTATTTGCAAAAAAACTAAGTCCATCTTCATCACTGTCATGAATAATTAATTTGTAACATCCCCAGCCCAGATGAAGCGTATCTCTGTAGTGAGTGTTATTAGCTAGATTGTCTTTGAAAAAAACTTGTTGTCCATTTTGATCAATGATTTCATATTTTGATTCTGTAGCTGCTGAATTTGTTTTAAACCACAAAATAAAATCAGCAGGAACGATATTTGTAATATTGAATATGCTGCTAAATTGATTATTGAATTGATACATATCTGCTCCTTGATTTGGACTACTAATTTCAACATGAAATTGATTGTCATTTGGACCACTCACCGCAGACCACAGATTGTCTGAAAATGGCAAACTTACATCTGCACTTTCCATAAATTCTAAATTGCCATTCCAAGTATATGTTTCATGATTAGGGTTGCCGTTCACCCAATAGTCTATTTGTAAGCTTGTAAGTGGAGTTGAGCCATTGTTGCGAATGGTTACTAATGGGCTGCTACATATTGGATTGGTTCTTGCATATTCTACCTTTGTTGTCGGATTTTTGATGTCAATAATGGCTGCATCTAATGAGAAGTTGGGTTGGCCATAACTCACGAGTGTATTGCTCACCCAATAATTTGATGACCCCCAAGCGGTATCAATTCCATAATCAATATTGTGAGTAGTGCCGGGAGTGACAAAAGGGGTGATATCCATTTCTTCGATATTTGTAGCCATTCCGGGACACCAGCCAGCTCTATCATATATCCATGTACCGCCTTGTGGATAGACAGGATTGAGTGCACATTTTTTCCAAACATTCCATGTAAATTCTTTTGCTCCACCATCTATATTGATATAATGATTTTGCGGGATAAATTCTCCTTCTTGACCATGACCAGTTATTGCCGATCTGATTTTATATGAAACGGCATTGGGGTTTAGCAATACATTGCGAGGTTCAAAAGTACTATTATTCATGATGCTTGTATAGCCCGCATTGCTGACTTTCCAAATGTTTTGAATGTCCACTACATTGTGAGGTGGAGTCCCTACGATATGTACAAATTTGATGTCCATATCTTCTTGTCTTTCACCTCCACCATCAATAAACATTCTTTTTTTTTCCTTGTAAAATAGGGGCATAATCTGTTACATCAAACACCCATGTTTTCCCTTGCATTCCTAAATCTAAATTGATACCATACGGTGTAACAAAAGAATTTAATTGAAAAATAGATGGATATACTTTATAGTATGACAGTTGAGTAATTTGAATATTTCCGACTGTCACATTAAGGACAGAATCAATTTTTGTATTTGTATTTTCGTCATACACATAGCTGTAACCTGCTTGGTAATAGACATTGCTGTCAACAGTGACTACATCGTTATTTTGAATAGCATAAGTATAAACTGTATTTGTTAGATTTATGGTAGAGTCAAAAACGAATATGGTGTCAATGATAATGTTATTGCAATTTCCTACTACAAATGTTACTTTAGGACGATTATTAGTTTGAGAGAAATTTTTAAAAAGTTCATTTCCTTTAAAAATTCGCCAAAGGGGAGTGCCTATAATTGGGCTATTGATATTTTGTGTAGATAGATCTGTCCATATATTTCCAGCACCTTCATTCATTCGATAATATGCGAATAAATTAGCGTAGTTAGGGTGAGAAGGCGAAATGGTTTTTCCCATCCAATCTTGAATAGTTGATTGAGAAAGTTGCTCATTCCAAATAGAAAGTTCATCAATTTTTCCATAATATGGGTAGGCTTTACCTTGAATGTTACCGACTACAATATTTGTTATATCATTAAATGTTTTTGTTTTACTAGTTCCGGTGTTCCAAAGTGTCCCGTTTTTATACACATTCATCACACCAGTCGTGGCATCTTTTGTGAATGCCCAATAGTTCCATGTGCCTTTCACTTCGTCATTTGTGGCTGCTTTGTCAATTCGGTCATAGCTCCCTCCGATTGCTCCACAATCCCAATAAAATCTTGAATTTTCCCAGGGGAAATGAATATTAATTTTTCGGTTATTTTGAGCGTTGACAGCGTGAAGTAGTGTTGTGTTTTTAGGAAGAAAATCTTGATTTCCATTACTCCAAAAACTGATGGTAATTTTATCATTTAAGCCATTAAAATTTGGATTTCCTAAATTAATAAAACTATTCCCCGCAAATTCATAATAGTAATCTAATTGATTTGCAAATAAGCCACTGATATAATTTGTAGTATCGCTTTGTAATGTGTAGTCAATCCCGTTTGAGTTGTTGGTATAACTAAATTCTAAAATAAGATTATCTGTTCCATTCCATGTAAAAGGTGTTGTGAAATTGAGCGGATGATTATTGATTGCGAGTGTATCTTGATGATAGACATTTTGAAATCCAGAGAGGTCAGTCAAATTGTTTAAAACGCTGTCAGTTGTGGCTTTGATTCCTATTCTGAAAAAGTGTAAAAACTCTCCGGTTTGTAGGATGTCAAAAAATAAACCTCTGATAGCACCTGCGGCCATTCCTGCATTACTGAGCTCTGATGCTTTCCATAAAAAATAGGATTTTGATGATTGCAAATGAGTATTGAGAGGGGCTGAAGATGTATTAGTCCCTACACCCACCGATATTTCAGAGGGTATTTGACAAGGGGGTAAATAGGTTGTTTTGAATTGTTTGTAACGTCTATATGTATAAGTAGGTTGATTTGTATAATTATAAGAAGTGCCAAAAAATCCAGTGATGGAATGAGATGGTGTAGATGTAAGCATAGAATCTGTTCGTGAAGAGTCCACAACATAAGTGTTACAAGTGTAGTCCCATTCACCACAACCGATATTGGTTTGTCCTTGAACGGCAGGAGAGATTAATCCGTCCTTACAACGAATATTATAAAGCATATAAATTTTCTCATAGGTTGTGCCGGGAAAATTAGGAAATTCCATAACGGAATCCCGACTGTATTGAGTTTGGGTATAATTAAATGTAGAGGTAATAATCGTATCACCTGCCACTTGTGCATTTGCAATTTGAAAGTAAAAAAGAAATGAGAGTGCAACTAAAATATATTTCATAAAGACTTTTTATACAAAAGTATGAAATATAAAAAGAGCAAAAAATTATAATTTTCTCATAATGTCCATAGGAACTCCATCTTTATGCAGAAGAATAGCGGTTGTTTTGTATAAAAAATAGGCTTTAGAGACGTATAAATAACCTTTGTAATCGTTTTTATCTCCCCAACTATTTTTTACCATATAATATTCTTTTCCATTTTGATCTTTTGCAAGACCTACAATGTGCATGCCATGGTCATCGGTAGTGGAATAATTATCAAAATCATCCTCTCTCATTTGAGCAGTAATTTTTTTCTCTGCTTGAGGGCCTTCAAATATTTTCTTTTGTTCTTCGGCTGTCATATCTTCAAAATCTTTTTCGGGAACAATTGCGACTCCATTTTTCCAACTAAATCCTTTTTCACTCACATCAGTAGCCCAAGCTACGGTGTATCCGTTTTCTAGAGCATTGTCCACTATATCTTCCATTGAGTTCATTGGTACATTATAAACACTTTGCAAGCTCCAATTGTCAGGCACCATCAGTATAGTGGATTTGTAGTAGGGGGCGTAAGTGAATGAAGAAAAACTGAGATAGTTGTCTGGATTTAGTCCAACCACTTCTTTTGCAAATGATTTTGGAGTGTATTCTTTTCCTTTGTAAGTAAATGTTTCAGGCACTTTTCCTAAGTAGGAATCGATTGCAGCAATGAAAGCAGGCAACCAATTTTTAGTGAGTTTCCCATTTTTATTTGTTATCACCCCTTTTAAAAATCCTTCTAATGCAGTTTGCATTTCTCCAAATTTATTTTTATCAGTACCATAATTTAGTCCTGTATATACTTCATAAGGAACTGCACCGTATTTGTCGTAAGTCATCACAACGTCGTGCAATTCAGCCCCATCACTATAACCGAGGGCACCGTGCATTCTCACAAAGTTACGAGCACGTTCAATGTAAGCACATCGAGCAGTGTATATTTCTGAAATATCAACAAATTCTTTGCCGTTTCGCATCATTTCACTTTCAAGAAATGAGTTGCCAGAATAACTCCAGCAGGTACCTGAACTCCCTTGATTTTTTACCGGTGAATTTTCAAGATTGATTAATGAAGTAAATTGGAATTTTGCTTTTGCACTATCTGATTTGTTTGTTGCTAAAGAGTTGACTAAATTGTCTTGAGCTGTTAAGGAAATAGAAATTGCAATACAAAAAAAGGAAGTAATAATTTTTTTCATTGCGTAAAAAAAAGAAAGAAAAAAGTTCACTTGTAAAATAATTTAGAGAATATCTATTGTTTTATAGTTAAATTTTTTAAAAGGACAAGATTAAAAAATAATCATTTTACCGAGTGCATATCCAATGACAAGATTGATGGCAATAATCACTAAGGCACTCACTATCATATAAGGCACAATTTTGTCTTCTGGGGTTTTCTTTAATTTAGGTAAACCTATGTAAAAAAGATAAATGCTATACAATCCAGCGATTGAAAGAAAAAGTAGCATAGGAATAATGCTAAAGATGCCGGCTAACCAGCTTGCAGTAAATGAGTATGCGACTAACTGGGCAGACTTGTTAATATTTTTTTTCAGAATTGAAATTGATTGCTAGTGCATCAACCACGTATGTGCAGATATAAAATGAAATAATGGATGTAACGTAGTTTTTCAAAAATATACTCAATGACGAAACATTTGTGCTTATTTTTTGGCCCATCACCTCAATTGAGAAATTTGAATATCCAATTGCAGCAGCGATGGCCGGAATAAGAGCGACGATTAATACATATTTGACGAGGATATTATTGAGGGTTTCCTCTTCTTGGTCTATTACATCCCATTCTGTTTTGGGATTTATTAAAATGTTTTTGATACGTTCTATAATATTCATAGCGTGATAATTTTCAAACTAAAAGTATAAAATTAAATTTAAAAATCAAAATTAAATGGTCTTTTCCTGAGTTGGGATATTCATCACAATTGTAGTTCCATTTCCGGGGCTACTATCCCAATGAACATCTCCTTTCAAAAATTGAATTCTTTTTTGAATGTTATCAATTCCTAAACCTGCTTTTTCACTCAAGTTTTCAATATCAAAACCTTTGCCGTTATCTTCAATCGTAATATCAATTTCATTTTTGTTGATTAAAATTGAAATATTTAATTCACTTGCGTTGGCGTGTTTTAGCGTATTATTCACACATTCTTGAATTATTCGATACAAGAAAATTTCTGTGTTTTTTTCAATGGGAATCGAGATGCCATCTGTAAATAAATTTACTTTCAAAGAAGGATGGTTTAAGTTATCCAAAAAATTCCCCACCGCTTTTGCAAGTCCTTTTTTTAGGAGAGTATTTGGTGCCATATTATGACTAATGCTACGCACTTCCACTGCGGATTCATTGACGAAATGAATTGCTTTTTCAAAAACAAGTTTGTCAAAATCGGTTTCAAATTTTAATTTATCTTCTATGGATTGTAAATTCATTTTAGCTGCAGTTATGTATTGTCCTACACTATCGTGCAAATCATTTGCGATTCGTTGCCTTTCATTTTCTTCTGCTTCGATGATGGCTTTGGTTGATTTATTTTGCTCTTGAATTATCACTTCTTGCAAATGGTTTTTGTATTTTAATTTTTTGCGTATCCCGGTACTGTAAAGAAGTCCGAGAAGCAAAACGAGGATACCGATACCTGTCAACAAATAAGTGTTTTTAAGCTGTTCGTCTTTTATTTTTAAATCTTTCTTTTGAGTTTCATATTTGATATTTAATTCTTCCATTTTTTCTTTCACGGCCAATCCACTCAAAGAGTCTTTCAATACGGTGAATTTTTTTAAAAAGATAAAAGCGGAATCGTATTTTTTATTTTCATTAAAATTGATATACATCATCTTGTAGCAATCAATTTCTTGTTTGGTATTTTTAATACTTTTAGCAATCTCTAGGGCTTTACGAACTGCGTTTTCACTTTCATCAATTCTTCCTAAACGTCTTAAATTTCCACAAAGATAAATGTAGGAATAGGCCAACTCATCCAACTCCTGATTTCGTTCACGAATGGCAATTGCCTCAAGGATATATGGAGTAGCTTCATTGCTTTTTTTTGCACGGTCATACATAGTTCCTAATTCATTGAGTGCATAGGAAATACTAGAGGAGTCTCCCGATTTGTAAGCATATTCAAGAGCCTTTTTGCTATACTCAATGCCCTTTTCATGTTCTTCTTTTTCACGATAAATAATACCAATATTTCCATAGCTTTTCCCAATTTTTTTATTGCTATTTAATCTTTTGGCAATATCAATTGCTTGCTTATGATAGTCGAGAGCTTTGTCAAGATTTTTCATCGTTACATTCAAGATACCCAATTGTGTGAGTGAAGCATAAATCAATGTGTCATTTTTCATTCTTTCTGCAATTTGATTTGCATCTAATAATGATTGTAAACATTCTTCATATTTTGATTCCCTTCTTAGAATATTTCCTTTTGAAATATGAATGTAGAAATTTAATATTTGACCTTCAGAAGTAGAGCTAGTAAAGGATTTTGATATTTCTAATTCTCCTAATCCTTCATCAAAATTTCCTATTTTTTCAAAATAATTTGCCTTTAGTAAATGAGCATATCCAATGTTATCTTTATTGTTTGTTTTTTTTGCAAATACTAATGTTTTTTCAATAAAAGGCAAGGCATTTTTAGGTTCATTTTCATTGTAAAGCAAGCTTAGACTATGGTATATTTGGTAGATTTCATTATCTTTTAGAGCTGGATTTTTAAGTTCATTTTTTAACGAATCCATTTTATAGGTTTGTCCTATGAAAGCAAATGGTTTAAAAAATAGAAGGATAAAGATGAAGGTTGCTGCTATTCTCATATATACTCAAAGGACCAAATTTAAGGTGCATATTTTATAAATGAATTGAGAACGTAAAAAGTTTAGACGAAGCGATAATCTGTTTAGGTTTATATGTAATTAATTTTATAGTTGGGAAATCGAATAAATTGATAAATCAATTTCGTATGTTTTTTCTTAATTTTGTAAACTTTTTCATTCAAACTAACAAATGATTGATTGTTTCATTTGGAAAATATTTTAAACAAAATGCAGAACACGCTATTAGAACATCATATTCCCAAGGGGCTACGAAATATTACTTCAAAAGTTGTAAATAATATAAGAATCACTAATGACGAAGCATTACTCCTTTATCAAAAAGGAGAAATCGGATTTTTAGGAGCTTTAGCAAACACCATCAGAGAAAAAACGTTTTTGGAAATAAAAACTTTTTTCAATCGAAATTTCCATATTGAACCTACTAATGTATGTGTTTATAGTTGTAAGTTTTGTTCCTATTCTCGTTTGTACAAACATCGAGAAGATGGCTGGGAGTTAAGTGTTGATGATATGCTAAACATTGTGAAAAAGTATGATGGCATTCCAGTGACAGAAGTGCATATTGTCGGAGGCGTACATCCTAAATTGAATCTTGATTTCTTTTGTGATTTATTGCAAAAAATAAAAGCACATCGCCCCGATTTACATCTCAAAGGGTTCACCGCTGTTGAGCTTGATTATATGTTTAAAAAAGCTAAACTTTCTCCTAAAGAAGGTTTGCAAAAATTGAAAGATGCGGGCTTGCAATCCTTACCAGGTGGCGGTGCTGAAATATTTGCAGCAGATATCAGAAAGCAAATTTGTGAAGATAAAGTTGATGCAAAAGGGTGGCTCGAAATTCATAAAGCAGCACACGAAATAGGAATGCATACAAATGCGACTATGCTTTATGGACATGTCGAAAGCTATGAGCATCGAATAGACCATATGAGTCAACTCAGAGATTTGCAAGACGAAACAAATGGCTTTAATTGTTTTATTCCATTGAAATTTAGAAATAAAGATAATGAAATGAGCCATATCTTGGAAGCCTCTCTGGTAGAGGATATAAAAGCATATTCAATGGCTCGAATTTACCTAGATAATATCCCACACTTGAAAGCTTATTGGCCGATGCTTGGAAGAAATAATGCACAATTAATGCTGAACTTTGGAGTTGATGATTTAGATGGAACCATCGACGATAGCACAAAAATTTATTCAATGGCTGGAAGTGAAGAATCAAATCCTTCTTTAAGCACAGAACAAATTTGCCAACTAATTATTGATGCCAAAAGAGTGCCTGTGGAAAGAGATACTTTATATAACGAAATCAAAACATATCAGCTAAATGAGGTTTAACTATTTTTAAACTTTCTTATCACATGAATTGATTATTTTTGTATTTAGGTGAAAAGAATTTTATCCATATTTCTTTTAAGTTTATACTTATTTGTTTCGGCAGGGTTATCGCTGACGCTTCACTATTGTGGTGATAAAGTAGAAACAATTGGACTTAGTGATGACTTGTCTTGCTGCTGTGAAGGTGAAATAGAAATGCAAAGCAATGAAGATGATTGCTGTAAAAATGAAATCAAAGAAGTTAAAATTTCTTTAGATCAAATTAAAGAAAACATAGACTCTAAAAAATTTCAATCACCTGTTTTTTTAGCAATTTCAAAAAATATTTTTTTAGAACTTTTTACAAATCCTTTATTTGAAAAAGTACATACCCCAACTCCTATCCCTCAACCACCAGACAAGACACTCTTCCCATCTATTTTTCAATTGACACAATCTTATTTATTTTATAGCTAGTTGTTTTATTTCTTAACCCTCTATAAGCAACTTAAAATTTTTTAAAAAAAACAATAAATAAATAAGAAATATGAAATACTTTTTTTTAAGCATCTTAACAATCATGATGCTATCAATAAGCCCCAATGAATTGTCTGCTCAAAATAAAATTAAAACTGATACACTCACCGTTTTGGGCAATTGCAGTCAATGTAAAACCCGTATTGAAGACGCTGCTTACGTGAAAGGCGTCAAACAAGCTGAATGGAATAAACATACTAAAGTTCTAACTGTTATTTATAGTGAATCTAAAACAGATATGAATAAAATTAGTCAATCCATATCCCAAGCCGGGCATGATACCCGATTAGGAAATTCATCAGATAAAGATTATAATCAACTACCAGACTGTTGCGCTTACAGATCCGGTGCTTGTCATCATGAGTAAACAAACTTTTTTTCAAAAGAGTTTTCTTATTGTTCTTGCCTTTTTCATCATGCCGTTTGTTAAAGCGCAATCGCAAACGACTTTATTGCATGGAACGATTTTAGAAAAAGGAACGAATAATACAGTAAATCCAGTTGTAAATGCTAAAATTATTTATGATAAAAAGATATTTACTTTTACAGATAAAGAAGGAAAATTTAAACTGAATATTCCTGATACAGCGAAAGAAATTGAAGTGCAATATGCACATGTCGGAAGTGACTTTATTCAATTGACAGACTTGAGTAAAGAACTACAAGTTGTATATCCATTGTATGTGAAAGGAAAAGAAATTGTCATTAAACAAAAAAGATTTGCAACAGAAATTAGTTTACTTACGATGCAAAAAACAGAGCGTATCAGTAGTAAAGAATTATTAAAAGCAGCTTGTTGCAATTTGAGTGAAAGCTTCGAAACAACTCCTAGTGTTGATGTTTCTTTTACAGATGCCGTCACAGGATATAAGCAAATTCAGTTGTTAGGATTAGCCGGTCCTTACACACTAATTACTCGCGAAAATCTTCCCGAAGTCAGAGGCCTAGCGAGTATTACAGGTTTGACTTTCACACCCGGTCAATGGATTGAAGGAATGCAATTAAGCAAAGGAGCAGGAAGTGTAGTGAATGGCTATGAAGGCTTAGCCGGCCAAATTAATATCGAGTTGAGAAAGCCAATGGAAGGAGATAAGCAGTTTTATAATTTGTATCAAAGTGGACAAGGACGCTCTGAAGGGAATGCTTATTTTGCATTTCAACCGGTGAAAGGTAAATTATATACCAACCTATTTTTGCATGGAAAATCACAATGGTTAAAAGTAGATCAAAATGACGACCACTTTATTGATCAGCCTTTAGGGAATACTTATATTTTAACTAATCGTTGGATGTATTTTAGCGAAAAAGGATTCGAATTTCAGTTTGGTGCAAAATATAATTCCTTTGATAACTGGGGCGGAAATATACACTATGAGAAAAATGAAAACCCTTTATTGAGTAATAATTGGGGATTAAAAATAAATACAAATCGCCTAGATACTTGGGCTAAAATTGG
Organism: Bacteroidetes bacterium OLB11; assembly: GCA_001567165.1. GTDB lineage: Bacteria > Bacteroidota > Bacteroidia > Chitinophagales > Chitinophagaceae > OLB11. The sequence goes on from LNFQ01000023.1 coordinate 109,172, forward strand.
TAAAGTGTATGAAGATAAACAATGGAAGAGTATGGGACTACAACTCGATTTTTCAAGCCATAATCAAAATATGCTTTTTGGTAAAAAATTATATGATGCTAACGAAAATAATTTTTATGCCAATTATATTTTTCAAAGCATTATCAAAAACACTGGTCGTGTAATTAAAATAGGAGCAACTTTCAATTATTTAAATAGAAAAGAAAGTCTCATCAATAAAGAATATATAAATGAGGAAATCGTACCGGGAATTTATGGAGAATATGCTCATACATTTTCTAATAAAGTGAATGCGGTATTGGGTTTGAGAGGGGATTATCATAATTTGTATGGCTTTTATTTTACTCCACGGTTTCATATTCGTTATGCACCTATTGAGAAATTGGCGATAAGAGGCTCAATTGGAAAAGCCTACCGCACCGCTTCTATTTTCTCAGAAAACTTAGGAATGTTTTCAACAAATCGGAAAGTGCAAATTATCGAAAATAATAAAAATGGATTTTATGGATTGCAAAATGAATCGGCATATAATGCAGGTCTGAATGCAACTTACAAATTCAAATTAAATTATCGAAATGGAACAATTGGTGCTGATTATTACTACACACACTTCAATAATCAAGTAGTAGCAGACTGGGAAATGCCAGGATTACTAAGTTTTTATAATATGAAAAATGGAGCTTATGCTAATAGCTTTCAAGTGCAACTTGACTATGAACCCATTCGAAAATTTGATGTTCGTTTAGCTTATCGTTTTCATGATGTGAAATCAAAATACATCAATAATATATCGCCTGATTTTACTGATAAACCATTGAATGCAAAACATAGAGCCTTTGCCAATTTAGCTTACACTACGCATAGTAAATGGTCTTTTGATTATACAATTCAATGGACAGGAAGTAAGCGAATTCCATCTACTGGAAATGTACCAGAGTCAATACATTTTCCTAAAAAATCGCCATCTTTTATAACGATGAATGCCCATATCGGAAAAACAATTTATAAAAATTTAGACTTATACGGTGGAGTAGAAAATATATTAAATTATATGCAGCAAAAATCAATTATTGACCCCGAAAATCCTTTTGGAAATAATTTTGACGGGTCTTTAATTTGGGGACCTATCAGTGGTAGAAATTTCTATGTTGGATTGAGGTTTAAAAAATAAAAAGAGTAATTGTTAATTTTGATAAAAAATTCAATTATATCAAGTATTTTACATATCTTTGATAAAGATTTAAAATTTAAAAATATTAATTATGAAAAAGGTAATTTTTTTAGCAATGGCACTATTTATTACAGGAACAATGTTCGCTGATAAAAAAAGTTGTTGCAAAGACAAAAAAGAAAAAAAGTCTTCTTGTTGTGCAAACAAATCTGAAGTAAAAGCAGATGGAACTACTCATTCTTCTTGCGGAGATAAACATGCTTCAAAAACATCATCTTCTACAACTTCATCTTCTACTACCGCAACAACGACTTCAACTTCTACAACAAATTCAGCTGCAAGTCAAAAAGCAGAAACTAAATAATTGTAGTTAATCGAAAAAATGAACGCTCCATCTTAGGAGCGTTTTTTTTTATAAATCAACTCTTAAAACTCATTTTTTAAATGAACCAGTTAAAAAAAATGACCAAGCCTGGTATTCAAATCCATAAATTTTAGAAATAAAAATCAGCTTTTATTTTAATTGATTTTTATTTTTTTTGAATCAAAAAATGATAAATCGAGCTCATTGTTTTAATAACTAAATTAAAAAAAATCATACTGATAAGTTAGAAATACACTTTATACATTTTTTTTAAATAGAAAAAATAACTTTATATTGTACTCAAATTTTTTCAAAATGAAAATACTTGATTTAAAAGTGATGAAAGGTCCAAATTATTGGAGTGCCAAAAGACATAAACTCATTGTGATGCTACTCGATATTGAAGACCTCGAACAAAAGCCTACTAATAAAATTCCTGGTTTCTTAGAAAGATTAGAAAAAATGTTGCCTACGCTATATTCACATCGTTGTAGTGAAGAAGTGGAAGGGGGCTTTTTTAAACGTGTTAAAGAAGGAACATGGATGGGACATGTGATAGAGCATATTGCACTCGAATTGCAAACACTAGCCGGCATGGATACAGGATTTGGCAGAACTCGAAGTGCGGGCAAAGAAGGAGTTTACCATGTTGTGTTTTCTTATGTTGAAGAAGAAGTAGGCAAGGCAACGGCTTATGCCGCTGTTGAAATATCAAAGCGACTTATCGAAGGGAGCGATTTTGACATCGAATCGTTTATTCAAGAACTAAGAGAAATTAGAGAAAAAGTACGATTAGGACCCAGCACCGGTTCGATTGTTCAAGAAGCAATTAATAGGAATATTCCTTGGATACGACTCAATAAAAATTCATTGGTGCAATTAGGTTATGGAATGAATCAGCGACGTATTCAAGCAACTGTTGCCAGCACCACAAGCAATATTGCAGTAGAAATCGCATGTGATAAAGAAGATACCAAAAACTTATTAGAAGCTGCAGAAGTGCCTGTGCCGCGTGGCCGAATTATTTATGACCTTGAAGATTTAGAAAATACAATAAAAAAAATTGGTTATCCAATTGTATTGAAACCAATCAATGGAAATCATGGACGAGGTGCCACTACCAATATCAAAGACTGGGAAAGTGCATTAATCGCATTTGATATTGCCAAAAAACATTCGAGAGCCATTATTTGTGAAAAGTTCATTACAGGATTTGATTTTCGACTATTAGTGATTAATTATAAATTTATATGTGCCGCAAAACGAACGCCAGCTTGTGTTACAGGAGATGGGACTTCTACCATTCAGGAGTTGATTGACCAAGTGAATAGTGACCCGAGAAGAGGATTTGGACATGAAAAAGTTTTAACACAAATCAAAGTAGATGCAGTAACTGAAAAAATATTAGTAGATAAAAATTATACTTTAGAAACGGTTTTGCCAAAAGGAGAATGGCTGATGTTGAAGCCTACAGCCAATTTGAGTACAGGTGGAACTTCTACCGATATTACTGATTTTGTACATCCAAATAATATTTTTCTTGCAGAACGTATCGCAAGAATCATAGGATTGGATATTTGTGGAATTGATATTATGGCTAGTGATTTGTCAACCCCACTTGAAGAAAATGGGGGGGCTGTGCTTGAAGTGAATGCTGCTCCGGGTTTTAGAATGCATATAGAGCCTAGTGAAGGGCTTCCGAGAAATGTTGCAGAGCCAGTTATTGATATGCTCTATCCAGCAGGTACATCGGCTCGCATTCCTATCATTGCCATTTCAGGTACGAATGGGAAAACAACAACAACAAGGCTCACTGCTCATATTGTAAAAAATATGGGATATAAAGTAGGATTCACAACTAGTGATGGTGTATATATTCAAAACCAATTGATGATGCGAGGAGATTGTACAGGGCCTATTAGTGCTGAATTTGTTCTAAAAGATCCAACGGTTGACTTTGCAGTGATGGAGTGTGCAAGAGGTGGAATTTTAAGAGCTGGTTTAGGTTTTCATAAATGTGATATCGGAATTGTGACCAATATCAGTGCAGATCATCTGGGCTTAGGAGGCATCGATACTGTAGAGCAATTAGCAAGAGTGAAGGAAGTGGTCGTTCAAAGTGTGTCGCATGATGGCTATGCAATTTTAAATGCAGACGATGATTTGGTATATAAAATGAGAAATAATTTAGATTGTAAAATTGCATTATTTAGCACAAAACCTAATAGTAAACGAATAAAAGATCATTGCGAAAAAAATGGGATTGCTGCAATTTATGATGAACAAAGTGATTGGATTTATATTCAAAAAGGTGCATGGAAAATTCAAATTGAAAAAGCCCTTTCTATTCCACTGACGCAAGGAGGCAAAGCAACATTTAATGTCTTAAATATTATGCCATCTGTGTTGGCAGCCTATTTAAGAGGATTTACTGTAGTGGATATCAGACAAGCTCTGCATACATTTATTCCTAGTCCGGCACAAACACCCGGAAGGATGAATTTATTCCAGTTTAAAAACTTTCAAGTATTGGCAGATTATGCTCATAATCCGGCAGGATTTAATGTGTTGAAAGCTTATGTTGATAAGGTAACAGCCACTAAAAAAATTGGAATTATTGCAGGCACAGGCGATAGAAGAGATGATGATATTAAAGAGTTAGGAATGATTGCTGCTTCGATGTTTGATGAAATTATAATCAGGCAGGATAAGCATCTTCGAGGAAGAACGGTTGAAAATATTGTGGAATTATTGCTTGAAGGGATTCATCAGATGAACAAAAAAATCAAAGTCCATGTTATTTTAAAAGAATTAGATGCGATTGATTTTGCAATAAAAAATGCACCAAAAGATTCGTTTATTGCTATATGCAGTGATGTCGTGACGGATGCCTTAGCCTATATTCAAAATTTAAAAGGAGAAGAGGATAAGCAGTAATAACATCTTATTTTATAACGAATTAAAAACAGGGTCATAATTTTGCTCATTCATTTTATGAAACGATTCTTAATTTTATTCTTATTTCCATTTTTACCAAATATTGTTTTCGCTCAACAAATCATTTCAGGGAAGGTTGCAGATAAAAAAGGAGAGCCCTTAGTCGGTGTCAATATTACTATAAAAGATTCTTATGACGGTGCAACGACTGATGCTCAAGGGCAATTCCAATTTGAAACAACCATGACCGACAGTGTAGTGATAATCGCAAATTATATTGGATTTGCTCCTTTTGAAAAATCAATTTTTATTTCAAAAAAAAATGAAGTTGTCAATATTATTTTAAAAGAAAAAATTAATGAATTAAAAGCAGTCGTGATTTCTGCTGGTTCATTTGAAGCAAGCGACCAAAAAAAAGGAACTGTCTTGAATGCACTTGACATGGTGACAACAGCAGGTAGTAATGGTGATAATTATAGCGCATTGAAAACGTTGCCCGGCACACAACAAACGAATGATCGAGAAGGACTTTTTGTGAGAGGAGGCACCGGAACTGAAACTCAAACTTTTATTGATGGCACCATAGTACGAAATGCATTTTCAACCTCAGTTCCAGACTTAGGATCAAGAGGACGATTTAGCCCTTTTATTTTTAAAGGAACTGTATTTAGCACAGGAGGGTACTCTGCAATTTATGGCCAAGCCCTATCTTCTGCTTTGATATTAGAAAGCATTGACTTGCCAGACCGTTCATCTGCAAACCTGACTATGACTTCGGTTGGATTAGGGGGAAGTGTGCAACAACTTGCAAAAAGTAAAAAATATTCTTATGGTATCGGATATAATTATATCAACTTGACACCATATTTTAAAATAGCAAAACAAAATATTCATTATAATAATGCTCCTACATCACACCAGTTTGATGCCAATTTCAGAGTGAAAACTTCCAACACTGGAATGTTGAAATTTTATGGATATTATAACCAAACTTTGATAGATGTTGCACGAGATAACGTGACAAGTTTGGATTATGGAAATGAAAATAAAAAATTAATTGATGATTATCGAGTGAAAAATTTCAACGCTTATTTTAATCTTTCATATAAAGAATACCTTAAAAATAATTGGAAAGTTGAAGTGGGTTCATGTGCGAGTATGAATAAAGACAATATCGATGCCAAAATTTTAAATCAAAAAAATGAGATTACAATCGATACTAATTTTTTATTAAAAGAAGATAATTTTGTTCAAAGTAAAAATCAAATAGCATCCGCCAAATTCGTGCTAGAAAAGAGTTTGAAAAATTTAAATGCCATTCGTTTTGGTGCAGAATATATTTATGATGATGAATTCTATTTGTATGAATATGTTCCGCTTGCCTCTTCCATTCAATACAACCCATCCATTTTGCATGAACATTATAATGCACTTTTTGCTGAAAGCGATATTTATATAACGAATCATATTGCAGGTAAAATTGGTGTTCGTGCCGAACATTCCTCTTTATTGAATCAATGGAATTTAGCACCCAGATTGTCCACAGCATATAAACTGAATAAGAATAGCCAACTTTCTTTAGCCTATGGAATGTATTATCAAAAACCCGATTATCAATATTTATTTTCATCCTATACCAATCTCGATTTTCAACGTGCCGATCATTATATCCTAAATTATCAATATCAAGAAAATGGTAGATTTTTGAGACTTGAAACCTATTATAAGCAATATCATGATTTAGTCAAAACGCCCATTTCAACAATGCCTACTTTCGCTACTAGTAATGGAAGTGGCTATGCCAGAGGAATTGAACTTTTTTATCGTGATAAAAAATCTTTTAAAGGAATTGATTATTGGATTGCTTATTCTTACTTAGATACCAAAAGAGATTTTTTAAATTATTTAAAAATGGTACAACCTGACTTTGCTGCCACTCATACTGCAAATCTTGTGGTGAAAAAATTTTGGAACAAATATATGTTTGGAATAAATGGCACCTACACTTTTTCAAGTGGAAGACCTTATGTAAATTATAATACTTCTAATCCAAATTTGCCAAATCCAGACGCAGGGCGTTTTATGGAAGATAGGACGATTGCATATCACAATGTAGGTTTGTCGGCAAATTATGTCCGAAAAATTCAAAAAGCATTTACAGTCTTTGTCATTGGGGTAAATAATCCTTTTGGATTTAAACAAATTTATGGATATAATTATGCAACAAAAGATCTCAACAAAGATGGTTATTTATATCGAAAAGCAATTACCCCTACAGCTCGTCAGTTTGTCTTTATTGGTATTTTCGTGAGTTTTGGAATTGATAGAACACAAGATGCGATTGATAATAATTTATAGAAATAAATCAATAACGTAAGCAATTATTTACGAATTTTGCCCTTTTATACTTTTAAATAAAATATGATTATTATGAAAAACATATTCTTTACTTTCTTTTTTACATTATTGGGATTAACGCTTTTTGCTCAAAAACCTCAATATGAGTCAGCCATGAAAGGGCTTTTGCAAAAACTCTCAGCAGCAAATTCACCTGAGGCATATCTCGCCACTGGAAACGGGTTTGAGCGAATTGCAGCGAACGAAAAAGGGGAGTGGTTGCCTCGTTATTACGCCGCTTTTAGTTTTGTGATGCAAGCATTTGCAACAAATGATAAAAACAATATTGATGTCATGTTAGATAAAGCAGATAAAATTTTTAGATGAAGCTATTGCATTATCTCCAAAGAATGATGAATTATTTTGTCTTTACTCATTAAGTAAAAGTGCAAGAATCGGTGTGAGTCCCATGGTTAGAGGAATGAAATATGGACCTGAAGCATCTGAATATTTGACAAAAGCAAGAGAAATCAATCCACATAATCCCCGAATTTATTACCTAGAAGGACAATCAAAATATCATACTCCTGCAATGTTTGGAGGAAGTAAAGACAAAGCCAAAACGCTTTATGAAAAATCTCTAGAAGAATTCAAAACATTTAAACCAAAAAATGATTTGATGCCAAATTGGGGGATTGATTTGGTAAATAAAATGTTGGAAACATATAAATAAGGAGATTCAAGAAAATAATAAATATTTTAACTAAGGCATTATCTGATTGCATCCTATCATTTAGATTGTGTTTTTAATTTTTTTTTCTATCAAGAATTCAAATGTGCAATTTTGATTTATAGATTTGATAAATATAAATGTTTAGTTAAAAAATATATTTCTTTAAACCATTTCATATTATATGTCAGTCTTAATGGACAACTATAATTTATCAAAATAACATAAACAATTTTAAAATGACGGAAATGAACATTTTTAAGAAAGCAACAATTGTACTAAGTTTTGGATTTTTATTTTTAAACTTTCAATCAAATGCACAAATTATTTACACTGATATCAATCCAGATGGGGTACCTACAAATGGAGGGTTTAATTTTGACCAAACAGGACCTAATGAAATTGATGTAGATAATTATGGTGTATTAAGTTATTCAGGTGGTGGTTCTGAAACAAATATTTGGGCTAACGGAACTGCTAATTCTGGATGGGATGTCCCAAAACCAATCACAGTCGGCACTACCATTGATGCTACTGGAAATTTTATTGGCTATGGTGATGCCTCAATGGATAACTGGGGTGGTGGAACTCCTTTCCCTTTAAATACGGATGCCTATATTGCAGTGCGCTTGAAAATTGGTAGTGGAACATTCTATGGTTGGATTCGTGTAATGTGGGATGGCACTAGTTTTGTGTACAAAGATTATGCTTATGAGTCAACACCAAATAAATCAATCAAAGCAGGCGAAAAAGCTGTACCAACTAATTTAACTCAAACAGATTTTTCAAATCAAGTGAATGTTTTTCCAAATCCAGCCACTACCCAAATTCACATTCAAAATAATTCACAAGAATCAATAGAAAATGCAATTGTGTTTGATATATTTGGACACACTATTCAGTCCGTAAACCTAAGCCAGCACAATCAAACACTCAATGTTTCTAATTTAACTAATGGAATTTATTTCATTTCATTTTATAATCAAAATAGAAATATTTCAACCCAAAAATTTGTCATTGCTCGCTAAGCAACGACTATTTTTTTGAATAAATTTCAGGATTGATATTGATACAATTGAAAAGCAGTTTTAAAGTCTAATAGATTTTAAAACTGCTTTTTCTATTTCATAAATCCTCTTTGTGATTCCAATTTTAGATAACCGATTTGCAATGTTAATTATTTGAATGATTTGTAATTATTTTGGAATTATTCAACACGAAGTTGAAATGTTAGTTGGATATCTGTTGCACCAATATTACAATCTCCGGTTTTGATATCCGGTTGATGTTTGAGAATCACTTGCACACTTCCATTTCCAGGCTGGCCAGTGTTCCATTTAGTTTTCATTCCAATAGGAAGCCCATTTTTATCGAGGTCAATTTTATTGATACTTAAATTTAACCCAAGTACATCGAAACAAAATAAATGGTCATGGCCTTCTGAAATAATTTCATTACTAACAGTATCAGATGGAGTCTTGGTTTCATCAAGTAAAGTGATGCTCATGTAGTAGCAAGTGTTTGATTTTAATTTAATGGAATCCCATTTATCTGGCTGATTTCCACCATCGCCATCTTTATCTTGGTATAGTGCATAAATAGAAGGAGATGCACCACTGCTATCGATAAATTCAAGTTGTAATGTAGTAATAAATTCCTCTTCATTGGGATTAGGAGGAGGTGCATTTTTTCTTACATGAAAGAATAAAAAAATAACTAAGCAACTAAGAATAATTAATTTTGTTTTCATTTTTTATATTTTTTTTGTGTTTAAATAGTGAAAGGGAAAAGGATTCGGATAGAAATATTTCGACCAGCTTCATTGGCAAAATATCGATTTCGATTTAAATAATCTCGGTATTTATTATTCAATAAATTTTGGACACCTAAACTCATTTTAAAAGGAATTTTAAAGATATTGGATTCTATAAATAAGTCTGCATTCAACAATAAATATGCATCCGGAGGAGGCACGTAATCTTGATTGTCACTCTTTTGTTTCATGGTATAAACGCCTTCCAAGGTCGCAACAATTGTCTGTTTTTTGTTTTTGATTATTTGATAATTTAAATCTGAAGAAAATCGAGCAGGGGGCATTCCAAACACTACATTTTTTGTTGTAAAGTCAATAGATTTTAAAATATTCCCTTGATTTGACCAATTGATTTTTTGATTGAATTGATAGCTGAATGTCCATTCTAATCCATATATATTGATGTCTGATTGCGAATAAATAAATGTAGGGAATACACCTTTTATTGTACTAACAGGCACTGTGGGCATGAGTTTGATGAAGTGATGAATGTAATTATTGTAAATTGAAACTTCAAAATCAAGTTGTTTCATTTTTTTTTCAATTAATCCTAATGAGATTTGATAAGTTCTTTCTGGAGTTAATGAGCTATTGCCAATTTCAAATGATGCCGCACTATGATGAACACCATAACTATATAATTCATTCACAAATGGAGCTCGCCACGAAGTCGAAAGATTAAGATATGTATCAAAGAAGAATGAAGGATATTTGATAGACAAGCTAGACGCAAACCCTTTATAGGAGTGAGTTCTGTTTATTAAATTATTTTGTTCCCACTTTTGAATTGCAAACTGATTCAAATCAAATCTTGCACCGATTTCAATAAATATGGAATGAAAATTTGCTTTTTCTATCAGATAAAAACCAGCGTTATTTTTTTGATAATTTGGAATTAAATATGAAGCAAAATATTCATTTGTCTGATATTGATTTGATACTCCAAAAATTCCCTGCCACTTGGCTTGAGTGGATTGTGAAAATTTCAAATCAAATTGATAGGTATTTAAGAGGAAACTTAGTGAAGGTTTGTAACTGCCATCACTTTGAAGAGTAGATGTTGTTTTTTCATACTCATCCCGATTATTTTTTTGATAAGCGAATGTTGCTTTTATTGCACCAAATTTCTTCAATTGATATATCATTTCAGCCTTTGTCGTTTGGTGAATGATTGATTGATAAGGCATTCCAATTTGATAGCTGAACCCGCTGCTGTCAACTGGCTTGCTTGCATGAAATGCGTTGTATAAATCGGTAATATTTCCAATATGTGAACCCGAAAAAATTCCTATCTTACTTTTGAAAAAAGTGTGATGAATTGATAGTTTGAAGTCATTTGATTGATAGCCCAAAGCTACAGAACCATTGATTTCATTCATTCCTGTGTTTTTTAAGTAATAGTCAGGCGTTTTCGTATTTCCACTTTTTTTAAAATCACCTTGCATTCTCCATGTGATACTTTTCATTTTATTGAGTGTCCCTTCTATCATCAATGACTGAGCAAAACCTTTGCCATTTGTGTTAAAACCACTAATAATTTCTCCATTTGTTTTTGTGATTTTATAAATAGATTTTGGTTTAAGAATAATCACACCACCAATTGCATCACTTCCATATTCTATTGATTGAGCTCCTCTAATAAGTTCCACTTCTTTTATGCTCATTGCGTCCACTTCAGGAGCGTGTTCACTTCCCCACTGTTGACCTTCTAGGCGAATATCATTGTGAATGACTAAAACTCTATTCCCATACAAACCTCTAATGATAGGCTTTTGAATATGATTGCCTGTGCTTAAGTTATACACTCCATTTATTTTTTCTAATGATTTTCCAATTGAAAAATTTTGAGATTTGAATAAATCATCTGCTTTTAATTTCGACAACATTAATACTTCTTTTTGAAAATTTGATTTTTTCCCAAGAATTGTAATTGCTTTCAAAGTATCAATATGGCAGTTTAAAAGCACTAGTTTTGGTTGCTTATTTTTAGTAATTAAAATAGATTCTTTATGCGGTTTATGATTCAAATGATGCAGTTCAATTTCATAAAGAGCTAAGCAGAGATTTTTGAAATGAATTTCCCCATTAGAATCCGAATGAATCATTTGAGCTCCTTTTGAAATGAAAGCAGTCACTCCCTCAATGGGTTGTTTGGTATCTGAATCTATGACAATAATCGTCAAGTCATGAGTACATTCTTTGTTTTGTCCAAAAGCATTCATAGCCATTGTTATCACAAAAAGTGTACATACGAAAGTTCGCATGTGATATTTTTTATCTTGATATATTTTGAATTAAATTGAGATGTTCAATTTTTAAGAACAAATTATTTTTATCCATGAAGGGTTTAATATTATGAATAAAAAAATAGTTGGAATAATCAGATAAAAAAAGGAGGTGCTCTTAATTGCTTACAAGAGTAAACGAAGTTAGATAAATAACCATTGTTGAAAGTAAAATGTTGAGGGAGTAAATAGGTCAGTTTTTTTGCAAAATCATAATAAGGTATTTCAAAAATATTTGAAACAAAATGTTGATCTGCTTTTAATAATTCACAATGGACATGTTCCTGAGATATTTGTGTTACGTTGCTTTTAGCACAATGGACTGTGTCTTCGTGAGAAACAAATACATGCAAAATCTCTTTTGGAATTGTGAAAAAAGAGAAAAGAAGAAGAAAGAAACCTGCAATGAAATTTTTGCTATTCATCAGGGCAAAAATACTTTAAAAATCCATTTGTTTTTCTAAAAATGATTAATTCGTAATGACCATTTTTCGAGAAAGTGTTTTGTTACTGATATGCATTTGATAATAATAAATACCAGCAGGCAAAGCACTTCTATCTACTGAAAATTCAATAGATCCTGGCAATACCTCGTTTTCATATAGGACTTTTAACATTCGACCCATCTCATCATAAAGCAAAATTTGAACCATGCCTCCCTCTGTAGTAAACCGGATATTGGTATGAGTTTTAAAAGGATTCGGGTAGTTTTGCTCAAGTGAAATTTTAGGGATTACAGGAGTATAATCATTCAAGCCAACTGCATATTTAAAGATGGGTAGCATTTGGAATGAATGACCGTTTAGAATGGTTTCAGCATCTTGTTTTGGAACTCCAAACCAATCGACTAGAATTGTTCCAAAAACTTGTCGGAAGTCATATTGCATAGGGATATTATCACCAGCTGTTGCACTTGGAGGGAGGTTAGGACTAGTCCCAATAATAGTAGGATTTACTTTTGTTCCAAACACAATCATTGGGGCACTTGTTCCGTGGTCAGTTCCTATACTGGCATTTGATTTTATTCTTCTTCCAAACTCAGTCACTGTGCATCCTGCCACTTTATCTTGTTTGCCCATCATGGTAATATCTTCTTGAAAGGCAGCAATGGCGTCAGAAAGCAATTGAAGGCGAGTTGCGTGTTGTCCCACTTTATGGTCAGCATCTTCTACTTGGTTGTCATGCGTGTCAAAGCCACCAATATTCACCATGTAAACAGGAGTTTTTAATCCACCACCAATTAATCGTGCAACGATTTTAAGTTGATTGGCAAGATTGTTATTGGTAGGATAAGTAGCAAGATTTTGGGGCATTAAATTAGCTGCATTTTGTAATATTTGAGTATATGATTGCGTTTGCTGTGATATGAAACGTAAGTAAGTCAGTTCGTGACCAGCAGGTGTATTGGGAGCTGGATCTACATTGCCGTTTATAATTTGATAGAAATTATTTAATCCTGAAACAGCCAATCCATTCAGTCCGTTACTACCTGTAAAAAGTGCCGAAACGGTTGAGCCTATTTGAATAGAGAGCGGGTCTAAAAACACATTTGGATCGGGATAGTTTAGAGGAGCTCCTGGAAATCGATAATCAATGTATCGACCTATCCAACCGGTGTCGATATCCACATTAGAATCGGATGCAGAAAACATAATGTCTGTAGAACGGAAATGAGAGAAATTTGGATTTGGATAGCTTACAGCTTGCACGATATTCATCCGCTCTGTATTATACAAGTTTTGCAAGCCAGTCATAGCAGGGTGAAATCCGGTATTTGCTTGTCCGTTTAATGGGAGTACATCGGCTTGGTCTATCAAAATGTTTGAACGAGCGTTGCTCAACTCACTATATTTATCTAAAGGAATGACGGTATTGAGTCCATCATTGCCACCACTTAGTTGAATCAATACAAGGATATTATCATTATTGGCTCTGGATTTTGAAATCATAGATAATAAATGATTTTCTCCATAAGCATGGATAGGGTTGCCGTTGATAGAGTATGCCAAAGTGGCCATCGTACTCATTTTAAGGAAATCTCTTCTCTTCATAATTAGAAGTTTATTTTTAATGTGTTTTATTTTTTTAAATCAAATGATGTTCTGCTAATTGGAGTAATTTGGTTAGCATCAATCGCAGTCTGCTTTTTACAATGTTTTCATACGTAGCATTTCCAGGATTATTGATGTAATCATTCCAAGCTTGTGTCCAATATGAATTCGCATTATTATTCGTTAAAATATTTTTGTAATAATCTTTTGAAGTTTGAGTTAAATCTAAAGCTAAGAGATAGCGAACACAGTCATTGATTAAGACATCCGGGTCTGAAGGATTAGAAAGAGTGCTTGCGAAATACAAAACGTCACAAAGGAGTTTGTATGTGCCAGAAATATAAATCCCAGAGTTTGTAAACAAAGCATCTGTATATCTCATTCTTTTAGGTAGAGTGTCCGAATTAATCCACATTTCATGGAATTGAGGTTCTTGATAATATGAAGGCCAACCGGCTACACTTGGTGGATTACCCGGGCTCATAGCAGCTTCTTCACATAAGATAGCTAAGCGATAATAGGCTTTTGTTTCATCAACGACACCAATTGCTGGATTGATATTGATGCGAAGTGCTTTCATCATCCCTAAATAATAATCCATCGGATTCGTAATAAGGCAGTCCATTGAAGTGGAATCATAGAAGTGGTCACTTTTAAAAAGTTGAAGCAATACGGGTTTGATATTCCAGTTGTTGCTTATTAAAGTATTGGCTAATCCTGTAATAATAGTCGATTCAATATTTGCATCGATATTATAATAGACAAAAAATCGATAAATTTTTCTACAAATATATTTAGCTACAGTTTGATCTTGTGCAAAAATCATATTGAGTAAATCATCCAATTCATTTTCTCCAGCTGCACCTGCTTGCCCTGTAATCACAGTATTATTATAAAAAGAAGAAAATGTTTTATTGCCGGACTCATGTTTATTTGAGTCAAAATAATAAGTGATATTTACAGTGTCAGCTCGAAACCCTGTTAGCACTTTAGCTACAGCTTTCACATCATCTTCATTCCATAAATTAGCTCCTTTTCCAACTGTAAATAATTCTTGCACCTCACGAGCGTAATTTTCATCAGGAGAATTTTTTATATTATAATGCCCATTTAAATAAAATAGCATCATCGGATTTTTAGTGATTGCTTTGACGAAGGTTTTGAAATTTCCTAAAGCATTTGTGCGTATAAGATTGATATAATCATATAAAAGCCTTGAGTCGCCCACAACATTTTCTTCACACACAAAATGATTGTGCCAAAAGACCATCATTTTTTCTTGAATGCTCAACCCTTGGTTTAAAATATTTTTCATCCACCAAGCTTCAGTAGAAAGATAACGATAATAATTAACTGTTCCATCGCCATAAGGTGCATTCACCCAAGTAGCACCCAGAGGCACACCGGTAGGGTCGGGGTAGATTGATTCATAATAATTAATTGGGGGAGCCGGTACAGCAGGGTTTGAATTGACAATTAAGTCAACAGCCTGGCTCATGGTTAATCCATTGATGGTAGAAACATCATTTGGAGTAAATCCAAAAAGAGTACGACGTAATAAATGAATTTGTTGTTTTGTCGTCCATGCACCAGAATATTGGGTTAAACCTGCACGAGATTTTTTTTAATGCGAGAGGACTTGTTTTATTAGAATATTTTAAAAAAACCTCATCTTTATTAATATCATAAGGTTGGCTTTTTTCAGGCTTTTTGGATGTGAGCGATTCAATAAATTGCCTTCTGTTTTTTTTCTCCCATATTATAATTTTTTTAAGAAAAATATTTTACCTCTAAATTAATATTAAAAAAAATGAAATACAAAAATTTTTTTTCTGAGTATTGAAATATATTGAAAATCAATAAGGAGTAAAAACCATTTTTTAAATTTTATATGAAAAATAAAAAAAAGCAAAAAAAAAATTGTGTAGATATAAATCATTTTTATTATCATTGTATTTCGAAAAATAGAAATAAAGCTATATGAGAAAAGTAATATTCAAATTATTTGCAGTTGCAAGCATTGTTGCATCATCAATTTATATGAACGCACAAAGCGTAAATTCAGATTTAATTCGGGTTTTTAGATGGTTGAATACAGTAGATAATAATTTCATTACACTTGCTGACGGAGAAATTCAAGAAGGGCAATTATTGCAATGGAAATATAAAGATAAAACATTTTTATTTTATGCATATAAAACCCCTGGGCCGGATAGAGTAGCTATTTACAGATGGATTAACCCGGTAACGAAAGACCAAATTTCAGTAGCTGAAGATGAATTTACCGATTCTGATATGCAACAAAAAGGCTATACCTTAAAATCGCTACAATTCTACGCTCCTATTAGAAGAGCTGAAAATCATATCCCTGTTTATAATTGGTATAAATCAAAATCAAAAGATTGGGTTACTATCCCTGAATATGGTGATACCGATAAATTTTGGGATAAAGGATACAAACGCAAAACATTTCAATACTACGGCGTAATGCGTAATGAGTATGAACAATAATGCAATTTGAAAAAAAGTAAAAAGAACTACAAAATGTAGTTCTTTTTTTTGTCAAGGACTTTTAAATTACTCTTAATTTAATAAAAAATATATCATTTTTGATTATGATACTTGTATATTTGTAGGCTCTCAAAACATCATATTCAACTGATGAGTATAAAACTATTTTATAATATTAAAAAAGATTATCCCCATATCACATGTTAAACTTTATTGCCAAATTATTCGGAGGAAGTAAATCGGAAAAAGACGTAAAAAAAATCAGCCCAATAATCGACAAAATCAATCAGTATTTTCAATCTTATCAAAGCCTTAGCAATGATGAGTTGCGAGCAAACACAACCATTTTTCGAAATAGAATTGCAGAATATACTAAAGATATCTCAAATGAAATTCAAACTTTAAAAGATAAAGCAGATACTGCAACTGATATTCAAGAGAAAAGTGCTATATTTAAACAAATAGATGAGCAAATAAAAGCGAAAGATGCAAAACTAGAAGAAGTATTAATGCAAATCTTGCCTGAAGCTTTTGCTACTGTGAAAGCGGCTGCTCTTCGATTTAAAGAAAATACATCACTTAGAAGTGCCGCAACAGAACTCGACAGAAAACTTGCAGTCACTAAAAAATATATTACAATAGAAGGTGATGATGCTATTTATTCAAACACTTGGGATGCTGCAGGATCACCTATTACATGGAATATGGTCCACTACGATGTTCAATTGATAGGAGGCTACAATCTTCATGAAGGGAAAATATCTGAAATGGCAACCGGTGAAGGGAAAACATTAGTATCAACTTTGCCATCATACTTAAATGGATTGACAGGAGAAGGGGTTCATGTAGTAACTGTGAATGACTATCTTGCTCGTCGTGATAGCGAATGGAATGGAACACTCTTTGAATGGCTTGGATTAACAGTAGATTGTATTGATAAACACCAACCCAATTCAGAACAAAGAAGACAAGCCTATTTGTGTGATATCGTTTATGGAACGAATAACGAATTCGGCTTTGACTACCTAAGAGATAATATGGTACACCAGCCTTCCGAAATGGTACAACGAAAATTGCATTATGCAATGGTTGATGAGGTCGATAGCGTATTAATCGATGACGCTAGAACTCCTCTAATCATCTCTGGACCAGTACCAAGAGGAGACGACCAAGAATATCATCGCCTAAAACCTCAAATTGAAAGACTCGTTGATGTTCAAAGAAAAGTAGTAAACAATTTTTTATTAGAAGCTAAAAAACAAATCTTAGCAGGTAATGATGATAAAGAAGGTGGTGGATTAGCCTTGTTAAGAGCTCATAGAGGGTTGCCCAAAAATAAAGCAACTATCAAATTTTTGAGCGAAGTTGGGATAAAACAAATTTTACAAAAAACAGAAAACTATTATTTAGCCGATCAACAAAAAAATATGCCAAAGGTTGATGCAGAGCTATATTTTACAATCGATGAAAAACAAAATCAAGTTGATTTAACTCAAAAAGGGCTTGAATTTCTAACCGGTTCGGCAGAAGACCAAAATTTCTTTGTAATGCCTGATATTTCTACCGGGCTACAAGCCATAGAAAATTCAAACGACAGCTTAGAAGAAAAGGCAAATCGAAAAGATGCTTTAATAAAAGAATATTCAGAAAAAGCAGACCGAATACACTCCATACAACAATTACTGAAAGCATACACCCTATTTGAAAAAGAAGATGAATATATCGTCGTAGATGGAAAAGTAAAAATTGTAGATGAGCAGACTGGACGTATTTTAGATGGTAGGCGATATAGTGATGGGCTTCATCAAGCAATTGAAGCAAAAGAAAATGTGGAAGTCGAAGCTGCTACTCAAACTTTTGCTACTATTACATTGCAAAACTATTTTAGAATGTATCACAAATTAGCTGGGATGACTGGTACTGCCGAAACGGAAGCCGGAGAATTTTGGCAAATCTATAAATTAGATGTGACTACAATTCCTACAAATGTAAAAGTGATACGAGACGACCAAGAAGACAAAGTGTATAAAACAAAAAGAGAAAAATATAGAGCTGTTATAGAAGAGGTTAAACGCTTGCGAGATAGTGGTAGAGCAGTTTTGGTGGGAACAACATCTGTAGAAGTATCAGAATTACTCAGTAAAATGCTCATGTTTGAAAAAGTTGAACATAATGTATTGAATGCAAAACAACATGCTCGTGAAGCTACAATCGTTGCAGAAGCAGGACTCTTAGGGGCTATTACCATCGCAACCAATATGGCAGGTCGTGGTACAGATATTAAACTTTCACCAGAAGTAAAAGCCAATGGAGGACTTGCTATCATAGGAACAGAACGCCATGAAAGTCGTAGGGTTGACAGACAGTTAAGAGGTCGTGCTGGAAGACAAGGAGACCCTGGAAGTTCTCAATTTTTTGTATCTCTTGAAGATGACCTCATGCGTTTGTTTGGAAGTGATAAACTAAGCTCCTGGATGGATAGATTAGGGCATAAAGATGGAGATGTTATTCAACACAAAATGATTAGTAGATCAATTGAAAGAGCTCAAATCAAAGTAGAAGAAAATAATTTTGGAATCAGAAAACGATTACTCGAATATGATGACGTGATGAATGCACAAAGAGAGGTGATTTATACAAGAAGAAAAAATGCATTGTTTGGGGATCGATTAGCAGTCGATTTGGACAATGCTTTCTTTGATGGTTGTAATTTGTTAGCAGCTCAATTTGATCAAAATAAAAAATATGAAGACTTTAAAATTGAAGTAATTCGTGATTTTGGTTTTGAAACGACTATTAGTGAAAAAGAATTTTTAAGTATGAGTGTTGACCATTTAGCTGACAATTTATATGCTCAATTAAAAAATCATTATCAAAATAAATTGCAATTTTTAAAAGAACAAACAGCACCTGTTTTAAAATCAATTTTTGAACAAAATGGAAACCGTATTGAAAATATAGGAGTTCCATTTACTGATGGACATAAAGGATTTCAGGTAGTTGCAAATTTGAAAAAAAGCGTTGAAACAGAAGGTCATGAATTAATCAATGCACTCGAAAGCCAAGTGACACTCCTCTTCATAGATGATTTATGGAAAACCCATTTACGTCAAATGGATGAAATGAAACAAAGTGTGCAGCTCGCAAGCTATGAACAAAAAGATCCTTTGCTTATCTATAAGTTTGAAGCCTTTAATTTGTTCAAAGAAATGATTAGCACGACTAATAAACAAATCGTTTCTTTTCTTTTGAAATGCGGTATCCCAATGCAGGAACAACAAGACATTCAACAAGCAGAAGTCGAAAAAACAGATTTGAGTAATATGCGTGTGAATAAAGATGAAATTGATGCAGCAGGAGAGGATTATGCAGCCAATGAAAATGATTATTATGATCCAACTCCAAATGTAAAACAAGAACCAGTTAAAAGATTGGAACCCAAGATTGGTCGAAACGATCCATGTCCTTGTGGCAGTGGGAAGAAATATAAACAATGTCACGGAAAGGCCTAAAATAGGGTACTGATAACAATATTGGTCGTTTTGTTTGGCGGCTACTTCTGGAATAATCATAGGGGAATTTGAATCGGATTCTATTCTTTAAGCATTTTAGCTTTAGTATAAAAAATAGAACAATGGTTTTATATCATTGGTTTACTTTGGTCTTTATAAAATTTATATTTGAATCTTTATCTGCTTATTCTCCATAATATTTAGAATTCCTATTTCTCAAGCAATCAAAAAATGATTTAATTGTTGCCAAATATTTTATTTTGAGGTATCCCTTGTTATAAGATAATTATTCATCACGGTAATCACATCGTGTGCATCATCGGCATCCATAAATAATCCATTACCCCAACCCAAATACAAAATCATTGGGCAACAACGATTTCAATATATTGGGGAAAATTCCATATCATCCATTGTTGGTTCATGCAAATCGGCTGTCACCAAAAAAGCCCATCGATTGGGTTTTTATTTCGCATGGCAAATCAGTTTTTATGACCATATTATTCGTGATAATAAATCGTTTAAACAAGTTAATAATGACATCATAAACAATGCTGCCAATTGGAAAGAAGATAAATTTTTTATCAAAAAAACAGGGTGTATCAATTCTGCATCTACTTTCAGACTATGTTGGGTTAAGCAATAGAGAATTTTTGCAATTAAAAATCTGCTTTTCATTGTGTTTGAAAATTTTCAAAATAGGTAAAATTCAAGAAATTATTTACCCCCCCAAAAAAATCAACATAAAGAATTTGGGTAGAAAAAAGGGATGTTATTTGCGTAAAATTGTAATAGCATTTTTATCACAAAATGCCAATAAAAAATTGGTAGCAAAATCATCAAAGATTCCATAATAAAGAGGTTAAAAAAATGTATGTGCAAAACTTTCAATAAATATTTAATTTTTAAATAAAAGCAAAATATTACTTTTGCTCCTTAGCAAAACGAAGGACAGAATTACTCATTTCTATTTTATTTTTATTAAAATAGGAAAAAAAAAAATGCCAAAAGACAACTCAATCAAATCTGTATTAATAATAGGATCTGGCCCAATCATCATAGGTCAAGCCTGTGAATTTGATTATTCAGGAACGCAAGCAGCACGCTCACTTAGAGAAGAAGGAATCAAAGTGATATTGATAAATTCGAACCCTGCTACGATAATGACAGATCCGTTGATGGCAGACAGAGTGTATCTATTACCGTTGACAGTAGAAAGTATAGAACAAATTTTAAAAGAAAATGAAATTGATGCAGTATTGCCGACTATGGGTGGCCAAACGGCGTTGAACTTAGCTAAAGAGTGTGAGGAATTAGGTTTATGGCAGGAGTACAATATTCGTTTGATAGGAGTTGATATTAAAGCAATTGAAAAAGCAGAAGATAGGGAACAATTTCGCCAATGGATGATAGAGTTGGGAGTGAGTGTTGCAAAAGCCAAAATTGCAAATTCGTTTTTGGAGGGAAAAGAGTTCGCACAGGAAATAGGATTTCCTTTGGTGATTCGTCCTTCTTTTACCCTTGGTGGAACGGGAGGTGGATTTGTGAATGCAGCAGAAGACCTCGATAATGCGTTGAATAATGGTTTGCAAGCTAGCCCAATCCATGAAGTATTGGTTGAGCAAGCAGTACTAGGCTGGAAAGAATTTGAGCTCGAATTATTACGAGATAGTGCCAACAATGTTTGCATTATTTGTACGGTAGAAAATTTTGATCCAATGGGTGTTCACACTGGAGATAGTATCACCATTGCTCCAGCTATGACATTGAGCAATAGTGCATTTCAATTGATGCGAAGTACGGCTATTAAAATGATGAGAGATTTGGGAAATTTTGCAGGAGGATGCAATGTGCAATTTGCAATGAACCCAGAAACCGAAGAAATTATCGCCATCGAAATCAATCCTCGAGTTTCACGCTCATCTGCATTAGCAAGCAAAGCAACCGGCTATCCGATTGCAAAAATCGCAACAAAACTTGCCATCGGATATCGCTTAGACGAGCTTAATAATCAAATTACAGGAAATACATCAGCATTCTTTGAGCCTACCTTGGACTATATTATTGTGAAAATTCCACGTTGGAATTTTGAAAAATTTAGAGGTGCAAAAGACACATTAGGTCTTCAAATGAAATCGGTAGGAGAGGTGATGGCAATCGGAAGAAGCTTTGCAGAAGCAATTCAAAAAGCATGCCAGAGCCTTGAAAATAACTCAATTGGGTTAGGCTATTACGGAAAAAATTTGATGAAAACAGATGATATATTAGAATCATTTAAAACACCTAAATGGGATCGATTGTTTAGAATTAAAGATGCATTAATGGCTGGAGTAAGTGTAAACTCAATCTCTAAAGCTAGTCATGGCATTGACAAATGGTTTTTGAACGAAATAAAAAAACTATGTGACATCGAAAAAGAAATCATGAAATATAAAATGGATACTTTGCCTGAAGACCTATTAAGAACGGCAAAGGAACATGGATTTGGAGATGAACAAATCTGTCGAATAATGAATGATGGCACAGAAGATGAACTTTATGAAAGAAGAAAAAAATTAGGAATCACACGCGTTTATAAAATGGTGGATACCTGTGCTGCCGAATTTGAAGCACAAACTCCCTATTTTTATAGCACATTTGAAAAAGAAGGAATCTCTACAAGTTCGTAGCTTATTCAATATTAAAAAGAAATTGAATTAAGACGGAAAACTTAAAAACCAATAATGGAAAATAAAATTAAAATAAAAGGTAAAACCATGGAGTGTAATATAAATGAAGAGATATTTAAGCAATGGCAGAGATTGTTTAAGCCTGATGACATTATTGAACTCGTTCATTTTACACAAAAACGCCCTAGTACTATCAAAAACGCAATTTATTATGGACATGTGAAAAGAAGAGAAATGATAGATTTGATAAATGAATATTATTTGAAAATTTCGAGAAACGAA
This sequence comes from Bacteroidetes bacterium OLB11, assembly GCA_001567165.1. Lineage (GTDB taxonomy): Bacteria > Bacteroidota > Bacteroidia > Chitinophagales > Chitinophagaceae > OLB11. The sequence goes on from LNFQ01000023.1 coordinate 131,834, forward strand.
GAAGATATTATTGAGCAACTAAAAAAACTCAAATAAATTAAAACAATATAGCACAAAATGAATTTATATCATAATGAGTCAATCGTAAGCGGCAAAAAGAAAATCATCGTTTTAGGAAGCGGGCCTAACAGAATTGGCCAAGGCATAGAGTTTGATTACTGCTGTGTGCATGGACTCTTAGCCATTAAAGAATGCGGTTATGAAGCAATAATGATAAATTGCAATCCCGAAACAGTAAGTACTGATTTTGATATGGCGGATAAACTTTATTTTGAACCGGTCAATTGGGAACATATATATGAGATTATTGACCATGAAAAACCTGATGGTGTTATAGTGCAATTAGGAGGACAAACCGCACTGAAAATATCCAAAAAACTTTTTGAAAAAAATATTCCTATCATTGGGACATCTTTTGAAAATATGGATATTGCTGAAGATAGAGGCCGATTTAGTGATTTGCTCAAACAATTAGAAATTCCATATCCTGAGTATGGAAGTGCTCAAGATGTAGATGAAGCTTTGAAAGTAGCAAATAGGGTGGGGTATCCTGTTTTGGTTAGACCAAGTTATGTAATAGGTGGACAAAGAATGAAGATTGTTATTAATGATGAAGAACTTGAAAAATCTGTAGTCAGTATTTTAAAACATATTCCAGATAATAAAATTTTAATAGACCAATTTTTAGATAGATGCCAAGAGGCTGAAATAGATGCAATCTATGATGGAGAAAAAATGCACATCATGGGTATTATGGAACATATCGAACCAGCAGGTATCCATAGTGGTGATAGTCATGCCATGCTCCCTTACTTTAATCTATCTCCCATGACAATTACAACCATGGAACATTATGCGATTAAAATTGCAAAAGCCTTGTCCATAAAGGGTTTGATTAATATTCAATTTGCAATAAAAGATGGTATTGTTTATGTAATTGAAGCCAATCCAAGAGCATCGAGAACAACACCATTTATAGCTAAAGCTTACCAAATTCCTTACTTAAATATTGCTACTAAAATCATGTTGGGAACTCACAAAATAGCAAATTTTACCTTTGAAAAAAAATTAACCGGATTTGCAATTAAAGAACCTGTTTTTAGTTTTAATAAATTTCCAAACGTCAATAAAGAGTTGGGGCCTGAAATGAAAAGCACTGGCGAATCAATACGATTTATTAAAGATTTAAGAGACCCATACTTTCGAAAATTGTATAAAGATAGAAGCATGTATTTGAGTAAATAAAAATTTTAATACTTAAATTATTGAACTAAGTTATTATTACCTATCTATTTTGAGTGAAGATTTTTCATCAAACTTGTTAAAAGCTGTACTTCTTCCATGATACACAGCAAAAAGGGTTTCCGGCACTGTTAACAACTTGACTTATGTATTGGGAGTAATAATATGAATTGATATCAAAAAAAGAAACTAAATCTATGACTGATTTTCTTTGAGATATTGAATAGCAGCTGCAAAATCTTCTTCAGTATCAATCGAAATGCCAACATGGGCAATTTCTTTTAAATAAATATCAATTCCATTTTCTAACATTCTGAGGTTTTCCAGTTTTTCAATTTGCTCAAGAGTAGATGCTGGTAGTTGGCTAACTTTTAAAAGTGCATCTCTGGTAAAACCATACACACCAACGTGTTTGTAGAATGTATGCGAAACGAATTGGTCTCGAACAAAGGGGATAGGACTGCGAGAAAAATATAAAGCCTTCCCTTGCTTATCTGTCACCACTTTCACACAATTTGGATTTTGAACTTGAGTTAAATCTTCAATTTTTACTTTTAAAGAAGCAACTTCGACCTGTTCATTTTCAAAAATTGAAATTAAAGTTTCCAGTGATTCTTTATTGATAAATGGCTCATCACCTTGAACATTTACGATAATATCAGATGCTAAATCTGAGGACGCTTCTGCAATGCGATCTGTGCCGCTTTCATGTACTGCCTTACTCAAAAACACATTTCCTCCAATTGATTCAATTTCATTTTTTATCAATTCGTGATCGCAAACAACAATGACTTCGTCAAATAAATTGGTAGAAACAACGGCTTCGTAAGTTCTTCTGATAATCGTTTTGCCTTCTAATTTTTTTAATAATTTTTGAGGAAATCGAGTAGATTCAAGGCGTGCAGGAATGAGAGCCAATATTTTCTTGTGCATCTTAATTTTGTTTTTTTTGTAAAAAAATTCAATACCCCATAAAATGAATAACCCAAACATCACCCCAAAAATACTGCCAGCCAAAACATCAGAAAAATAATGTTGTCCTAAATAAATTCTGGAATACCCACAACCCAAAGCCATAGCAAAATAAAAGATTGAAATGAGGTGATTCTTTGAAGAAGTGAAATGATTTAAATATAAAAATAATCCAAAGGCACCCATTGAGTGTCCAGAAGGAAAACTATGATTCACTAAATCACTCAACCATGAAACACTATGAACTATTTCTTCTCCATACATTCCTATTGGTCGAACTCTCTCAAAAAATAACTTACTAAAATAAACCAAACAAAGGCACAATAACACCAAAACTTAATGTTGAAATGATATAAATTTTATTCCTAAATTTTTTAAAAATTAATAAAGAAAGAAAAATAATCGCCACCGATTCACCTCTTCCAAATGCACTCAACACCGTCATGACATAGTCGAAAAACAAATTGTTCTTTTGATTGATAAAGAAAAAGATTTCCTTATCTGAATAGAGTAGCAGTAGCAAACAAGCAATCAATATCCATATAATAAAAAGAGCTATAAAAAGAAAAATTCTTATGAAGGATTTTATTCATTCGATATTCAATAAAAAATTGTTTGCAAGTTAATCCAAAGAAATGGCAAAGTAGATGCTTTTTATTTCAAAATATTATAACAGTATTTTCTCTTGCAAATTTAAAAAATGATAGTATTATTGAATGAATATTTTTCAACTTAAATGAAATCTCAACTTCAGAAAAATTTTGGATACAAGTTTAGTGTATGGATGATTATTTTGATTAGTTGCATTTCAGATTTGTATGCTCAAGTATTGACGCCAGCTCGATATGAAATTGATGCTAAGCGAGGCTCGTTGCGTTTCAATAGCCCTGATGCTTTGCCTCGTGGGAGAGAGTTTAAAAGAATTGATAGCACATATTATGTGGGTTGGATGTTTGAAGGGCTTTACAAATATGAACATGCTGCTGATTATATTGGTTTTCGTATGGCTGCTGAGCAATTGGAAAAAGCAAGTTTACTGTTAGAAAAGGATTTTAAAAAGGAATTAAAAAATCGAACTCAAGATGTTTTTGAATATATTCAAGTGATGAATATCCATAAGGATTGGGATTATATCGCTTACAGTTTGATGCAATGCTATTCCAATATGGAAGCACCAGATAAGGTTTGGGAGCTTTTGCAACGCTGCAAAAAAATGAATCTTCAAGATGAATATTTGATGGAAACTTATAATTTTTTAGCGTGGACTGTTCACCGAAATCGTTTTTATACAAAAAGTAAATATTCATTCTTAAAAAATACAATTACAGAAAATGAAGAATATGCAAACAAGCTATTAGATAGTAGTGTTTTGAAAAATAATCAAGATGCAAAATTTAATAGTTCGTTTATCAATCAAGATTATTATACCACTCAAAAAGCCCCTGCCGTTTGGCACTATAAATCGATTTTGTATGCATACCAACTCAACATCAAATTGGGTAGTCAGTATTACGAAAAGTTGAGAAAAACAGCATATTTCCCCGAAAATAATTTTGCCACTTTTTGCTTAATCCAAGGTAAATTTAAAGATGCGGACTATTATTATTCTTTGTCGAAAAAAACCGATCAAGGCGATAAAAGAATGAAAGAATCTTTTTATTATTCTTCAGTGATAAATGCTTATAAAAACAACAATAAACAAGAAATTGAGGAGCTTAAAAATTTAATAAAAGCCAATGGATCCACACCAGGCTTTGGTTGGTATAATTTAGCATTAACACGAAGTTTCATTTATGATGGACAAAATCAAATCGCATCTCGATACCTCACAAAAGCAACACAATTTAAAGAAATTCATATTGGCACAACACTCGGACAAACACATTATGATTTTACTTCCTCTCTTCTGAATTTTATAATAAAAGGGAGAGAAATTGAACAGCTGAAATTTCAAGATAGAAATTGGTGGTATCATGTCAACACTCTTTCAAAAATTACAAAACTTATTGTCGAAAAATTTACCATTCAATATTTAATTATTAATCAGTTTTCAAATAATCCAGAGCGTGATTTAGTTATTTATAAATTGTTTTCAACCGAGAGCACGGTTTCGTTTGATGAGATATGGTATTTGATAAATGGCTTTAGTACTAACTTTTTTATCGAAAAATTTAAAAGGGAATTGAATGAAGATAGCAGGCCTCTTGTGAAAAGATATTTTAAACTTTTTTTGGCAAAACTTTATTTGAAAAAAGAAAATTTCAAAGATGCCAAAAAATATTTAAATGAAATTTTAAACGAAAAAAAATATTGATATTGAGTATGAAAAATTATTTTTAGCACGCACCTATGAAACAATGATTCATTGCAATGAAAAGTTGAAAATAAAAGAGCCTAAATATTATCAATTGCTCATGCTGACTTATCCTCAACTCATCCCTTATACTGATATTCCTTTCCCGATTCAATTGGAATCAAATGCCAATACAGACGAGGAAAAAGAGCTTATCAATTCACTAAAAAAATCAAATATTCATTGGGTTGAAAATGCAAAGGAGCCAGCAGCAGTGTTGAATATCCGGTTTTCAAAAAGAGGAAATATCAATTATATAAACTATAAATTGAACTGGGGAGGAGTGATAACACCCGAATCGGAAGTCCCTTACAAAAACATCCAATCAATACAATATGAAATTCCATATTTGATTTTTGGAATCGGAAATGATGACCGAAATTGGAATTTAAATCAGGAATCGAAAAAGAAATAAGTGTTTCATTTTTATCAATTATTAATAATCAGGCTTGCGATTTGTAATCATGTGTTAACTTTGTAAGCAAAGAATGAAAAAGTTCGTTTCAATAATATTTTTCACATTAGTCAGCTTAGGTTGTTTTGCCACAGACGAGCCGAAACTATTTTCATTATTTCCTATTCCTTTAAAATCAAACTACCTGTTTGTAGAACGAAATAAAGATGCAATAGATTGTATGAAAATAGTTAATGTCGAATTACGAAATTTAATAGGCAAATGCATTCAAGTTGTCCCTTTTGATCCGAATGAAATGAAAACTGTTTTTGTAGAAATGGATAGCTACCCTAATGGAATTTATATTGTGCTAGCCAAAGATGTTTACGGAAAAATAATTGAATCTGCTAAATTTGTTATAAATAGATAATGCAAAATTTTAGAAAAAACACAAGTAAAAAGTCATTGATTTATGGACGAAACCCATTGATAGAAGCCCTTCACAGCGATAAGCCGATTGATAGAATTTTGATGTATCATTCTATTGTGGGTGAAAGTATTGGTGAGATTATTAAATTGGCAAAAGAAAAACATATTCCAATTATTAGAGTTCCTCAAGAAAAATTAAACACTTTAGTAAAGGGAAATCATCAAGGAATTGTGGCTTACACTGCGGTCGTTGATTATGTGCCTTTGCAAGATTTGATTTCGCAATTATATGATGAAGGAAAAGAGCCAAAACTATTATTATTAGACGGGATTACAGATGTACGAAACACCGGTGCGGTTATTAGAAGTGCTGTTTGCTGTGGAATTGACGCTATTATTTTTTCTGAAAAAAACTCTGCCCCTATTCATGAAGATATGGTAAAAACCTCAGCAGGAGCATTAATGAAGATTATTTTTTGTCGCGAGAAAAGCATGAAATCAATTTTAGATACTTTGTCAAGCAATGGAGTGAAAATATTTTCGAGTAGTTTAAATGCAGAAAAATCGTTGTTAGCAATAGACTTCAAGCAACCCTATTGTATTGTGATGGGAGCCGAAGATAGAGGGGTTTCAAGAGAAACACTTGAGGCTTGTGATGAAACTTTTTTTATACCAATGGTCGGAAATTTTGATAGCTTAAATGTGTCGGTCGCTGCGGGAATCATTTGTTTTGAGGCAATGAAACAAAAAATGTAGTCTTATTTTATCGCACTAAAACCGTTTTGATAGTTGTCAAAAGGGCAATTTCATTTTTCTTTAATTCCAATAACGAAGTCTGAATAATCATTTCTTCTTGCAAATCATTTTGATTTGTTTTTAATTCATTGAGCAATTCTTGACTGATGTTTTTTACTTTTCGTAATAAAAAATAAAGCACCGTACTTTCTACTTCTTGTAGATATAAACTCTCTTTTGTTGGTACGATAATTTGATGTTTGTGAAACCAATTTTCACTTAAATCATATGGAAAATAAAGGGCTTCAATCGCAGCACTCCGAATCTGTTCGTCATCGTGATATGAAAAATATTTTTCATTCGGAAATTGCAAATGATGGTCGATGTATCGATAATATTCGTTGAAAATATTTTGCCAAATGGGATTTACAAAATCAACATCACCCACTTTGAGTCGAACATATTCGGCCACATGAACATTTTCATCATATGGTTTTTCACCATATTCAATGAGGATTTTAATGAGTGCTTTTTCTTGAAGATAATCTTTCTTTAAAAGCTCAAGAGAATCGTTTTGGATGTGGTTTGTTTCTGGATTGGCTTGGGCTTCTAATTTTTTTGCTTCTGATTCTTCAATTTGTGTTTTTTTGACTACCTTTTCTCTTATTTTTTTATTCACTAATGATACGAGTCCCTCCTCTTCAATTCCTAATAATTGTGAGCAACGTCTGATATAATCTTGTTGTTTACTAAAATCTTCCAAACGATTAATTTTAGAAAGTGTTTCTGCTATTTCATTGATTAAAATTGATTTTTTTACACTATCATCTTTCGCTTCTTTGAGTGAAACTTCTAGTTTAAAAACGATAATATCTTTTTTGTTTTGAGCAATAAATTGATTGAAATTTTCAGCACCGACTGAGGTGATATAGCTATCTGGATCGTGGTTGTCTGGCAATAGCACCACATGCACATTCATGCCATGTTCAATCGCCATGTCAAGTCCTCTCAAGGCTGCTTTTATTCCGGCAGCATCTCCATCGTAGAGAATGGTAAGGTTGTTTGTAAACCGTTTGATGAGGTTCAGTTGTCCTTCGGTGAGTGAAGTGCCGCTACTTGCTACTACATTTTCAACACCCGATTGATGCAAGGAAATCACATCAGTATATCCTTCTACTAGCAAGCATTCATTCTGTTTTGAAATCGCATTTTTACTTTGAAACAAACCATACAGCGTCTTGCTTTTGATATATAATTCGTTTTCGGGTGTATTGATGTATTTTGGAGATTTATCATTTTTTTTCAAAATGCGAGCTCCAAACCCAATAATACGGCCACTTTGGTTGTGTATCGGAAAAATTACCCGTCCTGAATACAATGCAAATAATTGATTATTTTTTTCACCGACCAATCCAGCTTTTATTAAAAATTCTTTCTTGTATTTCTTATCCAATGCGGCATTTGGAAAAATATTCTTATCTTCTAAGCAGTATCCTAAATGAAATTTATCAATGGTTTCGTTTCTAAAATTTCGTTCTTTGAAATAAGAAAGTCCAATAGCTTTTCCTTCTTCTGTCGAGTATAAAGTATCATGAAAATAATCTGAGGCAAATTGATTGATAATTCGCAAACTATCTTCCATTTGTTGCTTATCCTTATCTTCACTTGATTGTAATGTTTCTTCTATTTCAATATGATATTTTTTTGCAAGCCATCTAATCGTTTCTGGATAGGTGAGTTTTTCATGTTCTTGAATGAATGTAATAGAATTTCCGGCCTTTCCACAACCAAAACATTTATAAATTCCTTTTGATGGAGATACTGTAAAAGAGGGTGTTTTTTCATTATGAAAAGGACAGTTTCCCAAATAGTTTGCACCCCTTTTTTTTAAATGAACAAATGTGCCGACCACATCTAATATGTCAGCGACATCGTTTACTTTTTGAATGGTTGCTTGCGAAATCATGATGTGTAAAATTAATATTCTTTGAACTATTTATATTAAATAAAATTCAAATCAGCTATTTGTTTTTGGAAAGATTGATAATGAAAATGCAGGATATTATTCTCCGGCCTCAAGTTCAGGAAATGATTTTTCTCCTGTATCAATTGATTTATTTGTAACTAAATTTTTTAATGTTTCTTTTTTGTTTTGAAAATACGTTTCTATTTTCTTTAATTCGTTGCTAGTAAGGTATAGAGCGTCTTTGCTTTTACGAATCACTCTTTTTTTTGTTCCTAAAAAAATAAAAAGAAGACCAATCAATACAATCATTCCTTTGATAGTTAATGCAAAAAGGTCAACATCATTTGCACTCAAAAAATGTTCTCTCACACTAGGCTTGTTTGTCATTTCTTCTAAAACATGAAACGGAAAGATATTTTTCATAATGAAAAGAAACCCAAAACATGCCAAGGCGATTAAGTAGTAAATATATTCTTCAATCCAGTCAAACCCTTTAGACATCAGCAATACAGCTTTGTTATTATGCACTTTGTCTAATATGGGTTTAATCGAAACTAAAAATGTTTCAGCATCTTGAAGTTGTTGTTCATTGTCAAAAGGTGCATTTTTAGAGGAGCTAAAGAAGTTTTTCATTTGTTTACTATTTTATTCATTATTCATTTTTCCAATTTTGGAAATCCATTCTTTCATTTTGTCAGGAAGAGAACCATTCTTGGTTTCTTCAGAATATTGTTTAGTCATTGTCAAATATTCTTTCATCAAATCGTTATAAATTTTATTGAGCTCAGTTCGATATTCACCAAGACTATATGTATGATTTTTCATTTCTTTTTGAAGACGAAGTCCAAAGATAGAACTAATATCAAATAGTCCTTGTTGATAAGCTAACCAATTTTCGTTTTGCGTTCCTTCTGGTTTCCAACTTAATTTTTTATTTAAAAATGAATACACATAAATATCTAATTTTAATTGCTTACTCGTTTCCTCTGAGAGAGCTTTGTAGGTCAAAACGTATTTTGCATTTCCGTTTTCATTTTTGGCTTTTTTTGTTTTCTTGAAATAGGCTCCAATCAATTTTTTTTGAGAAGTGCAAGCTACAGAATCACTTGAATTAATTTTATTATAAACACAATTTACTTTGATGGGTTTGCTATTCGGCAATTTCCCTTTTGTGTAATCTTCTTGCCAATCAACACGATTATTAAATGTAGCTTTAAATTGCTCAATCGCAGAGTTTAAAACTCTTGTGACGTAATTATTCAAAACTGTTTCTGCATCTTCAAAAGTTCCAAATTCATTTTTGGCTCGAAATGTATAGAGTAAATCCTGGTCTGGGTCGTTCCCTTTAATGAAATCACATTCAAATTGGAATTGGTCTTTGGGATTAAATTCTCCTTTTTTAATTGGAGTAACTTCCAGCTTTTTTACAATCATGGATATCGGTGCACCATCTTTGTTTTGTGTATATTGATTTTCAAAAAAAGTAGTAAAAGTGCTTTCTTTATTTTTTTGGGGAAGAGTAAACAGAATGGTTCCCTTTTTTTTCTTTGAATAAACAGTGGCAATGGTGTCGCTGCTTAACTGAAATTGAACATTTTGAATATAAAATGGGATTTCTTTTTTCTTAATATCAATAGGGGTTAATCTAATTTCACTTTTTTGCAATTGGGCAAAACATCCTAAAGTCAGTGAAATAAAAAAAAAGACTGAAAAGTATTCTCATATTTTTTATTTGATAATTAAAATTAAAAATTATTGTCTAATTAAACAATTAAATTAGTTTTGCTAAAAATAAATAGAGTGAAAAAAATTATCTTTTTATCTGTTTTAATTGGTGGTCTTTTCCTTTCGGGATATGTATATTGGTTCTATTATAATATATATAGTGATGGAATTCGTGATGGAGTTTTGTATAAAATTTTTCTAGAAAAGGAAATGTATTTAAAACATACGAAGGTGAACTCATACAGCCCGGATTAAGAGCATCTCAACGAGGTACATCCATTAATACAAACAATTTCAACTTTTCGGTATTGGACGAAGTTATTGCAGATAGTCTTCAAGCAGTAATTGGTAAAACAGTGAAACTTCATTATATTCAATATCGAAAAAATCTTCCTTGGCGAGGTGAAAATTACAACAGTAATAATCAAGAAAATGGTCAATACATTATTGATCGAATTGAAGACGTTCGTGACGACCCCGCTCAGAACATTGGATTCTAATTACTGACAGATAATAAAAAAACAGATGGGATTTTGTGAAAATTAAAATCCATTTTCCTCCATTCAGCTACTGTGCAAGAAATGATTTTTTCATTCACACTTGTTAGGTTTGATGCAACACATAATTTAGTGTGAGCATGACAATGGGCAATCAATTCGCTTAATACTTGATTATTTCGATAGGGTGTTTCGATAAAAATTTGAGTGCAATTTTCTTTTAAACTATGTTGTTCGATTTCTTTAATTTTATGAGTTAAAGCGGGTTGTTTATTGGGTAAATATCCATGAAATAAAAATTTTTGTCCATTAAATCCCGAAGCCATCAATGCCAATAAAATGGAATTGGGGCCAACGTGTGGCACCACTTTTACATGAAATAAATGAGCTAAGCTTACTAATTCTGCACCCGGATCTGCAACGGCTGCACACCCAGCTTCACTGATATAAGCAATTGTTTTCCCGTCTTTGAAATACTGTTTGGCGTGATGCAAATCGTTAATTTCATGCTCATTCAAAAAGTGAAAAGTGAGTGCATCAATATTGATATTTTTGTCTATTTTTTTTAAAAACCTTCTCGCACTTTTGATTTCTTCAACATAAAAAATAGAAATATTTTTCACAATATCTTGAATGTAGGACGGAATGACATGCAATGTTTCTTCAGCTAGAAAATTTGGAATTAAATGCAGGATTGCTGTATTCATTTTTTAAAATTAGAGCTAAAATAGTGAATAAAAAGAAATGAGAAAATAAATAAAAAAATGTATTTTTGTTTGAATATATTCGCATCATGGAGATACAAGCGGGCCCTTTGTTAAGCAAAATTGAATTTCCTTCTGATTTAAAGAAAATAAAAAAAGAAGATTTAGTACAATTATGCAATGAACTAAGACAATTTATTATTGATTCGGTGAGTGTCAATGGTGGACACTTTGCTGCTAGTTTAGGTGTCGTAGAATTAACAGTTGCTTTGCATTATGTATATAATACACCTTATGATAAACTCGTTTGGGATGTTGGTCACCAAGCGTATGGGCATAAAATTTTAACAGGAAGAAGAGCACAGTTTCACACAAATAGAAAATATAAAGGACTTAGTGGATTCCCTAAAATGTCAGAAAGTGAATATGATGCTTTTGGTGTTGGGCACTCATCCACTTCCATTTCGGCGGCATTAGGAATGGCGATTGCATCTAAATTAAAAGAAGAACATAATCGAATGCATGTAGCTATCATAGGAGATGGAGCCATGACAGCAGGATTACCTTTTGAAGCATTGCAGCACGTAGGTTCTTCAGATACCGATATTTTAATTATTCTCAATGATAACAATATTAGCATCGACCCCAATGTGGGTTCACTCAAAGAATATTTGACAGATATCACAACATCTAAAACCTATAATAAAGCAAGAAATGATGTTTGGAAAATTTTAGGAAAATTACCAGGAGGCACTTTCAATCAACAAGTTGCATCTAAAATTGAGGCCAGTCTAAAAGGAGTAGTGTCTAAAAACAGCAACTTATTTGAAGCACTCGGATTGCGATATTTTGGCCAAGTAGATGGGCATAATATTTTAAAACTTGTTGAGATTTTTAAAGATTTAAAAGAAATTAAAGGTCCTAAAATTTTACATATAAATACAGTAAAAGGAAAAGGATTTGAAAAAGCAGAAAAAGATCAAACTCTTTGGCATGCACCCGGCACTTTTGATAAGACAACAGGTGTTATTAATAAAGTGATTTTTGATGTGCCACAACCTCCAAAATATCAAGATGTTTTTGGTAAAACAATTATAGAACTTGCTAAAGCAAATGAAAAAGTGATGGGCGTTACACCAGCTATGCCATCGGGATGTTCAATGAAATATATGATTCAAGAAATGCCCAAACGTGCATTTGATGTAGGTATTTGCGAACAGCATGCGGTGACACTCAGTGCAGGATTGGCAACGCAAGGAATGAAGGTTTTTTGCAACATCTATTCTTCATTTATGCAAAGAGCTTATGACCAAGTGATTCATGATGTTGCGATTCAAAAACTCCCAGTTATATTTTGTTTAGACAGAGCCGGACTGGTAGGAGATGATGGACCCACACATCATGGAGTGTATGATATTGCCTATATGCGCTGCATTCCAAACATGGTGATTGCTGCTCCGATGAATGAAGTGGAATTGAGGAATATGATGTTCACTGCACAAAGTGATTCAAATCATAGCCCTTATGTCATTCGATACCCAAGAGGAGAGGGGGTTATGTCCGATTGGGAAAAACCTTTTGAATTGATTGAAACCGGTAAAGGTCAAGTTGTAAAAGAAGGAAATGACATTGCGGTTTTATCCATAGGACATCCCGGAAATTTTGTAGTGGAAGCATGTCAGAAATTAGAAAATTTCGATTTGGATATTGCTCATTATAATATGCGATTTGTGAAGCCAATTGATGAAGGATTATTGCATACAATTGCTCAAAAATTCAAACAGATTATTACGGTTGAAGATGGGTGTATCATGGGTGGTTTTGGAAGTGCTTGTCTTGAATTTTTTGCTACTCATCAATATAAAATTGAAGTTACAATGTTAGGTATTCCTGACCGATTGGTGGAGCATGGCAAACCTGCTGAACTGCATAAAGAATGTGGATATGACAGCGATGCTATTGCGATGACGATTAAAAATATTCTTTTAGATAAAAAGAATATTATGAGTACTATTTAGAAATAAAGAGGATGAAATTTCACCCCACCTTGCGTGTTTACTTCTAATGCTGGAAGGGGCATTTTTAAATGAATTAGATTGATAAATTTGAATATTTTTTTGTTTTTCCCCTTAATAAATATTTTTGAAATATCAATATCTGGAGCTAAATAAAATTGACGGATTCGCTTGATATCAGTACGATCGTGATAAACGCCTTTTGAGTCTGTCCAATAATTATTATACCCACCAAACATTCCATCCCCTCCATATCCAATTGCTACATTGAGCCATTTGGGGATTTTTGATTCTTTTGCAAATGACCACAGATTTGCACTTAACCAATACGTTTGTCCATTGTAATCTTTTAGAATGCGCTCTGGTAAAGATTTTCCGTATAAGTCGTTTGCTTTTATATGCAATTCAGCATCTTTATAATGGATAGAATGAGATGAAAATTTAAATTGAATTCGTTGTTCTTTCCAAAACAATTCTTGAGATAAAAATAACAATGAACCTGATAGGTTAGCTGCCATATCAGTCATGCTAAAGCCCCATTCTGCACTGTATCCATCTAAAATTTCAATCACAGATTCATAAGCTATTCCCATGCCGGCACCTAATAATGCAGATTTTTTTTGACTAACTCCACTCCATGCAAATAGTTGAGATGAAAGGTTTGCTCCAAAATAAGCACTAAATGAATGTCCCACTTTGTCAATTTGTTGCCACTCGCCGATATCATTGTAAAAGTGAAAAGATGAACGAGGATAATTCGCATACCATGCATGATTTAGTCCTATTAAACTTCCACTCCAAATGCCCGCTTGTAATCCTGAAACGGTATAAAATCTGAATTTGTTTAAGGTGTCTGTTTTTGTGAGAAATTGAGTTAACCCACTTTCTTGTCCTGAAAGTTGAAATTGAATAAAGAGTAAAAGAGAGAATATTTTTTTCAAATTGGAATTTACAAAGTCAAAAGTAAAAAAAAAGACTATCAATAATTCGATAGTCTTTTAAATATTTATTAATAAATCATTAAATATGCGACATGATTTTTCTTTCGAGAGCTGATTTTGGAGCTAATCCAACTTGTTTATCTACCACTTTTCCTTCTTTAATAAATAATACACAAGGAATGCTGGTGATGCCATATTGAACAGATAAGTTAGGGTTTTCATCTACATTCACTTTCCCTACATTTACACGTCCTTCATATTCTTGTGAAAGTGTTTCAATGGTAGGGCCTAATGCCACGCAAGGACCGCACCAAGTAGCCCAAAAGTCAATTACGCTTAGTTTACTTGATTGTAAGACTTCTTTTTCAAAGTTGTCGTCTGTGAATGTTTGTGCCATAATATAGATTTTTTTTCGTTTTATTTTGCAAATATAAGAATTTACTTATTGTAATTTTTAAGTTTTAAATAATAAATAATTATTAAATATAGATTAAATTATATGCTGACGACTTGATAAAAAACATCTTCATATTTTTTTTAATTCTTCTAAAAATTGGTCACTGAGTTCTATCTTCTTATAGGAGTTGCTCAATTTTACTTGATGATTCATTTCTTCGTCTGATATAATAATTCCAAATTCGCAATTGCCTGGTCTTTCAGTGTATTTAGAAATGATGTCTAAGAGGGCATTGTCAAGGGTTTCAAGCCTTAGTTTGAGATTGATTTTTTTAGTAAATAATTTTTTCACATTTTCTAAAAGAGTAATATTTGAAATTGTGAAACTAATTTCATTTTGATACTTCATTTGGAAAGCTCCTGAAATCATCACTTTTAGGTCTTTTTCAATAAAGTTTTTAAACTCTAAATATTTATTTGTAAAAACAGAAAATTCATATTGACCGTTATAGTCAACCAATTTGAATTTAGCATACTGTGTGCCTTTTTTGGAAGTCAAATGCAGTGCTTGTTCAATATATCCTGCTACTCGAATGGGCTTATTGAGCAATTTGTTGGGATCCATTTCGGAAAGAGGAGTGGTGTAATAATTTTCGATTTCAAATCGGAAGGAATCCAATGGATGTGCACTGAGATAGATTCCTAGCAATTCTTTTTCTTTGCTCAATGCTTCCATCGCATCCCACTTTTCGCAATCTGAAAGTTGAGGTGTTGCAATTTCAGAAATTTCGGTTTCCCCAAATAAGCTGTTCTCTATTGTATTTGTACTTGTATTTGAAAGTTGTCCATATCGAATCAGTTTTTCAAGATTGCTCATTTTATCTTTGGGGCCTATATGAAAGTATTGGGCACGATGTATTTCACTGAAAGAATCTAAAGCTCCTGCCATTATCAGATTTTCTAATGTCTTTTTGGTAACGGCTCTTTTATTGACTCTTTTTGCAAAATCATATATATTTTTAAAATCTCCATTTGCTGCTCTTTCTTCAATTATCTCATGCACTGCGGCTTCTCCCACACCTTTTATTGCTCCTAACCCAAAACGAATAATACCATTTTTTGTCACACTAAATCCTTTCAAACTTTCGTTGATATCAGGTCCTAAAACTGGTATTTTCATTTGCTTACATTCTTGCATGTATTTTGAAATTTCATCAATATTTCCTTGCGAATTCAACAAGGCAGCCATGTATTCAGGTGGATAATTTGCTTTAAGGTATGCTGTTTGATAGGCAAGATAAGCATAGCATGTTGAGTGTGATTTATTGAAAGCATACTTTGCAAATTCAACCCAGTCTTCCCATACTTTTTCACACACATTCAAAGGATGATTATTGGCTTTGCATCCGTCCATGAATTTTGCTTTCATTTTTTGAAGCACTTCCAATTGTTTTTTTCCCATTGCTTTTCTCAATATATCAGCATCTCCTTTTGAAAAGTTTGCCAATTTTTGAGATAATAACATGACTTGTTCTTGATAAACTGTGATTCCATACGTGTCTTTTAATATTTCTTCCATTTCAGGTAAGTCATAATTGATAGGAGTATGACCCCGTTTTCGATTAATAAAATCGGGAATATAACTCATCGGTCCCGGACGGTATAGGGCATTCATGGCTATCAAATCTTCAATCGTATCGGGTTGCAATTCTTTTAGATGTTTTTTCATTCCAACCGAAGCAAATTGGAAAGTTCCTTCTGTTTCTGCATTTTGATATAGTTTGAAAGTTTTAGGGTCGTCTAATGGAATATTTTCAATATCTAAATTGATTTGGTGATTTTGTTTGATAAAAACGATTGCATCTCTGATAATACTCAAATTTGAAAGCCCTAAAACGTCTATTTTGATAGCTCCTGTTTCTTCAATCACTGAGCCAACAAATTGTGTGACATACATATCAACATCTTTTTGTTTGCAAAGTGGCATGATTTCCATAAGGTCTTTGGGGCCGATAATAATTCCTGCAGCGTGAATACCCGTGTTTCTGACAGTGCCTTCTAATTTTTCAGCTTCATGTAAAACCTTTGACTGTAGGGTGTCTCCGTTATAAATACTTTGAAGTTCTTCGATGTTTTTGATATCATCATTTGAAATTCCTTCTTTGTTTTTTAAATCTTTTTCATTGATATGTAAAATGTTATTTAAAGAAGTGCCTGGTTTGTCAGGTACTAATTTTGCGAGTGCATTACTTTGGTCGAGAGGTAATTCTAACACACGAGCCACGTCTTTGATACTGCTTTTGGCGGCCATTGTGCCATGGGTGATAATTTGTGCCACTTGATTTTTTCCATATTTATGCACGATATATTCAACGACTTTTCCTCTTCCGATGTCATCAAAATCCGTGTCAATGTCCGGCATGGAAGCACGTTCGGGATTCAAAAACCGTTCAAAAAGTAAATTATATTTGAGTGGGTCAATCGTGATGATGTCTATGCAATAAGCAACTACTGAGCCAGCTGCAGAGCCTCTTCCTGGTCCTACTACCACTCCCATTTTTTTACTTGAAGTGATAATGTCCGAAACGATAAGGAAATATCCTGCAAATCCCATTTTTTTTATGACATCTAATTCAAATTTGATTCGTTCTTCTAGTTGTGGTGTGAAAATTTTATACTTGATTTTTGCTCCTTCATAAACTAAAAATTCAAGATAATCTTCTTGAGTTTTAAATTGTGGTGGAACTGGAAAATTGGGTAAGAGTAAATCATTTGTAACACTGATTAAATCTACTTTGTCAACAATTTCGTTGGTGTTGTCAATCGCCTCTGGAATATCTGAAAACAAAGCGGTCATTTGGGCTGTTGTTTTGAAATAAAATTCATTATTATAAAAGGCAAATCGTTTATTTCTTACTTCAACATCGTCATCTGTAAATTCTTTGAGTTTTGGGGTGCTCTGTTTTTCATTGGTATTCACGCAAAGGAGAATGTCATGTGCATTGCTATCTTCTTCATCCACATAGTGGGAGTCGTTGCTAGCGATTATTTTGACATTATATTTTCTTGCAAATTTTAAAAGAATTTCATTCACGATATTTTGTTCAGGAATATCATGCCTTTGCATTTCAACATAATAATCTTCACCAAAAATATCCAACCACCATACAAATTCTTTTTCAGCCTCTGCTTCACCTTTTTCAATAATGGCTTTAGGTACTGAAGCTCCCAAGCAACAAGTGGATGCGATGAGTCCTTCGTGATATTTTAAAATCAATTCTTTATCAATTCGGGGGTATTTGCTATACAGTCCTTCGGTGTATCCTAAAGAGCATAGTTTGATGAGGTTTTTATAGCCTTGTTTGTTTTTTGCTAATAATAATTGATGGTATCTTTTATCCTTGCGATCTTTTGTAAATTGTTGAACGGTGCGGTCTTCCACCAAATAAAATTCACAACCAACAATTGGTTTGATGAGTAAATTCCCATTTTCATCTTTGTGTTTTTTTGCCTCCTTGACAAAGTCAAAAACACCAAACATATTTCCATGGTCGGTGATTGCAATGGCAGGCATTTTATCTTCAATGGCTTTTTGATATAATCTTTTGATACTGCTGGCTCCATCTAGGAGTGAGAATTGCGTGTGGTTGTGTAAATGCGAAAATTTCATTCTTATGTCAGTAGTCTTTATTGTTTTTTGAGGAAATAGTTTTTATGAAAAATATCTTCATAAGCTAGTCTTTCAAAATTACATTTTTTTGTATTTCTTTCTTCTGAGTTTTATCCACATTCCAAAGAAATTATTAGGTATCAATTTTTTTTATATTAAAATTAGATGTTTAAACAAATAATTAATTTATTTTTGTAAAAAAAATATATGAAACAATTAATTATTGCATTCGCACTATTAACATTTGGGTTTAATTCACAAGCTCAAACATGGAGTGCTGATGTTTCTCACTCAAATGTTGTATTCACTACAAGTCACATGATTGTAAGTGATGTAGATGGAAGTTTTAAAAAATTTGAAGCTACGATGACTTCTTCAAAAGCTGATTTTTCTGATGCAAAAATTAAAATGGATATTGTAGCCAATAGCATTAATACTGACAATGAAAAGAGAGATGCTCATTTAAAGAGTCCTGATTTTTTTGAAGTAGATAAGTATGAATCTATCTCTTTTGAAAGTACTTCAGTTAAATCGCTTGGTAATGGTAAATTAAGCATTTCAGGCAAATTAAGCATGCATGGAGTTACTAAAAATGTAACATTTGTAGCTACCTATAAAGTGGGTACAAATATTGGAAATCAAAAAACGATTGCCGGGTTTAAAATCAATGGTAAATTGAATAGAAAAGATTATGAAATTGGAACTTCAACACCAGTTGCTGTTGTTGGAGATGAAGTAATTTTTAAAATTAATCTAGAAATGGTTAAAGGATAGTTTTTTTCATTATTGTTAATTTTTGTGTGAAAAACGACCGTTCATCGGTCGTTTTTTTTTATTTATCCATCAACTTTGAAATGAGTAAACTGATAGCTGATACAAGCACTAAAGCAAATGAAGGAATTAAAATGGTGGAGAGTCCACCGTTTCTCAATAAGATATTATTGATGCCTTCTAAACTCCATCTCAAAGGTGATATGTAAGAAATTTTACTTAACAAAGGAGGGAGTATTTCAAGCGGAACCCATACGCCACCGACTGCGGATAAGATTACGACTGATATTGCCCCAACTGGTAATGCTTGATTTGTTGAATTGAAAATCATTCCAAATAATATGCCTACAGATGCTGCACATAAGGAGATGGAACTGACCATTAAAAATAAAGCTCCTTGATGTGTGCCAATCACTAAAGCATCTAGCCCCAATAGCGGCATTAAATACATACCCACTAACAGCATAAAGTAAAACTGAATGATACCTAAAAGGATAAAGAATAAAATTTTTCCTGCAAATATATCAAATAGGCTACCTTGAATGAGTTTTATGCGTGTCCAACTGCCGCTATTCCGTTCTGTGATTAGGCTTTCACTGATGACTAACACCATAAAAAAGATACCAAATATTGACCAAGAAGGCACGTTGTGTTGAACAGAATTGATTTTCTGAATATACGCATTTTCAGTGCCAGTGCCAATTTCGTTCACTTTTTACTTGACCGAGTATTTTTTTGAAAATCAAAAGAATCTGTGTTTTTCTTTTTGAGGCTGAATAGCTGATATGCGTTCGAGAATAATTTCAGATTGAATTTTTTCAACTAGTTTTTCTAACGCATTATGTATTGCTATTTTAAAGGTTGGTTTTGAAATAGGATCAAACATTAGATCAATTTGATTACTGTCTCTTTGTTCACGATGTGGCATTTTTTGATGAATCCCAATTTGAGCAGCAATTTGATTGGCTATAATATTTCCGCTATTGACAATTTCGGAGCCGACTCCTTTTTTGATGATGACTGCAAAATTAAATTTTCCATTTTTGATAACCTGTTTCACTTCTTCCAAACTCAATTCTTGCGTGCTCATTTCAAATTGGTTAGACTGTTTTAATCCGTTGATGATTTTTGCAGAAATAGCACTCTGGTCATGATCAACAACTAATGTTTTAAATTTTATTTCTTTAAAATCTTTAAATGGAGCATCTTGCACCAAAGCCATGATGATTACTAAAATAATTGGCATTAAAAAAACTAAAGAAATACCGCCGATATCTCTCCGCATCAAATGCCATTCTTTTATAAATGTTGCAATAATTCTTTTCATCGTCTTAATCTCTGAGTTCAGTTCCGGTTAATTTAATAAATAAAGTTTCGAGGTTATCTACTTGATGAATTTTATTGAGTTCAAAAGGATTTCCTTGTACTATTTTTTTACCATGATCAATGATAAGAACTTCTTCGCAAATGGCTTCTGCTTCTTCCAAAAGATGAGAAGTGTAAATAATCGAATTGCCTTTTTGCTGGTAGTCTTTTAAAAATTTTAAAATGACGTTTCTTGAGTGAACATCCACACCGGATGTTGGCTCGTCAAGTATCAGCAAGGATGGGCTATGCAGCAGAGAGGCAATAATATTTGCTCTTCGTTTCATCCCACCAGAAAAATGTTTCACTTGTTTGTAAGCATGTTGCTCTAGTCCGAAAATATGTAGAAATTCTTCGATAGATTTATTCAGTTGTTCGGTTGGAATATTCTGTAATTTTCCAAAATAGATTAAGTTTTCTAAGCAACTTAGATTTTCAAAAAGAGCGATTTGTTGTGGTACGACACCAATATGTTTTTTGATAAATGCAATATCTTTTTCAGTATCTTTATTTAAAACATAAACTTTACCGGAATCGGGTTTTAGTAATCCGGAAATAATCGAAATGGTAGTTGTTTTTCCCGCACCATTTGGTCCTAATAAGCCAATGATTTTACCATCTTCAAATTGAAAACTCAAATCATCGACCGAAAGATGATCTGCATTTTTATATTTTTGTAAAGATGTTCAACCAACAACATCGGCTAAAAGTTAATGTTTTTTAAGCGTTTTGTAATCTGTTAAATCATATTGAACTGGCACAACAGATGCATAATGATGTTGTAAAGCCCATACATCGGTATCTTTTCCTTTGTCTAGATTTACAAATTCTCCGGTCAACCAATAATATTTTTTGCCATGAGGATCTATGCGTTCTATGAAATTTTCTTTCCATTTAGCATTTGCTTGACGGCATATTTTTATCCCTTTAAATTTATCCAAAGGAACATTGGGAATATTAATATTGTACAAGGCTTTATTGGGCAGTTTTTTATGAATGAGGGCATCGATTATGGTATGAATCACTTGTTTACTCAAAGAAAAATCGGCTTCAAATGCATAATCTAGATAAGAAAATCCAGCTGCGGGAATGCCTTCAATGGAGGCTTCCATTGCCGCACTCATGGTGCCAGAGTAAATGACATTGATTGAACTATTAGAACCATGATTGACGCCACTGAAACAAAAATCAGGTTTCTTATGCAAAATTTTATCGACACCTAATTTCACGCAATCTACCGGAGTTCCATTACATTGATAGACTTCTATATCTCCAAAAAGATGCACAGCATTGAGTCGAAGTGGTTTGCCGATTGTAATAGCATGTCCCATGCCAGATTGTGGACGGTCGGGTGCAACCACAACAACATCGCCAAATTGTTTAGCTACCTCCACCAGTGCTGCGATGCCGGGTGCCGTTACGCCATCATCATTGGTGACTAAGATGGTTGGTTTTTTGGATATATTTTTACTATTTTTTTTTATTCACTTTGTTTTGTTTTTAATTTTCGATGATTAAGTATGCAACTGCGTATAAGTCAGTGTGAGATATGCTTACATGAATATCTCCTAATTTTTTTTTCGAGATGATTTTTCAAACAATCACCATTCAGGTTGACATAAGGTTTCCCATTTTCATAATGCAATACTTCGATTTCGTGTAAACGATGATTTCCGATAAAGGATAAGCTGAAGGCTTTGAGATATGCTTCTTTTACTGCCCATCTTGCTGCATAGTGCATATATGGTTTTTTTTGTTTCTCACAATATGTAATTTCATTTGAAGAAAAAACATGTTGTTTAAATTCGGGATTTCTTTTTATCTTATTTTCGATTCTAACAATTTCGATTATATCGGTGCCTATACCTTGTATCATGGTTTTAATTTTTTTAATCTTACTATTTTTTCTTCTATTGATTTCTTCTCGTCTTGTGTGGCAATTTCATATTGTAACGCTTTTTGGTACATCATTATAGCACTATCTTTTTTGTTTGTGATGGAGTAGATGTCACCAGCGATTCGATATGAGTCATAATAATTGGGATTGGTTTTTACTATTTTTTGAGGTTGAAAATAATGATGATTTTGAAATTCTTTTTCTAAAACTAAATAATTTTCTAATTGCTGAAATGTTTTTGTATAAAGAAGTGTGTCGGGTTTAATGTCTAATGCTTCATCATACAGTGGATGAGGTTTTGAATTTGAAAAGATTTTCGTTAAATCATAACATACATATTCGCCCAATTGCCAAGGAGATGTGCTGACCCAAACTTTTTGATTTTTTGGTTCGAAAATAATTGAGTGATGAGCGATAAATTGGTTGACCGCCTTTTCATTACTTAATCCAATGTCTTGATTTTTTTGACCTTTATAATCTCGTAAAATTTGTGCAGTTCGTTCGGGGGTATTGATTTTTGTTTCGTTTAAAAGTTCTTGCAGTCGGTTGTATCGATATAGGGAGGCACTATTTTGAATTTGTTCTTTGTTTAATTTTTGATTTTTTAGAACTTCACTTTGATAGTGATTGGCACATAAAATCTCATGAGTATTTGATTCGTAAACACCTAAGTCATCTGGTGTTTTTTCGATAACGACCGCTTTATTATCAGCAGCCGAGCCGATTAAAAAACTTTCGCTGACAAACATTTTTCTCTCTTTAGCAATTTGAATAGCTTCGTCGATATTACTTGCATATTGCAATATTTCTCTTGCCACTAGTGAAACAGGAGTCGCTGCACCGCTTGGTACCGAAGATTTTGCGGCATTGATGGTCACGCTGATTCCTTTGTTATTCATGCCACTGACAACGCCAGTAAACCCTCCCCAAATCACTGACATAAAAGGGTGTCCTTTTGTGGGATTATAAAAAGCAACGATTTTATTTTTTGCAAAATCATCGCCGACATAAAAGTCAAAATTTCGCCCGATGATGAGTAGGCTATCTTTTGATTTTTCATCCCAGGTTGCAAAGGAAGTGCATCCCACAAGCATCATATTTGCTAAAGCATGACCAATATCATGTGCTGCATGATAATTCATTTGACGAGAATAATTAGAGCCAATCCAATTGAATTTTTCGGAGGCGGATAATGAAATTCCATATATTTCATGTTGATATTCTGGTATGACAAAGTCGGTCAAATCCCGATTCATGAAACCAATAATATATTTCAAAAACTTTAAATATTTTGGCGAAGGAATCATGCGTTGAATCTCATTAGTGAACGCTTGTTCTTGATATTCGATAAGCTCTTTGGCTAATTTTCCATAAATCACTCCTCTTTCAAAATCGTCTCCTTCAATATACATTTCATAAAGCCCAAATTTGTTTTTTTGTAAAAAGCAATTTCCAATTTTAAAATGAGTTGAATCAACAACTTCTCTTTGCAAACTTTCAGCTGTACGGTTTTCGATAGTTGGCGGTTTTAAATCACTCACTTGATAAATATAAACAGAAAGTATCAACAAAAAAATGATGAGAAACAATATAAATAGGCCTAAGCCTTTCAGGATTTTTTTGAGTAATCTCATATTTTACAAATATAAATTTGAAAGTGTTAAAAAGGAATGTGATTTTGTCATTTCCTATTAGCAAAATTGATTTCATCTATTAAAAAGTTCAGCCCGAGTAGTTCAGAAGAAGTCAGTATGGAAGTGATAGCAACTCCTAAGATGCCGTGCATATTGATATTTTGTCCAGTCAGAAATAGATTTTTGATTTTTGTTTTTGTTGAAAGTGCTAAATGGTCTAAATCATTTACATTTTTTTTTACCCCATACATAGACCCGTTTGGAATGTTGAGATAATCGCGGTAAGTAAGTGGAGTAGAAATATCTATTTTGGATATGGATGTTTTTAAATGAGGGATTATTTTATCAATTTCTTCCACAATCTTCATTCCTATTTGCGTTTTAAACTGGAAGTAGGATTCAGATCTGCTAGGTTTTGTTGGTTTTGTATTGATATTAAAACTTTTTTCCCATTCAGTGAAATAGGCATGATTCATATAGCATAATATGGATAAGCGATTTGCATATTTTAAGTGATATGGATCTTGATAGTAGAACACACCAAATGAATTAGGGTTGAAATTTTCAGAAGAAGAATTGGACTGGTTTAAGTCAGCCCAAATATTTTTATTTTTATGATAATATATATTATGATTTTTATATTCAATACATTCCTTTTGCAAAGTAAGATTCACCATAACAGCAGAAAGGGTATTTGGTAGCTGTGCGATACGTTTTTTTGTAATTTTTTTGATTATTGAAGTTTCTAAAATTTCAAATGTTTTTGTTGGATGCAAGTTAGAAATATAATAATCTGCAAAAAACTGTTGCCCTTTACTATTTTCAATATATTCAATCTTTCCTTCATTCTCTTTGATTTTAATGATATCACAATTTTTTATAATTTCACCATGATGTTTTTTGATAAAAGATTCAAGTGCTTTTACAATTTGATAGCTCCCTTTTTTACATTTCCAACTTCCTTCGATATAGGAGTTTTCGATAAGAGCATGAATATAAAAAGGGGTTGTGTTTTCCTCGCCGGCATACAGTAGATGATTGCCTGCAAGTACCAATTTGAGAGTATCATCTGTAATATGTTCATCCAATTTTTGTTTCAAACTAAAATGGGAAACGAGTCTTTTCTTTATGGCGGAGCCTATTTCTAAATGATAAAGTGGAAAGTGTCGGCAAGTGTATTGCATATCTTCGACAAATCGTGTCAGCTGCTCCTTTTGATGCGGAAAATATTGAGCAAGTTGGTCCACAAAATGGTGATAGCCTTGTGCAAATGGGTATTCTTTGTCTTCAATAATAATCTTATCAAAACAATCTTCATCTAATTTGTGGATTGAAAGCTGAGGTATAAGTTCTAAAAAATTTAAAATTTTATAAAGAGTTTGTCCTTTATCTAAGCTGCCAAGATAATGCACTGCCAGTTCAAACAGTTGACCATCTATTCCGTAGCCTTGCAGACAACCACCTGTTTGCTTGTTTTTTTCAAGGATAGTGACTTGATATTTATATTTTGAAAGGATAGCCCCACAAAGCAGACCGCCAAACCCAGACCCTATGATAATAATCTTTTCCTTTCTCATTTTGAGAGGTTAAAATTAATAGAAAACATTGCTTTTTTCAATAAGTTTTTTTTTATAAATAAAAATAGGGTTATCTTTATCAAAGTTCTTAAGAAAATTATTTTTTAACTAAATTAAATTAAAATTATGAATGTACAGATTCGTACTCAGCGATTTGAAGCTGACAAAAGATTATTAACTCATGTGAATGAAAAACTAGAAAAGTTGAAAACCTATCATGACAACATTATTGGAGTTGAAGTTTATCTTAAAGTGGATAATGTCGTCCATCAAATTAAAGATAAGATTGCCGAAATTAAAGTAAATGTACCTAAGCATACATTCTTTGTAAAGTATGAATCAAAAAGTTTTGAAGAATCTTTTGACTTTGCCTTGAAGGCTTTGATTGACCAAATTAAAAGTCATAAAGAGAAAAAAATGACCATTTAAAAATTCTTTTTTGTGTAAAGCCATTGAATATTCAATGGCTTTTTTTTATTTTTCAACTTAAATTTTTACTAAAATATGTTGCAATTTCCAAATTGTAAAATCAATTTAGGGCTCTATATCACCAGCAAACGTGATGATGGATACCATGACTTAGAAACTATTTTTTATCCATTAAATTGTGCCGATGCACTTGAGATAATTCGATCGGAAAAGTTGCATTTTCAAACAGCCGGCATCGAGATTCCAGGAGACCTAGAGCAAAATTTAATCTTGAAGGCTTATTCTTTGTTGAAGAAAATGTATCACCAAATTCAAGCAATTGATATTTTTTTATTGAAGAAAATACCACTGGGGGCAGGTTTAGGAGGAGGTTCGTCAAATGCGGCTTTTATGCTAAAGATGTTGAACGATTTTTTTGAGTTAAAATTGAGTAAGAACGAACTTGAAAATTATGCCTTACAATTAGGAAGTGATTGCCCTTTTTTTATTGAAAACAAAACAGCATTAGCGAAGGGGAGGGGGGAGCAGCTGTGGCCTATTGAGCTTAATCTTTCGGCTTATCATTTCGTTATTATCAAACCACCTATTCACATTTCGACCTCTTGGGCATTTTCGCAAATAAAACCTTGTTCTCAGCGAAAACCGCTTATTGAAATAATTGCACAACCAATAAATACTTGGGAAAATGAATTGGTCAATGACTTCGAAGCACCGATTATGAAATCGTATCCTGAAATTGCGATAATTAAAAACAGATTAAAGGAGTGTGGGGCTATTTATAATTCAATGAGTGGTAGTGGTAGTGCAGTGTTTGGAATCTTTGAGGAAAACCAAGATTTGAAAAAGATGCAAGCTTTATTTCCTGAATATTTTGTGTATGTACAATAAAAAAAGCACCTATTTTGAATAGATGCTTTTTTCGTTTTGTTAAAAAATTATTTTACTTGAGCTATTAAATTTTTGAAAGTATCTGGCTCATTCATAGCTAAGTCGGCAAGGACTTTTCGATTGAGTGTAATGTTTGCTTTTTCTAATTTATTGATAAAGGTAGAATAGTTCATACCTTCAGCTCGAACTGCTGCATTGATACGAGCAATCCAAAGTGTGCGGTAATCACGTTTTTTCAATTTACGACCTACAAATTTGTAAGTCATTCCTTTTTCAACAACGTTTTTAGCTACTGTATATACGTTTTTACGCTTTCCGTAAAATCCTTTTGCTTGGTTTAATATTTTTTTCTTTCTTGCTCTGCTTGCTACTGCATTTTTTGAACGTGGCATTTTTTATTCGTTTAAAATGTGATAAGTATAATTTTTAAGATTTGGATTAGCCACCAACGCATAATAGTCTGTGAACCATTCTGCTATTGGCAGTATCTACCAATGTACTTCCACGCAAATTTCTTTTACGTGATGTTGCTTTTTTAGTCAATAAGTGACTTTTGAATGCTTTAAATCTCTTTATTTTTCCACTTCCTGTGACTTTAAACGTTTTCTTAGCACGTGAGTGGGTTTTTCATTTTTTGGCATGACTACTTTTTTTTTAAAGGAGTGCAAAAGTAATCATTTTATTTAAAAAAATTGTATTTT
>LNFQ01000024.1 GCA_001567165.1 Bacteroidetes bacterium OLB11
AAAATAGATGGTTTTTGGTGCAATGGCACTTAAATCGGAGTTTGTGAAAAAAAGCATAATGCAACAAACTTTCATAAAAAAAATAAGAGTTACTTTCTTTTGAATATTTCAAAAGTATAATCGAAAAATATTTTTTTCATCTTTGGTATGAAAATCACTTTTGACAAGTGTCCATTCATCTCGATTGATGTCAGAAAAGAAAGTATCTCCATTTGGAATTTTGGTATGTACAACCGTTCGATAAATGGTATTGCTTCGATTTAGAAATAGTTTAAAAATTTTATTACCTCCAATCACAAATACCTCATTTTTATTTTTACAATAATCCAGCACTTCATCCACCGAATGAAATGTCAAAACACCATCGACGGCAAATAGATGATTTTGAGTGAGGACAATATTTTCTCTATTGGGCAAAGGTTTCCCAATTGAATCAAACGTTTTGCGTCCCATGATAATCGGATACCCTGTAGTGAGATGTTTAAAGTATTTGAGATCGGCGGGTAAATGCCACGGTAACTGGTTTTGCACTCCGATGACATTATTTTCTGAAACAGCAACGATTATTGAAATATTCATTTTTTTGATTTTTTTTGAACAAAGTGTTGAATGTGTCATTTAAGTTAAACAGCTACTTCCCCTTTAATATGTGGATGATATTGATATCCCTCTAATTCAAAATCATTCAATTCAAAGTCATCAATATTTATTTTGGTAGGGTTTATTTTCATTGTTGGCAAAGAAAAGGGAGTGCGTGTCAATTGTAATTTTACTTGTTCAATATGGTTTGAGTAAATATGAACATCACCAAAGGTGTGAATAAAATCACCGAGTTTTAAATTGCAAACTTGAGCCAGCATCATGGTTAAGAGAGCATAAGAAGCAATGTTGAAAGGGACTCCAAGAAACACATCTGCACTTCTTTGATAGAGCTGACAACTGAGCTTCCCATCTGCAACATAAAATTGAAACATAGTGTGACAAGGCATTAGAGCCATTTTGTCCAAATCGCCTACATTCCATGCACTGATTATCATTCGTCTGCTATCAGGATTATTTTTCAATTGGTCTATCACATTTTTCAGTTGATCGTGAGCCTTTCCATCTTGATCAATCCACGACCTCCATTGCTTGCCATACACAGGACCTAAGTTTCCATCTGCATCAGCCCATTCATCCCAAATTTTCACGCCATGCTCATTCAAATATCGGGTATTTGTATCTCCTTTTATAAACCAAAGCAACTCATAAATAATCGATTTTAAATGAAGTTTTTTTGTTGTCACTAAGGGGAATCCTTCACTTAAATCAAATCGCATTTGATAACCAAATGTGCTAATGGTACCGGTTCCAGTACGGTCAGATTTAGTGGTGCCATTATTTAAAATATGGTTTAATAAATTTAAATATTGTTGCATGTTGTAAAACTAATAGTGGAATGATATACTTTCATCATCAATCCAATTATTTTTCTCACTTTCTTTACACAAAACATGTAAAATCAATTTTAGCAATAGTGATTCAAAAATATAACACAACTAGTTTCTGCAAATTATGATACTTTTGTTTGCTAAATAAATAATGATGAAAATAGGAATTGTTTGTTATCCCACTTTTGGTGGGAGTGGCGTATTGGCGACCGAGTTAGGCAAGGCGCTTGCTGATAAAGGTCATATTGTGCATTTTATATCTTATCAACAACCCGTTCGATTGGATGCATTTCATCCAAACATCTTTTATCATGAGGTGTCGGTGCCTTCTTATCCGCTGTTTGATTTTCCTCCTTATGAGTCAGCTTTGTCTTCGACTTTAGTAGATGTGATTTCTAATGAGAAGCTTGATATACTGCACGTTCATTATGCCATTCCACATGCATCTTCGGCTAATTTTGCAAATCAAATTTTAAAACAAAGCGGTAAAAATATTCCTTATATTACCACGCTGCATGGCACTGATATTACCTTAGTTGGTAAAGATAAAATTTATGAATCAGTGGTGACTTTTTCAATCAATGAATCGGATGCAATCACTGCAGTTTCTGAAAATTTGAAACAGGAAACCTTAAGTTATTTTAAAATTACAAAAGAAATTCACGTCATCCCAAACTTTGTGGACATCAAGCGTTTCACACATTTGAATAAAGAACATTTCAAAAAAATGATTGTTCCTCATGGTGAAAAAATCTTAACACACGTTTCGAATTTTAGAAAAGTGAAAAGGGTAGAAGATGCTATTAAAACTTTTTTTAAAGTAAAACAAAAAGTGCCTTCTAAATTATTAATGATAGGAGATGGACCTGAAAGGCAAGCTGCGGAAGCATTATGCCGTGAGTTGGGGACTTGTGATGATATTCGTTTTTTGGGCAAACAAGAAAAGTTGGAAGAAATATTATCTATCACAGATTTGTTTTTATTGCCAAGTGCTTATGAAAGTTTTGGTTTAGCAGCCTTAGAGGCAATGGGTTGTCAAGTGCCTGTTATTTCAAGTAATGCAGGTGGTATTCCTGAAATTAATATTCATGGAGTGACGGGCTATCTTGCAGAAGTCGGTGATGTGGATACGATGGCGAATTATTGTATTGAACTTTTAAGTGATAATGAAAAGCTTTTGACATTTAAGAAAAATGCATTAAAGCAAGCTCAAAATTATAATATTGAAAAAATCATTCCATATTATGAAGCACTCTATCAATCACTCGTTAAATAAAAATGATGAATAAAAAAGAAAGATGTGTTTGGCCTCAAAATGATGAACTCATGATGCAGTATCATGATGAAGAGTGGGGCGTAGCTGTGCATGATGATTTGAAACATTTTGAATTTTTGGTTTTAGATGCTTTTCAAGCCGGGCTTAGCTGGAAAACCATTCTACATAAACGAAAACATTTTAGAAGGGCGTTTGATAATTTTGATTATCATAGAATAGTTCATTATGATGAAGAGAAAGTGCAAGCACTTCTTCAGAATGTAAACATTATTCGCAACCAATTAAAAATAAGAGCAACCATTACAAATGCTGCGGCTTTTATCAATATTCAAAAAGAGTTTGGTAGCTTTGATCATTATGTGTGGCAGTTTGTAAAAAATAAAACAATCGTCCACCGTTTTAAAACACATCAAGAAATTCCAGTGACAACACCAGAGAGTGATTTATTAAGTAAAGATTTAAAGAAGAGAGGCTTTAAATTTGTAGGGTCAACAATTATATATGCCTATATGCAAGCAGCCGGATTGGTGAACGACCATTTAGTTTCTTGTTTTTGCTACAAGTAATGAATTTATGATTCGGATTAAATATTTTTTCCTTGCAAGGTCTTTGCAATTGCAATATCCATAATGCGTTCAGCAAATGGTTTCGTGATATTGTTTAGATTTTCATTTGCAGCCATAATTTTATTTCTATCTTTTGTCTCCATCATTTTTTTCAGTTTCTTCCATCGCTTGAATGCTATCATTTATTTCAGATTCATGGATATGTTTTTTATTTTTTGAATAAAATTTTCAGTGAGTTGCAATGTATTTTCTGATTCAGTTAGGGCTTCTACTAATGCTCGATTTTGAATGTCTTCCTTGGCGTGTGTGATAGAGTCTAATAGCATTTTCTCAACCTCTTCATCGGTTAATCCATATTGTGGTTTTACCTCCACTTCTTGTGCAATACCTGTTCGAAGTTCAGTTGCTTTAACTTGCAAAATTCCATCGGCATTAATCATAAATTGAATTTCGACTTTTGGCAATCCGGCGGGCATTTGGGGTATTCCACTCAATGTAAATTGTGCTAATTTTCGATTGTCTTTCACTAAGTCACGCTCACCTTGATATATTGAAATGATGATTCCACTTTGTCCATCTTTTTGAGTTGTGTATTGACGAGCGGCTCTGTATGGAATTTTATTATTACGAGGTATTAGCACATCCATCAATCCACCCATTGTTTCAAGCCCTAAGCTAAGCGGCGTTACATCGAGAAGCAAAATGTCTTTGTTATTTCCTGCAAGAATATCGGCTTGTATGGCAGCTCCCAAAGCAACAACTTCATCAGGATTGACTTTATCTAAAATTTCAGATTGAAAATATTCTTTTACTTTTTGCTTTACCAAAGGCACTCTAGTACTGCCTCCTACCATCACCACTCCGTTGATTTCATTTAATGCAAGGCCACTATCTTTTATTGCCATTTTGCATGATTCGATTGTTTCGTCAACGAGCGGTGCGATTAATTTTTCAAATTCATCTTTACTAATTTTAATTTCTTTTTCATTAATAGTTGATGAAAAATCATCTTGATGACTTAATGCTTTTTTTTGCTTTTTTCTGCCACCAGTCTGATGTGTTGAGCAAGTTCCTTTTGTTGGTTTAAATCATCTTCACTAAGTCCTAATTGTTTCATAAAATGCAAAACAATTTCGTGGTCAAAATCATCACCTCCCAAATAAGTGTTTCCATGTGTACTCATTACATCAAAGATGCCGGCATGGAGTTGTAAAATAGATATATCAAACGTGCCGCCACCCAAATCGTAAACAGCTATTTTTTTATCAGTATCCAATTTTTCTCCTATTCCACAAGCTAGGCTGGCAGCTGTGGGTTCGTTGATAATTCGCAATACATCAAGCCCGGCAAGCTTTCCAGCATCGCGAGTAGCTTGTCGTTGAGCATCATTAAAGTATGCTGGTACCGTGATGACACATTTGTTGACTGGTGTTTTTAAGATATGCTCGGCTCTATTTTTTAATTCTTTCAGAATAAAAGAAGATAATTCAATCGGTGAATAAAAATGATTTCCAATTTGAATTTTTACTAATTGATCTTCATCATTATCAATTATTTTATAAGAATATTTAATATGCTTTTTCTTGACATCTTGATATGATTTACCCATCAATCTTTTTACGCTATAAATCGTATTCGCTGCATCAGTTTCTAAAAATGTTTTTGCATAATTGCCAATTTGAATTTCACCATTTTCACCAAAATGGATAACGGATGGAACTAAAAATTCATTATCAATATCTTTAATTGCAATTGGTTTTTGAGTTTCAGGATGAATAATAGATATTAAACTGTTGGTTGTCCCTAAGTCAATGCCCACAATGGTCTCACTTGCTTGTAATGTCCCTGTTGCAATGTTTATTGGAATTTTAGCCATTTTATTCTGATTTTTTTCATTGCAAAACTAAGGCAAATTAAAGTGGGAATAATTGTGAGATACGAAAAATTTTATATAAGATGTTTATATAAAATAGCTTTATTTTACATTAAAATTTTTTTAAATGAAAACGCTTTTTCTTGCTTTCATCTCTATTTTCTGTTTGATTGCCATTGCAGAGTCTCAAAGTTTGGTGCGAGGTCCTTATTTAAATATGACTTCACCAACTAGCACAACAATTAGATGGAGAACAGATGCACTCACAAATAGTGTAGTTCATTATGGAACTGATATTAATAATTTAAATCAAACAGCTACATTGGCAAATTATGTCAATGACCATATCATTACTTTAAATGGATTATCACCAGAAACAAAATATTACTATAATATTGGATATTCAAATATCGTATTGCAAGGCGATTCGAAAAACTATTTTAGAACGGCACCGATTGCCAATAAAGACTATGATAAGCCAATTCGATTTTGGGCTGTAGGAGATATGTCAAAAGGGAATTCATTGCAGGTAGATATGATAAATGCTTTTCATCAATACACCGGAAGTCATTTTATAGATGGGTTTGTGATGTTGGGTGATAATGCGTATGATAATGGTTATGATATCGAATATCAAATGAAATTTTTTGATTACTATAAAGACGTTATCAAAAGTAAAACCC
This sequence comes from Bacteroidetes bacterium OLB11, assembly GCA_001567165.1. Lineage (GTDB taxonomy): Bacteria > Bacteroidota > Bacteroidia > Chitinophagales > Chitinophagaceae > OLB11. The sequence goes on from LNFQ01000024.1 coordinate 5,829, forward strand.
TTTGGCCTGTGTTAGGGAATCATGATTATGCAAACAATTATAGCTTAAGAATCAATCATCAATTAGCTTATTTGGATATTTTTTCATTGCCTGAAAATGCTGAATTAGGAGGAGTTGCATCCAACACTGAGAGGTACTATTCATTTAACTATGGGAATATTCATTTTGTCATGCTGGATTCTTATGGTTTAGAAAATGTAGGAGGAAATTATTATGCCGTTTATGATACCTCTTTTTCACTTCAATATTTATGGTTAAAAAATGATTTGATGAATAATACCATGCCTTGGACTATTGTCTGCTATCATCATCCTCCTTACTGCATGGGAAATCATAATTCGGATATGGAGCAAGATTTGATAAATCTCAGAACGAATCTCAATCCATTATTGGAGAAGTATAATGTCGATTTAGTTTTGTGCGGTCATTGTCACACTTACCAAAGAAGTAATATGCTAAAAAATCATTTTGGATTAGAAGCTAGTTTTGATAGCAATATCCATATTGTGCAACATACCAACGGGCGATATGACGGCAGTCCTAATTCTTGCATGTATATTAAAAATAATGAAACAGCAAAAGATAGTGGAGTTATCTATATGGTGGTCGGAAGCGGAAGTGCCTACCCTCAAGCTCCCTTCCCACAATGGCCGCACGATGCAATGGTGTATTCTAATTATTTAAAAAATGGGTCATTGTATATTCAGGTTGAAGGAAATGAATTGCAAGCGAAATGGATTAGTATAGACACAGCCGAATATGTCAAAGACCAATTTACAATTATCAAAAATGCAAACAAATTAAAAACTATCTATACCCACATGCCTGATGTCGTTTCGCTAACTGCTAGTTGGCGACAAGGTCCATACCAATGGAGTACAGGCGATACCAATCGAACGATTCAATATTTCGCAACGGTCGATACGATGATTTATGTGACTGATATGTATCATTGCATCACTGACTCGTTTGCAATCAAAGCCAATTTCATTCCCACAAATTTAAGCGAACATCAAACATTAGATTTTCATATTTATCCTAACCCAACACAAGGAGAATTGTATATTACACTACCCTCAACAGGTATTTATGAATATCAAATATTTGAAGAAAACGGACACAAAGTGCTTAGTAATTTCATCGACTCGAAATACAAGACATTTAAATTAAAATTGCCCAAAAAATTACCGAATGGAACTTATTTTATACAAGTAATAAACCATGAGCATAAACGAGGAATTCAAAAATTTATCCTAAATGGAGCTTAAATTGCCCATATTTTATGATATTTGCATAGTTTCATTTTATCAATATGGCAAAAATAACTTTTGTAAATAACCCTCGCCCTTTTAAAACCCTTTTAAATGAACGAATTGAACAGTATTTCATTTCTAATAATATCAAGCAAAGTGGAAATTGGAAATTATACAGCAAGACAATTATCTTGCTAGTTTCTCTGTTCTCTATTTATAGCGTAATTCTTTTTGCTCCAATTCCTCTTTGGGGAAGTTTAATATTGTGGGGAGTAATGGGATTTATACAGGCTACGATTGGCTTCAATGTCATGCATGACGCAGCTCATGGAAGTTACAGCGAAAATGATAAACTCAATAATTTTATCGCTTTTCTAGGAGGTGATTTAATGGGAGGTAGCACTTTTATGTGGAAAATCAAACACAATATTCTACATCATACTTACACCAATATCGATGAGCTAGATGATGATATTGCAAAATATCCCATGTTCCGTTTGCACCCTCAACAAAAACGACTTTGGTTTCATCACTATCAACATTTATATTCTTTATTCCTTTATTTCTTCACCACTATCAACTGGATTTTGTTTGATGACTATTGGAAAGTAGCTTCAAAAAAAATTCATAATACCGAAATCAGACCTATGAAACCGAAAGAACATCTTGAATTTTGGTTGGGTAAAATTTTCAACTTAGGATTATTCTTAGTGATTCCAATTTTTGTGTTAGGATTTTGGAAAGCAATCGCTGGGTTTCTTATCATGCATGGTGTGCTAGGAATCACTTTGGCATTGGTTTTTCAAATGGCTCATGCTGTTGAAGAAGCCGAATTTCCTATTCCGAATGATATGAATAAAATCGAAAATGAATGGGCTCTTCATCAAGTGAAAACAACCGTTAATTTTTCAATGAAAAGTAAAGTGATTTCTTGGTTAGTAGGTGGATTAAACTTTCAAGTAGAACATCATTTATTCCCTAAAATTTCTCACATTCATTATCCTGAAATTAGTAAAATCGTTCAAGAAACTTGTGAAGATTTAAATATTAAATATAACTACTTTCAAACTTTCGGACAAGCCCTTGCTTCTCATTTTATTTACCTTAAAAAAATGGGAACAGCTTAGGAAATTTTTTTAAAATATTATCCCAATTTTTTTAAAAAGGTTAACTGAAATAATTTCATATTTTATCAATTGTAAGTGAAATAAAGTCATGTAAATTGTGAGTTATATGACTTTATTTCATAATTAATTGTTTTGGAAATGAATTTGGTATATTCATTTTACAACAATACAAATAAATAATTATGAACCTAAACAATTTCACAATTAAAGCACAAGAAGCAATAGCGAATGCTCAGCAATTGGCTTTTAATAAACACCATTCTCAAATCGAAACTGCTCATCTTTTAAAATCACTGATTGATGATGAAAACAACACTATCGAATTTCTTTTGAAGAAAAATGATGCTAACTTATCTTTTATAGAACAAAAGTTGAATGTCTTGCTCACGAAACTACCAACCGTTTCAAGTGAAGGAGGGCAAACTATTTCAAGAGAATTGAATCAAGTCATTCTCAAAGCTGGTTCACTACTCACTGAATTTAAAGATGAATTTGTAAGCCCAGAACATTTACTCCTTGCCCTTTTGAGTACAAATGATGAAGTAGCCAACTTACTTAAAGATGCAGGTTTGAATGATAAAAGTTTAAAGAAAAGCATCTTAGAAATAAGAAAAGGAGATACAATCAAATCACAAACCAGCGAAAGCAATTATCAATCGATAAAAAAATACGCAAAAAACCTAAACGAATTAGCAACGCAAGGAAAGCTAGATCCAGTCATTGGTCGTGATGAGGAAATCAGAAGGACATTGCATATTTTATCAAGACGTTCCAAAAACAATCCCATCTTGGTGGGTGAGCCCGGCGTTGGAAAAACAGCCATAGCAGAGGGGTTGGCGTATCGAATCATCAATGGTGATGTGCCAGAAAATTTGAAAAGTAAAATTATCTATGCACTTGATATGGGGCAATTAATTGCTGGGGCTAAATATAAAGGGGAGTTTGAAGAACGTCTGAAATCGGTGATTAAAGAAGTAACAGAAAGCAATGGAGAAATCATTCTTTTTATTGATGAAATTCATACCCTCGTGGGTGCAGGAGGCGGTGGAGAAGGTGCAATGGATGCAGCAAATATTTTAAAACCCGCATTAGCTAGAGGTGAGTTGAGAGCAATTGGAGCAACAACTTTAAATGAATATCAAAAATATTTTGAAAAAGATAAAGCTCTCGAAAGACGTTTTCAACGAGTAATGATTGATGAGCCTAATATTGAAGACGCAATTTCAATTTTGAGAGGACTGAAAGATCGTTATGAAAACCATCATCATGTTCAAATAAAAGATGAAGCTATTATCGCAGCAGTAGAACTTTCTTCAAGATATATCTCTGACCGCTTTTTACCTGATAAAGCGATTGACTTAATTGATGAAAGTGCTGCTAAACTTAAATTAGAAATCAATTCGATGCCTGAAGAATTAGATGAAATAGAACGTCGCCTTAGACAATTTGAAATAGAAAGAGAAGCCATTAAAAGAGAAAATGACGAGAAAAAATTAGGAGAACTAGCTAAAGAAATTGCTAACTTAACCGAACAAAGAGATGCTTTTAAAATCAGATGGCAACACGAAAAAAAACAAATTGATTCTATCCAAAAAATTAAAACAACAATTGAACAATTAAAGCAAGAAGCAGACTATGCAGAACGTAACGGAGATTTTGGTAAAGTAGCAGAAATTCGATATGGAAAAATTAAAGATCAAGAAACTGAATTAAAACGGCTCACTACTGAATTAGAAAAAGATTCAGAAAATCACAAACGCCTTTTGAAAGAAGAAGTAGATGCAGAAGATATAGCAGAAAATGTAGCAAGAATAACAGGAATCCCCATATCAAGAATGTTGCAAACTGAACGCGAAAAATTATTAAACCTCGAAAGCCATCTTCATGAAAGAGTCGTAGGGCAAGACGAAGCCATAGTCGCTGTTTCTGATGCTATCCGCAGAAGTAGAGCCGGTCTTCAAGATGCTAAAAAACCAATTGGCTCATTCATTTTTTTAGGAACAACTGGTGTAGGGAAAACGGAACTTGCAAAAGCACTCGCTGAATTTTTGTTTGATGATGAAAGCATGATGACTCGAATTGATATGAGTGAATATCAAGAAAAACACAGCGTGAGCCGATTGGTAGGTGCACCTCCGGGATATGTTGGATATGATGAAGGCGGACAATTAACAGAAGCCGTGAGACGAAAACCATATAGTGTTATTCTTTTTGATGAAATCGAAAAAGCTCATCCAGATGTATTCAATATTCTACTTCAAGTGCTCGATGATGGGAGACTAACTGATAACAAAGGACGAATCGTAAACTTTAAAAATACGATTATCATTATGACCTCAAACATGGGTGGACATATTATTCAAGAAAATTTTGAAGATATCAATGAAAAAAATGTTGAAAGCATTACAGAAAAAACAAAAGTAGAAGTAATGAATTTATTGAAACAAACAATCAGACCTGAATTTTTGAATCGAATTGATGAAATTATCATGTTTAAACCATTAATGAAAAATGAGATTAAAGAAATAATCAAAATTCAATTCAACCAATTGATTGAAAAACTCAAAGAACAAAACATTCAATTGATATTTAGTGATTACACTTTGGATTTTCTTTCTGAGAATGGCTTCGACTTTCAATTTGGTGCCAGACCTCTTAAAAGACTGATTCAAAAAGAAGTTGTGAATTTGTTGAGTAAAAAAATCATTGCCGGTGAGATTAACAAAGAAAAACCTGTCATCGTGGATGTGTTTGACGATGTAGTTGTGTTGAGAAATGAAAAATAAAAAATAAAAAGGGTTTCTGTTTTTTAGTTAATAATTCAAGGGAGCCATCTGCAAAAGTCAGATGGTTCCTTTTTTAATTTGGACAAAATTAAATATTTGCAAAAGAAAGTAAAATTCAATAACTTTGAAGATTGCCTTTTCTCAGAAAACGAAAGGGCATACTCTTAAAAAAGTATGGCTGTTTCACACATTGTAAAATATATTTACAACAATAGTTCGGACGAAGTTATCCGAAGAGGGAAAAAAAATATTTTTATCTCAAGGCGTAAAGCTTATTAAAAAAAGATGAACTCACTCAACAACTATTTTTTAGAGTCAGAAATGATCAATATTATAACCAATACAATGTAACCATTTCAAAATATCATGATGAACACAGCATCTCTACACGATGCCAATGCCCTTATAATATGGGTGAGGTTTGTCGTCATGAAGCAGCAGCCCTTTTTTATCTGAATGATTTAGTCCAAAATCAACAATTAAGCGATGCGCCGGCTCATTTTGAACAGTCGCATACTGTCATTAGAATGTTGAATATCGACCTGAAAATATTAAGGCTATTTACATCATTTCACTTCTTTGAAGAAGCAGAAAAAATTGCAAAATCAAATTTAGCTAAAATCGAATATGCAGCCAATGAAAAAGTCGTTGCAAATATCAAGCTGGACAACGAAAATTTTCATGTGATTTTAAAACGAAATGATGATAAATCTTTTGATACTTCCTGCAATTGTAATGAAACAAAATACCCAATGTGTAAGCACAAAACGGCTCTATTTTTACAATTGCTCAATAATCATGGAGCTACTTATTTTGATACCATCCGAAATTGGAATCATCAAAAAAATAAATTATTAGCCCTTTATGGTTATTCATTAGATGATGATTTGACCGGAAAATTTGAGTTTTTTTATAAAGATGAGAAACCTTTTCTGAAAGTACTCGACACAAGCATAAAAAAAATTACAACTCCCATAAAGCAAGAGGCGATTTTACCTAAATCGGAAACACCTATTGAAGTGAAAGATTATAAAATGGGACTGGGGGTTGTTATTAACCTTCAAGAAAATGATTATCCTTATTTTGGAATTGATTTAATCGAAGCTGAACTTAGCCTCGACAAGACTGAAATGATTGGGAATGTTTTTAAAATAGATATTTCAAAATTTGTTACTCCCGAAAAATATAGAACAAGCGATCGTGAATTAATTCCACTCGTTCGTAAATTACAGAAACAAGAAATCTATCGCTTTATAGCTAAAAATTCGCCATTTGGAGATATTTGGGAAAATATAGTCCAGACAAATATGTCATGGACTCAAGAGTCTATCCAATTGTTGTTTGAATATTTACAGCCTAAACTTTTGAAGGTTTTTTCTATCCTTTCTAAAAATAATTTTATTTTTATTCTTCCCAAAAACAAGCCTTATAAAACAGATTCACTACAAAAAATAGAATCATTACATTTGGCTGTCAATACAACCTTTAAAATTAAAAAAAATAAAACTCAAATTGATTTAGGGATTCAATTAAATGTGAATGAACAAGAGTACAATGCTTTTCAAAATGAACTTGATACCAACATTCTTTTTATAATCAAAAAAAATGTTTTCCTGCTTCAAAGCCCTCAACACTCGATTGCTATTGAAAAATATAAAGAATATCGAAGTTTTAAACAAGAAAATTGGACAACACTTTTTGCTGAAAAATTCATTCCCCTCAGTAAACAATTTACAGTAGATTTTGATAAAAGATTAATCGAACAAAAAAATGATATTAAGCCAATGCCTTGTTTATACCTTAGTGAGCAAGGCTCTTATTTTATTTTAAAACCCCTGTTCCGATATGAAGATGAGCGTGTCGAATGGAATAAAGAAGCCTATGTTTATGCTAGTAAAAATGAAAAAGCATTAATCATAAAAAGAGATAAGGAGCAGGAAGAAGCTATCGTCAATTTGGTTCAAACATTGCATTTGCAATTAAAAAAACCTGAATACGAAAATCATTTTGCAATTCACTCTAAGCACGCCTTTCAGAAGAATTGGTTCTTTCAATTTTTTGAAAAAATGAAAGAAGAAAATATCGAGTTGTTGGGATATGATAAACTTCAAAATTTTAAAGTGCACAAAGCCAAACCTAGCACTAAAGTCAATATTACCTCTAAGTTAGATTGGTTTGATGCCGAAATTCAAATTGATTTTGATGGAACTTTAGCATCGATTTTTGATATTCAAAATGCGGTTTCAAAAAAAGAAAATTATATTCCGTTAAGCGATGGCACATACGGTTTATTGCCTGAAGAGTGGTTGTCAAAATTTTCATTACTCTTTAAAATGGCAAATGTTGAAAATAAAAAAATAAAAATCAGCAAACGAAATTTTAGTGTGATTGATGAATTATATGATTTAATTGAACAAGAAGATGTGCGTAACGAATTAGATGAGCGAAAAAATAATTTACTCCAATATCATCATGAAGATTTTCATCAAATACCGATACCACAAGAGCTCAATGCTCAACTTCGGCCTTATCAAATAGCTGGTTATCGTTGGCTCGCTTATTTAGACAAAGTGAAGTGGGGAGGGCTTTTGGCTGATGATATGGGGCTTGGGAAAACGATTCAAACACTTACTTTTTTACAATATTTTAAAAATGAAAATAAAAAACTCAAAGCATTAGTTGCTTGCCCAACAACTCTTTTATATAACTGGGAGCATGAAATCCAAAAGTTTACACCAACTTTGACCTATCATATTTATCATGGGCCTACACGAACAGATAAAATAGAATCACTCGAAAATGTCGACATTATCATATCATCTTATGGAACGGTCAGAAGCGATATTTCTCACTTGCTAAAAATCGAATTTGATTATGTGATTTTAGATGAATCACAAACAATCAAAAACCCGAATAGTAAGGTGGCTAAAGCAGTGCAGCTACTTCAAACCCAAAATAGAATTGCTTTGAGTGGTACTCCAATGCAGAATAACACTTTTGATATTTTTTCTCAAATGAATTTTCTCAATCCCGGCATCCTTGGTAGTAAAGAATTTTTTAAAGAGTCCTTTGCAAAACCAGTTGATAAATTTCAAGATGAAGAAAGCAAACAACATTTGCGAAAACTCATTTATCCTTTTTTACTCAGAAGAACAAAAGAACAGGTTGCTAAAGATTTGCCACAAAAAACAGAAATGACGATTATTTGTGAAATGGGCAAAGAACAAAGAATCATTTATGATACATATAAAAATATGTATCGCTCGCAAATATTAGGAACGATTGAAAAACAAGGAATCGAACGCTCCCAATTTGCCATTCTGCAAGGGTTGATGAAGCTCCGACAAATATGTGATTCGCCAGCTATTTTGAATGAAGATGTGAAATACGAAAATCATAGCACTAAAATAGAAGAACTCATTCGAGAATTATCCGAAAATATCGGAAGCCATAAAGTTCTTATTTTTTCTCAATTTCTTGGAATGTTGGCTCTCATTAAGCAGGAGCTTATACAACACGAAATTCAATTTCAATATTTTGACGGAAGTTATACCGCTATTCAAAGAGAAAAAGCAATTCGCGATTTTCAAGAAAGTGAAGATTGTAGAGTTTTCTTAATCTCGTTGAAAGCTGGTGGTATGGGGCTTAACCTCACTGCCGCAGATTATGTATATATTGTGGACCCTTGGTGGAATCCGGCAGTGGAACAACAAGCCATCGACCGAACGCATCGAATTGGACAAACTAAAAATATTTTTGCATACAGACTCATTTGTAAAGACAGCGTTGAAGAAAAAATTATGATTCTAAAAGAAAAGAAAAATTCGTTGGTAAAAGATATTGTTTCAGATGATGCACATATGGTCAAACATCTTACGAAAGAGGATATTCAATATTTATTTAGCTAAATTTAAATCAATTGCATCGAATGAAAAATAATTTGGAAAAACATATCAAACAAAGAATACCTTTTACATCAGAATATGTCAAAGCGGATGTTGGACTTATCTATATTTCTTCTTTGCTCAATAATCAACACAACCGCTATTTTAAGCAATTTGACATCACACCCCAGCAATATAATATTCTAAGAATTTTGAGAGGACAATTCCCCAAAGCCATTAATATTAATGCTATCAAAGAAAGAATGTTAGACCAAATGAGTGATGTATCCCGCATCCTTTCAAGGCTTGAAAAAAGTCAACTCATTCATAAAGGAACCAATGTTTTTGATAAACGAAACGCAGATATTTCAATAACAGAACTTGGGCTGAGCTTGCTTGAAAGAATCGGAAGTGTCTTTGAAGGAACTAATGATTTAATCTTTAAGCTGGATGAAGAACAAGTGAAGCAATTGAATGAATTGATTGATGTTATGCTTGAATAAATTTTGATAATGCCAATGGGCATTGTTTGTAATTTGAAAAAAAACATTATACTTTCATAGTTTTAAATTTGAAATTTAAAATATGAAAAATCATCAGTTATTTAGAAAGAAATCAATTGATCAAATATTAAATGAAGCGAAAAGTCAACAAGGAGACGCTGAAAATATTCAATTACACAAAGTGTTAGGGGTAAAAGATTTAACCTTTTTTGGAATTGCAGCAGTGATTGGAGCTGGTATTTTTAGTAGTATTGGAAAGGCCTGTTTTGATGGAGGTCCGGCGGTGATTTTCCTTTATATTTTCACTGCAATTGCTTGTGGGTTTGCTGCACTTTGTTATGCCGAATTTGCAAGTACAGTGCCGGTTTCTGGAAGTGCATACACTTATTCTTATGTTGCGTTTGGCGAATTATTTGCATGGATTATTGGTTGGGATTTATTGATAGAATATGCAATAGGAAATATTGCAGTTGCAATTTCGTGGAGTGATTATTTTACTCATCTCTTAAATAGTGCGGGCTTTCATATTGCCGATTGGCTCACGATGGATTATAGCACAGCTCACCAAGGATACAATGAGGTCAGTGAATTGTTAGCAACGAATAGTCAAACGCTTCAAAGTATTGATGCTGCTATGTTAGAGAAATATAATGCATGGATAGGAGCACCATCATTGTTTGGTTTAAAATTAATATTTGATTTGCCTGCATTTGGAATTGTTGCACTGATTACTTACATCGTATTTATCGGAATTAAGGAAAGTCGTTCGATGAACAATATTTTAGTCATCATTAAATTAGCAGTAATTTTTTTGGTGATTGTTCTAGGAGCATATTATGTACAACCTGAAAATTGGAGTCCATTTGCACCCAATGGATTTATGGGAATTATGAAAGGCGTTTCAGCTGTGTTCTTTGCTTATATTGGTTTTGATGCTATTTCGACAACGGCAGAAGAGTGTAAAGATCCACAAAGGGATATGCCACGAGCGATGATATATGCCCTTTTGATATGTACTATTTTGTATGTGTTGTTGGCTTTGGTTTTAACCGGAATGGTTTCATATCAATCTTTGAATGTGGGAGATCCGCTGGCACTAATTTTTGCATCAAGAGGAATGAAGTTTATTGCTGGAATTGTGGCCGCGAGCGCAATTGTTGCAACGGCAAGTGTTTTGCTTGTTTTTCAAATGGGGCAACCGAGAATCTGGATGAGTATGAGCCGCGATGGACTATTGCCTAAAGTGTTTTCAAAAGTTCATCCAAAATATAAAACACCATCTTTTTCTACTATTTTGACTGGAATTATTGTGGCGGGACCTGCATTATTTCTGAATTTGGATATCGTTCTTTCATTGACAAGTATTGGCACTTTGTTTGCTTTTGTATTAGTTTGTGCGGGAATTTTAGTTCTTCAAACCCAAAAAGGCAAACCAGAAAGTAAGTTTAAGGTTCCTTATGTGAATGCTCAATATATTTATCCGTTGATGCTTCTTATTTCGATTATCATTATTTATTTAAAAGTTCCATCTCATTTTACAAATGATATTTGGGTAAATCAAAGTTGGCCAATGGCCTTATTCTGGTTGATTGCGATTGTGTTGGCTGTACTAGTTTATATCAAAAAAATTTTCATTGATACCAGTGCTTGGAATGATAAGTTGTTTTTATTTAATGGCTCAAGAAACACACTTAGTTTGGGGCCGTTTTATTATTTGGCTTTTGCTGGGATTGGTGGTTTATTTTTTGTATGGGAAAAAACATAGTAAATTAAATTTTATTCAAAAAAATGAACCTAAAAAATAGCATTTATGTTCTAAAAATGACAAAAAAGGATATCTTTGTCTTTTATTATGTTTTCTGATAAATACAAATTAATAGTTTTGATATTTTTATCGATTTCATTTCTTTTCTATTCATTTTATTTGTATAAAAAACCACCACATGAAACGGAAAATGCAACGGCATTGGAAATGGAAGGGAAAATGATTTGGCAAAAAAAAAAAAATTGCACATCTTGTCATCAATTGTACGGATTAGGAGGGCATTTAGGTCCTGATTTAACGAATATTACACAAAGACGCACAACACCTCAAATTGAAGCTTTTTTGAAAAATGGAATCAATCAAATGCCTAATTTTAATTTATCTCAACATGAAATGGAAGCATTAATTTCATTCCTAACAGCTGTAAACAAATCCGGTAACGGAGATCCAAGAACATATAAATTATACATTGATGGAACTATATCGCAATAAACTTTCGATTCCTTTTTTTATATTGTCATTGGCTCTATTGATGATTGGGCTTACTTTTGGCTTTATTGGCTCAGTGCAATATTTAGTGCCTGATTTCTTGAAAGAATGGATTTCTTTCGACAAAGTACGACCGCTTCATGTGAGCTCTGTTGTGTTTTGGATTTTAGTGACCGCAATGGGGAGTGTGATTACTTTTTTACAAGAACACATAGGTGGTTCAATCAAATATCCGCCCCTGTTAAAAGCTCAATTTTGGGTTTTTGCAATCACCTTTTTGTTAATCATCATTTCTTATTTTTTAGGGATATTTGGAGGAAGAGAATATTGGGAATTTCATCCTTATTTTGCATTTCCGATTGCTTTTGGTTGGCTCTTATTTATTATTAATGTTTTCAGTTCGATTAAAAATTTTAGAAATCAGCCGGTTTATGTATGGATGTGGCTCACGGGTTTAGTATTTTTTCTTTTTACTTATATCGAATCAAATTTGTGGCAAATTTTATGGTTTCGAAAAGAGATTATACATGATATGACTATTCAATGGAAGTCTTATGGCTCTTTAGTTGGCTCATGGAATATGTTGATATATGGAAGTTCAATTTATTTGATGGATAAAATTTCAGGCAACCAAAAATATAGTTATTCTAGCATTGCTTTCGCACTATATTTTTTAGGTTTATTAAATGGGATGTTCAATTGGGGGCATCATATTTACACACTTCCGACACATCATTTTGTGAAGCATATTGCTTATATAATTAGCATGACTGAGTTGATATTGATTGCTCGCATTATTTACCTTTGGAAAGATTCTTTGACTACCGCTAAAATGCACAAACATTTACGTTCTTATCAATTTATTATTGCTGCAGATGTTTGGGTCTTCATCACATTAATTTTAGCAATTTTAATGTCTATTCCTGCATTGAATGTGTATATGCATGGCACACATGTAGTGGTTGCCCACACAATGGGAGCAACGATTGGGATTAATACCATGCTCTTATTTGCTTATATTTTTGATGTGATAAAAGATTCGACAATCAATGAAAAAATATTTAAAATCGGTTATCGTATCATACAAATATCACTTCCTATTTTCTTTTTAAGTTTATTGTCAGCTGGCATCTACAAAGGGTTTTGGCAAATGCAAGAGCAGCATTTGATTTACGGAAGTATGTTGAAAAAATTGAAACCCGCATTTTTATTATTTTCAAGTTCTGGATTTTTTTTAGTTCTTGGATTTTTTATGATTATTTTTATCGCTTTAAAAAGTTTACTTTTTATTTATTCTTCAAAAAATAAAATATGATTTCGGTTACAAAAATATTTCGTTTTGAAATGGGGCATGCTATCTATGGCTATGAAGGAATGTGTAAATTTATACATGGACATTCTTATGTATTGCATGTGAGTGTAAAATCGGTAGCTGAAAATAAAGAACCCATACAACAACCTGGATTTGTGATTGATTTTAAATTATTAAAAAAAATCATTAATGAAAAAGTGATTCAAAAGCTTGATCATACATTAGTACTCAGTAAAGAATATTTAAACATGCACCCCAACGCTGGAGAGGGGCAAAACCTTTTGGTGTGGGATTATGAACCGAGTGCAGAGAATATCTTATTTTTTATAAAGAATGAAATCAAAGATGCCCTTACTCCCTATTATGAAATTACCAAGCTACGTTTATGGGAAACTTCTGAATCTTATGCTGAATGGGAAAATCGTTTCTGAGGTGGAAATAAAATCTCTTTCTATTGAATCCTTATAAACAAACTAAAAGTTTTTTCTCCTTCTATAAATATAACTCTGATTTTAGGACTTGATGTGTCATTTTCATTTTCAAATTGAATATCTTTCACTTCTTTTTTGAAATTAGAATATTCGTCAATCGTGGATAAATCATCAGTGCTCCATGAGCCTCCGAGGCAATCATCTAATGTTGTTTGAATGGCTTCAAATTCTTTATAAACACCATCATAATCTCTTCCTACCTTCATTTCAGCAATAAAGGCTCTTTCTTTTTTATACCATGATAAGTAATTTTTTTTCGCTCCTTTTAGCTTGATTTGACTTTCGTTGATTTTGCTGTCTTCGGCTGTTGCTTTGCCTTCTATTGAAGAGAATTTCGTCTCTTTTCCACTTTGTATAATTGCAAGTAACTGAGAACAAAATCATTTTTTTTTAGTATCTTTTTGACTATCATTTTCGTTGTCATTGCTATCCTCTATGAGATGATTTCTTTTTGATTTTTCTGTTCTTGATGTTTTTACATCATCTTCTGCTTCTTCGTTATCAGCTTGATTATTTACTTTATTACTTTTCCTTTTTACTTCTCTTGTTTTAGTTTTTTCTTCATCATTTTCTTTTTTTCGAGTACTCTCTCTTTTTATTGTTTTTTCTTCTTTCACTTGCAAGTCTTCATCTTCGTCAATGTCATCATTTTGCTCTACTTTCTTTGCAGGGCTCGGTTTTGTGGCAGGTGCTTGTTTGGGAATTAGAATGGGTGTTTCCCCATTTTCGTTTTTGAATAATTGTTGTGAGATGTTGTTTCCTGCCGGTTTGTAATGGTTGATAAGCGAAGCCATATTTTGAACAAAAGTATTGGCTAGTCTTGCATCGATAAATTGAATAGCAGTTGTTTGAAATTGTTGTGATGAGGTATCATTTTTTTGAAATGTAATACAACCATTTTCGTTCGCACAAATAATGTCCACTGAAAATCCAGCATCGTTTTTATTGACTTGAACTTGATCTAAATCTTCCAATTTTATTTTTTGAACTACTCCAGAAAATTGATAAGCCAATACGCCATTATGTTCGTACAAGGCTAGATGAGAGCCTTTTGTATTGGCATTCAAGTTTAGACATTCTTGCATTAGTGAAGTTGTTTTTTTGAGGTCAACTTGTGCAGATGAATTGAGAATATTGAGTAAGAAGAAGAGAAGTAACAAATGAATTTTCATAATTGAGTTCAAAATTAGTTTAACAATATTACAATTTTTTTTCTTTGAAAGAAATAACACCTTTCTTCATTTCATTTATTGGCATTGTATAATGAATGTTTTTTTATTTTAAAATATAAAATAGGATTCTTTTTAAAACATTATCTTTGATGTTGAGATATGAAAAATATTTTGATTTTCTTTTTTTTATTGTTTGTTTTTGTAGTTCCATTTATCACAAAAGCTCAATCTCAAAATAACTTACTTGAAACGCAAATTGCAATGAACGATTCAAATGAAAAGCACGTTATGCTTGACATTGCAATGAATAATTTTTTTAAGAATAATGAATATTTTAATGATATCAGTACTGGATATACGTTGATAGGTTCTCAATTAGCTACTCAGATTGCTTATATGCCTCGCCCAAATATTCGTATTCAAACAGGTGTTTTTTTTCATAAAGATTTTGGAAATGATACCATGCTTATTGTGAAGCCATTGCTTACCATGAAGTATCAAAAAAATGGATATTCTTTTTTGTTTGGTAATCTGGAATCCAATTTTTCTCATCGAATGGTTGAGCCTTTGTATAACTATGAGCGATACATAACGCACCCTTTGGAAAGTGGGCTACAATTTAAAATTGATAGACCAAATATTTGGAGTGATTCTTGGCTCAATTGGGAAAAAATGGAATATGTTGGTTCTAATTTTCAGGAACGATTTTCTGTCGGGCATCATACAAACTATTCGTTATTTCAAAACAAAAAAGATAAATTGACTATCGATGGTCAATTTATCTTTAGCCATCGAGGAGGACAAATTGATATTGATACGACACCATTGCAAACCATTGTAAACACTGCTATTGGCATTACTTATACCCTACATTTCAACCGCTTTTTATTTAAACAATTTAAAACTGAAAGTTATTATATCAACTTTTTTGATTTGTCACCCACCTCTCAACTTGCTTATTCAAAAGGAAGAGGTATTTCTCTAAATGTGAGTACGTCTCTTCGACATGGCTTTCAAGTGGCTATGTCTTATTGGGATGGGTTTCAATTTGTTTCATCAAGAGGAGGCACATTGTTTCAATCTATTGCATCGGAGTATGGCAAAGTTGGATATGTTGAGCCCCAAAGGCAACTATTGTTTTTAAGAGTGCAATATGCACGTAAAGTATTGGATATGCTCAATGTTGATGTCCGATTTGAACCATTTATTGATTTGAATAAATCGACACTTGAATATGCATATTCACTTTATTTTACATATAAAAATGATTTTAGTATTTTTAACTTTTGTAAGAAAAAATAGTCTGACCTTTAAACCGTTTTTATAAATCAAAAAATTTTTGAAATGAAAAGTAAATACCTCTTTGTTATATGTTTTTTTGTTTTTGGGATTAATATGCAATCGTTTTCTTTCCCACGAATTGTCAAAAATGAAGCTTTCAAACGGGGTGAGAAGTTAAAATATCGTATTCATTATGGATTTATTGATGCAGCAGAAGCTACGATTGAAATTTCGGAAGAAAATAGAAAATTTAATGATAGAAGCTCCTTTCATGTGGTGGGGCTTGGCAAGTCAAAAGGAAGCTTTGATTTTTTCTTTAAAATAAGAGATCGTTATGAAACTTATATTGATGAAGAGGCTATTGTGCCTTGGCTTTTCGTAAGGCGTGTGGATGAGGGAGGATATAGGATTTTACAGGATTATGCTTTCAATCATTCAATAAGTAAGGTGAATGCAAATGGACGCATTTTGGATATTTGGCAAAATACACAAGATATGCTTTCGGGTTTTTATTATGCACGTACTTTTGATTTTACACATGCTCTAATTGGAGATGTTTTTTCAGTGCCAACGATAGTAGATGGTGAAATGTATAATCTCCAAATTAAGTTTAAAGGGCGAGAATTGATTAAAACAGATTGGGGCAAAATCAATTGTTTAAAGTTTGTGCCTGTGTTACAAAAAGGAAGAATTTTTAAGAATGAAGAGGATATGGTAGTATGGTTAAGTGATGATAAAAATCATATTCCAATTAGAGCAAAAGCTAGTATTTTATTTGGTTCGCTCAAGATGGATTTAGTAAGCTATAGTGGTCTTAAAAACCCTTTTCGATTTCAATAAATAAGCCTTATTGGATTATAAAATGATTAGTGGTTGACCGTAAATCGACCGACTCCATTATTTGATTTGATAATATAAAAACCGTTTGCAAACTGACTTACATCAATTGAAATATTTTCAAATCCTTTTTTACTGATTATTTTTTTCCCATAAACATCATACACGCTGATATTTTGATTTCCTTTGAATGTAATATTTATAGAATGTTGTGCAGGGTTTGGATAAACAATCAAATCGTTTGTTGATTGAGTAAAATTGATAACATTCAATGGATAATTATTATTTTCATAACCAAATGTGGTATTCATTTTTTGAAAATTGCCAGTCCCATTTGGATACCTCCCATAGGAAACATCGGTAGTTTGCAAAAATAAACTAATGCTGTCCAAAAGGAAAGAGGAAGTACTCAAGCTCACGAAATCGGCATCTTTACTCACTTTGAAGTTTGTATGTAGCCCTTTTTTGATTGTATCTTTATCTGCAAATGCAACGATATATCCATGTGGTAAGATATAAGTGTTGGCTGGGAATTTCCATTTGAGAGGATTGGTGACATCGTTTGAAAGATACACATTGTCCATGGCAATCGTTTCATTTGTTGTGTTATAAAGCTCAATCCAATCTTCTTGATCATTATATTCATCAACAACACCAGTTTTGTTTTCAGATAAAATTTCATTGATAACAATACTTCCTTGTGTTGGCATGGTATTGGATACCGTCAATGTATAAAATTCATGCTCAGCTCTTGCAGGAGAAAAAATACCAGCTCCCGAATTTTCACTATAAATATAATATTCCAATGAGGCCCCTGTCATAGCAACTTCAGCTCCATAAACACCATCATTTGCTACACCATCTCCATGTTGTCCATCATCATACATACTTATTTTTTGGAAGTTAGAGAAAGAAGAAAAACGAAATCCAAGAGTTGCATCTGTTGCATTACTAATATTTGCAGTAATATATATTGAGCTGTTATAAGTTGGATTAGGGTTGCTTGCTGATATGTTTGAAACTGAAGGTGCTGCATTTGTAAATTCGGGTAGCGACAATAGATAGGCCATTCTTCCATTTAAAAGATTGCTAATACCAGGCACATCGTAATTTCCTATTGAAATATCAGTGTTCATTGCATTTTGAAAATCAGCATAAGTAAATTTTTTATTTGTGTCATCCGAAACAGCAGCATCTATCAAAGTTCTATACTGTGTGGCTAATGTATTGTATTGATTGGTTGCTACAAATTCATTTAGAATTGTTTTGATGTGTGCAATATATTTTCTTCGATAAGTATCGTTGGATTGGATTGCTTTGATCAGTGGCCAATAATCATCATTTGCATGATTGGCAGGCGACA
Source organism: Bacteroidetes bacterium OLB11 (assembly GCA_001567165.1). Classification (GTDB taxonomy): domain Bacteria; phylum Bacteroidota; class Bacteroidia; order Chitinophagales; family Chitinophagaceae; genus OLB11. The sequence continues at coordinate 24,092 of LNFQ01000024.1, forward strand.
GTTGTTGTAGTGCTGTAAGGCTAAGACTACCCATAGATGCATTGCCAGCACCTGCAAAAGGAAATCCACCAAAACACATATTCAAATCCCAAATAATGGGGTTGTAAAGATTGGTTTGATCTTTATAGATATAATGATTTTGTGCAAACACACCGTTATAGCTATCCAAGTTGACAAATACATTATTAAAAGCTAGCATCCAAATAATGCGATCGACGTTTAAAATATTTTCATAGCTCGACGGATTATTCGTAATCGAGTCGCAGAGTTTTACAAAATCATTCCAACCTATTTTAGATTTTAATTCATAGAGAGGCATATATAAATTGGAATCAACTCCTAAATATTTAAAATTACTTTTTGATGTAGGTCCTGGGCTAGTAGCAGGGTTACATTTAAAAAAATTTCCATTACTTGATGCAAAATGATCGCCGCAGAATTTTTTATTAATGCTCTCAATGTTTGAATAAATTCCGATATAATTACCATTGACATACACTTCAGCAAAATTTGCAGAAGGGCAGTGCATATAATTTTTTAAAATTTGATAAGCTAGTATTTCTCTTATAATAGAAGGGTCAGCATGTGCATTGCTCAATTTAATATCTTTATATCCTTGATGATTTTGAGAGGTATATGTGTTGAGTTCGATATGAAATGGATTTTTTATTTTAGTACTATCATAAGAGCTATTTCCTTTATATTTCACTCCGACTGAATCGTATTGAATTCCATTAATTTTCACCCACGTTGCAGGCGTATAGTTATCTGCACCATATTTAGCCGTATCCATCATATAATCCCAATTGGGGTTTGAAAAAAAGATTTCAATCTTTTGAATGCTATCGATTTGATAAAACGATTGCGAACGACTTGTTTGTAAAATAAGGATTGCAAACAAAGTAAGGAGTATTTTCTTTTGCATTATTTTTGAATTTGCTTAGACTATTTCACTTGTAATTTTTGAACAGTTTTGCCACCTAATGAATTGGTGATTTCCAACATGTAAACTCCTTGAGGCATTGTTTGGCAATTTAAGGTATATGAATTTTCCGTTGTTAGATTTTTTGAAAAAACAATTTGACCTAAAATATCTCTAACTACTATTTTATGTGTTGAATTTTCTTTATCAAAAACAATAGTTGCATGATCGTTTGTGGGATTAGGATAAATGGAAACGACTGATTTTGTATCGACATTCTTGATATCAGAAGGGAAACAAGTGCTACATAAATTAAAACAAATTTTTGGGAGAACAGTATCGGTGTTTAGAGTAATTGAACGATTGGAGTTGGTAGCACAAGCTGCCGGTACAGTTTCTAAATTTGGATTGGTATTCCCATTGACATATCTATATTCATAAGTGGTTCCAGCAATTCCATACATGATGATTTCGTATGTATTATCTCCAAAACTGTAGAGGCGAGTGCTACTTGGTGACCATCCTTGAAAATCACCTGCAAGATGCACACCGTCGGGTGATGGAGTTTGCAAAGTCATATCTACTAAAAGTCGCATCATAACATAACCATCAGCCGATGTTTTTCCAAATTTGATTGCAGGTAATTTTAATGTGTCATTTGCTAATGAATCAACATAAATCCAACGATAATCATCAAAGTCATATCCTACTTGTGCTTCATCTGGTACTATTTCTACTTCGTAGCCTAAGTCGCCATTCACAAATTTGTATTCATACTTTTGAAAAGCAGGAATATTGACATTTAAAAAATAAATATTTGGATTTTGAGCATCTTGTTGCATTAATGCTCCATCTGGTGTGAAGTTTTGTCCGAGTCCAGCTATTTCTTGAAAGTCACCCATGACATGCACTCCATTTGGGCTAATCGTTTGTCCTGTCATGTCAACAGAAAATTTTACAATTTTAGCACTGGAAATTTGAGCAATGAAGGCAATTAAAGTAACAAGGATTATCTTTTTCATTTTTTTTATATTTTTATTTTTTATTATTTAATAATTGAAAATCGTTTGTCAACAATTCCATTTTTTGATTTAATTTGAAGAATGTAAACGCCGTTGCTAAGGTGCTCAACATTGATTTTTTTTGTGTTGGAGGCAGACGCAACAATGTTCCCAAAATTATCAGCAACAAAAATTGTAAATTCATTTCCTAAAACATCATTATCATTGATTGTGATATAATCTTGAGTTGGATTAGGATATAAAATGATTTCATTATTTAGATTTTTTTCTGAAATATGATTAGGATTGGCTGTGTATTTAACTCCTTTTGAATATCGATAAATACAACCATTTGCATCTGTAATTCTTACAACATAAATTCCAGATTGAGTTGGATTATAAGTCATTGAAGTTGCTCCATTAATCAACACGCCATTAAGATACCATTGATAAGTAGTTGCAGATGTAGATGTTAATGTGTTTCCATTGATTGTTACAGTCGGAATTGCAGGTGGAGTATTGAAAATATAGCAACTGTCATATTTGAAAGCTTTAGCTGTACCCCCTACGGTTTTTGTCCAAAGTTGAGTTCCGGCACTATTGATTTCATATATTTTTCCTGATGTTGAAAGGCAAATTAAGTGATTGCCATTTGGTAGTTGTTGCGAGTTTCCCATATTGCTTGTATAGCCGTTGCAAACAATTCGATCTGTATAAGTCGATGGTTGAAAAGCTTGCCCAGCTACATAATCATAAACGTAATTATTAGTTGGGGTTGTTACAAAATCAACGGTTGTACGTTGAGGACTTGTTTGTCCACCATTATTAATACCTGCAATTCTTCCAGCATTTGGTACGCCTTCTGGTATCCAGTGAGCATCGTGTGTAACTTTTAAAATTGTAGTGCCAGAGGCTCCATAAGCAGCGGGGTTTCCCCAACGATATAAGAAGTCGCCACCTTTGCCAGAGTTCCCGCCTGTGTGTCCAGCTGCCTCAGCGGTTGTGGTGCTATGGTCGATGATATACCATTCGTTCATATTGTGTGAGCTAAAAATCACTTGATCTAAAATCGGATTATAATCCACACCATTGGCATGTAGCCAATCGCTAGTCTGTTTATAATTAATATTTAATAGTTCAGGGTGGTCTAATATTGATGTTTGATAATTTGCTTTATTAGGAGAAACATTTTGAACTAAATGATCCCATACTTTCCATTCCCAAACTACTGTTCCTGTGGTGAGCCCGGTAGGTTGTATTTCTACAATTTTATCTGGCCACATGATTATTGATTGACTTCCACCGGCTGCACTAACATCTGATGCTGATTTTTTTTCATACACTATTGCTAATACATTCCCATTTGGCATAGGCTGAATGTCATGATGAGATACGAAGTCGCTTCCAGATAGGGTATAGTCCCAAATCAAGTTGCCATTGTAATCGTGTTTTTGAATTTTACCGCAAATCGGACCTCCTGGTGATCCGGCAGGGGCTGTCCCTTTTGCAGAACGAGTAAGGATTCCTCCTGGTTCTAAATAAGCAGAATATCCAGTGCTAGCACTTAACCCCGACCATGTTTTAATTGTAGTTTGATTGGTGTCCATCAAGTAAGCTGAGTTGGAATTTTGTGTTGCAACTAATGTAAACCCATTAAATTGTTGTGCTTGACCATTATAAGATGAGAAGCAGGCTGCAACACAAATGATTTTCAATATGTTTTTCATTTATTATAATTTTAATAATATAAAGTTAATTCATTTTGTAAAATGAATTAACAAGAGCGATAAATTCATTCATTTTGTAGGAAAATAGATTCAAATAAAATTATAATCAAATGATTATCTTAAAAGGCGTATCAAAATTGATTAATTAAACCCAATGTTTTATGATAGATTAAATTAAATTTGTTAAAAATAAAATGTCTCAATATTTAGTTTTATTTTAGCCCCTTTAATATTATAAATATGTCATTGAAATTACTTGAAAAGAAGGTTGCTTTAGTAACAGGAGGCAGTAGAGGTATAGGAGAAGCTATTGTTTTGAAGTTTGCTGAAAGTGGATGTGATATTGCTTTTACTTATATTAGTGAAAGTAGCAAAGAACGTAGTCAAATAATAGAAAAGCGTTGCGAAGCAATGGGCGTAAAAGTAAAAGCTTATCAAAGCAATGCTGGTCATTTCTCAGATTGCGAAACCTTGGTAAGTGAGGTTTTGAAAGATTTTGGTGCAATTGATATTTGTGTAAATAATGCTGGGATATCAAAAGATAATTTACTTTTAAGAATGAGTGAAGAGCAATGGGATGATGTGATAAATGTCAATCTTAAAAGTGTTTTCAATATGACAAAACAAGTGATGAAACCGATGATGAAAGCTCGAAGTGGGAGCATTATCAACATGAGTTCTGTTATCGGAGAGATGGGCAATGCCGGTCAAAGTAGCTATGCAGCAAGTAAGGCCGGAGTGATTGGGTTTACGAAGTCGATTGCGAAAGAAATTGGAAGCCGTAATATTCGATGCAATGCTATTGCACCGGGGTTTGTAGAAACAGATATGACTTCTTATTTGAAAGACGGAGATGGATCAGAAAAATATAAAGCAGGGATTCCGTTAGGAAGGTTTGCCTCAGCTGAAGACATTGCAAATGCTTGTCTTTTTTTTAGCAAGCGATATGGGAAATTATATAACAGGTCAAGTGATTAGTGTGTGTGGAGGATTAAATATTTAATCGCTATTTAAGCCTAGTCCAAGTGTCTGTTCGACCAATTAGCGTAATGCCAATATAGCCTCTCACCTTAATTGCATTATTATCTTTCATGGAGATTTTGCAGGAATATTCCTTTCCATTTTTAGGGTCATAGATTTTTCCATTTTCCCAATCTTGCTCACTTTCATTATAAGTAAAACCATACATGTTAACAAGCCCTAATGTCGGGTTTGAGCGTTTTGATTTATCAGGATTTCGCTTGTCTAATTTTGGCTTGCCTGTTTCTGGATCAATAGGTTCTTTTAGCCAGATAATTTTTCCGGCATAATGTCCAGAGTTTGTTTTGTAGATTTCAATTTTACCAGTCCCTTCACCGTTTAGCCATGTTCCTATTATTGAGTTAGAGTGGATTTGAGCAAATAGCATTGTATTAATAAATATAAATAATATAGATAAGAAGATGGACTTCATGTTATTTTGTTTTGAGTGCAAGATAGATAAAAATATATAATATTAAATTTGAGAATATTATATATTTACTTTTAAAGCAAGAAATAAATGATACATCAAATCATGCGAGATAAGTCTGTAAAGTTATTTATAATTTTAGCTGGATTATTTAGTACCACAGCGATTGTTGCAGAGCTTATCGGAGGAAAAATTTTTTCTTTAGAAAAGACAATTGGAATCGAACCGATCACTTTCACTTTGTTAGGGGAGCAAGGGCTTAGCTTCAATTTGACAGCGGGTGTTTTACTTTGGCCAATCGTGTTTGTGATGACAGATATCATCAATGAATATTACGGAATGATTGGAGTTCGATATTTATCCTATTTGACAGTAGCCTTAATTTCGATAGCTTTTGTTTCCACCTATTTTGCCATTCGACTGACACCGGCAGACTGGTGGGTTGTCGCATTTGAAAAAGACGGCGTTCCTAATATGCAGCTTGCTTTTGAGCAAATATTTGGACAGGGAATGTGGATTATTATCGCATCGATTATTGCCTTTTTGATTGGTCAACTTTTAGATGTTTTTATTTTTCATAAAATCAAACAATTTACTGGAGAAAAAATGATATGGTTGCGTGCTACTGGTTCTACTCTTATTTCACAATTGATTGATAGTTTGGTTGTGATTTTTATAGCCTTCAAACTTGGTCAGGGATGGAGCTGGGCAAAAGTGTTGGACATTGCACTCGTTGGGTATTTTTATAAATTTTTTGTAGCCATATTAGTAACTCCTCTTATCTATATCATTCACGAATGGATTGAACGATATTTGGGAAAACCTTTAGCAGAAAAAATGAAAAAAAAGTGTAATGGAATAATTCTACCCGAAATGACGCATTAGATTCATAATAAATAAAATGAAATTTTAAATCAATTTCAATTGATCAACCCAATAAGAATACATGATGCTTTTTTACAATTTTATATTTTTTTTGAATAATTTCTTTCTAACTATAATTTGAATATGTAATTTGGATTGAAAATGCACAAAATAAATATGCAACTTATTATATTTGCCACATGTCAAAACCTCAATTTCATAAACTCAAAATAGGGAAAGTTAAAAAGGAAACAGCAGATAGCGTCATTGTTTCATTAGATGTGCCCAATGAACTGAAGGAGCAATATCAGTTTCAAGCAGGACAATACCTCAATTTTAAAAAAATATTTCAAGGAGAAGAAGTAAGACGCTCATATTCGATTTGTTGTAGCCCTCATGAAAATAAATTATGCGTTGCCATTAAACAAGTCAAAGGGGGTATTTTTTCAACCTATGCTAATCAAGAAATGAAAGTAGGTGATGAAATTGAAGTGATGACACCATTGGGAGCTTTTACAACACAAATAGATTCTCAAAATGCAAAAAAATATTTAGCTTTTGCAGCAGGTAGTGGGATTACTCCTATTATGAGCCTTCTTAAAACAATTTTATTAAAAGAACCCAATAGTACTTTTACATTAATTTATGGAAATAAAAACGTCCAATCAATCATGTTTCGAGAAGAATTGGAAGCCACTAAAAACAAATACCAATCAAGGTTTCAATTAATTCATGTCTTGAGTAGAGAGCAAATGGAATCGGATATAAATAATGGCAGAATCAATGAAGAAAAGTGTGGACAACTATTCGATAAAGCCATAGATATAAAATCCTTTAACCAATTCTTTTTATGTGGTCCTGAAGAAATGATATGGTCAGTGAAATTGTATTTAGACAAACAAGATGTTGATCAAACAACAGTACATTATGAGTTATTTAATACTGATACAAAAGGGAAAAACAAAAATACTTACGAAGAGCAACATAAGGAAGATAAAGATAAAGTGAGTATCATTACAATTAAAGTGGATGATAGAACAATCGAATTTCCGCTAGCCTATGGAGGGGATAAAATTTTAGATGCAGCATTGAAGCATGGAGCCGATTTGCCTTACGCTTGTAAAGGAGGCGTTTGTAGCACTTGCAAAGCCAAAATTGTAGAAGGAACCGTTGAAATGGAAGTGAACTATGCACTAGAACCCGATGAACTGGAAAAGGGATTTGTATTGACTTGTCAATCGCATCCAACAAGCGAACGAGTCTTTGTTGATTTTGATGAACGATAGAACTAATCCATGAATATGCAACAGGAAACACTGAAAGAACTAATGCAAATACCCGGAGTAGGAAAATCAATTGCATTAGACTTGTACAATATTGGAATCAATAAAATTGAAGATCTAATAGGAAAAAACCCCGAAGATTTATATTCAAAATCAAACCAGTTTGCAAAATGCACACAAGATCGATGCTTACTTTATGTGTTTAGATGTGCAGTGTATTTTGCCGAAACACCAAAAGAAAAGCAAGATGACTCCAAGTTACTTTGGTGGAATTGGAAAGATAAGACATGAATTTTTGCTAGATTTGTCTATCTTTAAAACTTCGATTTTCTTTAGATTTTTTAAAATAAAAAAAA
>LNFQ01000025.1 GCA_001567165.1 Bacteroidetes bacterium OLB11
TGTGTAATATATTGTTTGTTAATACAATAATGAATTTGTAGAACATTAAATTTTATTTATAGAAAATATATAAAAGGAAAAAATGAATATGGAACGCACCACAATGAAACGTAAAATGAGTAAAGAGCTCAAAGAAACGATAACAAAAAGAAATCATCGATTAGCAAAGTTTTGGGAAAAATTAGGGTTAGATGTTGAAATAATAGGCGATATGGAAACACCGGCTGTTATCAAAGGAGATTACTGTCTAGCTTGCTATGTACATAATTTCAATTTGATATTTACGGATCATTATGAAAAGGGAGAGGATGTTTATAAAGTAAAACTTCAAAATAATCAAGATTTTGAAATTGAGCCTATCTTAAATTGGTTGAAAACGGCCACCCATCGAAGAATCTATAAAATTAGGATGAAAAATGAACCTAATTTATTTTTGGTAGGTTATAATTTTAAGTCAAAAGGGGGGGATTCTAATAATGTAAAATATCCTGTTTTTGGGAAATACGCACCTAAGATATATTTCACTCAAGATTATGCCGGTGAGATTATCAACTTTTACGATTTGGACTATTGCGAAATTGTCTAATAAATCGTGATATACCCTGACTCTACTAATTTTTCACTTTCAAATAATTTAAAAGAATAAACTCCTTTTGCGTTAAAATTATTTTTATCTAAGATGAGGGAGGTTTTTGAAATTCTTGAAATTCGCAATACTTCTTTATTGTCTGGTGTGTAAAATTTTAATTGATATCGTTTTTGAGTTGCATCATTAATTTGAATATTGATATGCCCTGTATATGGGTTGGTAAATACTCGACTGGAAGGAGTGTAATAAAAATCTGTAACGGCGGGTTTATTATTACCAGTATTGGGTGAGTTTGTTATGCTATTGGTACTACCACTTTCAATGGAGTTTAAAATAGAATTTGCTATTAATGCAGAATCTAAAATAACTTTATAGGTATTAGAATACCATTCCACATCGCCAGCGAAAACAACTAATACACGATAATGATTTTTCCCCGGAATGGGTCTGATGTCGGTATAGCTCATTTCACCTTTAGTTGGAGAAGGAAACGAACCAATCGTCATAAAGTTTTGAACACTATCAGAAGAACGTTGAACGGCAATAATTTTCACACCATCATATTGATTGGTCCAGCTGATTTTATTTGTTGCTTTTTCAGTGACGATGCTCATTGCTGGCAATTGAGGTGCTTGAGCATTGATGATAGATGTATTTATTATTAGTAAAAAAACATAAAAGAGTTTCGTGAGTTTATTCATAATCAATTTTGCGTTTGCGAAGATAGATGATATTTTTTTAGTCTTTTTTAAATTAATGAGTTTAGTTATTTTTTAAGCTTCTATTTCCTTGTAGCCCACCTGTGTGAATAGCTAAAAATTTTTTTGTTTTCAAAGAGATTTGTAGTCTTGATTAAATCAAAAATTCCGAACAACATTTTGGCATCATACACAAAGTCGAGCTCAATATTATTTACTGATTGAAATGATTTCATAAATGTTAGTAGTTGTTGATTTTGTTTTGCAAACCCGCCAAAATGGTATTGAGTGATTAATTGATAGTTTGAATTAGGTGTATATTCTTTTATAGTATTTTGCAGATATTCTCCATTTTTCATTGCACAAAATCCATAAGCTATTTTGCTAGAAGGCAGACTGTCAATAATTCCTGCAAACGTAATACTTGTACCGACCGAGCAACAAAACACATCATATTCTGCTTTATCTGTTTGTGAAAGAATTTCCTTGCATCCTAAAAAACCCCATTGATTTGCTCCACCTTCAGGAATGATATAGGCATCAGAAAATGACGTTATTATTTTTCTTAAAAAATCAATATTTGATTTGTTTTTGTACTCTTCTCTACTGATAAAAATGAGTTTCATTCCCCAAGCTTCACAGTCGTTCAAGGTGTCATTTTTCACGCATTCCCCTCTGACGATACCAATAGTTTTTAATGAAAGCATTTTGCCCATGTAAGCAAGAGCATGCAAATGATTGGAGTAGGCACCTCCAAAAGAAAGCAATGTGTTTTTATTTTTGGCCAAAGCATCATCAATATTATATTTTAATTTATACCATTTGTTTCCTGAAATGAGAGGATGTATTTGGTCTAATCGCAATAAGTCGAGCGTTACATTTTTGCTATTCAATAATGGATGATTGACCGTCGATTTCATAATGAATAGATCTTTTTAATAGCCGTATTCCTTAAGATACAAATCATTATTTCGCCAGTCTTTTCGCACTTTTACAAAGAGTTCTAAAAAGACTTTTTTCTCAATAAATTTTTCAATATCCAATCGAGCTGATTGCCCAATTTCTTTAATCATGGAACCTCCTTTGCCAATGATGATTCCCTTTTGTGTTTCTCTACTAACGATAATATCGGCTTGAATTTTTGTTAGATTTTCTTTTTCTTCATATTGCCTCACCATGACAGCTGCATGATATGGTAGTTCCTCTTTCAATAAAAAAAATAGTTTTTCTCGAATCAATTCTGAAACAAAAAATCGCATCGGCTTGTCGGTAATTGTATCTTCTTCATAATAGGGGGGCATTTCAGGCAAAAGCTCTGCTATCGCTTGTTTTAGCTCATCAATTCCACTTTTATGAATGGCAGAAATAGGAAGAATTGCTTTAATTTGTTTTAGAGAATCATACTCCTTTTTGCAAATTTCTATTTGATGATTATTTGATTTATCACATTTATTAAGTGCTAAAATAATAGGTGCTTTTATTTTAAATTGTTTTATCAACTCTTTATTTTCTTCAACAGAATCTTTCACATCTGCAACATACAAAATGACATCGGTGCCTTGTTTGGCTTGTTCTATTTCTTGCAACATTCGGTCATGTAGTTTGTAATTGCTTTTCAAAATTCCGGGAGTATCAGAGAAAACAATTTGATAATTTTTTTCAGTAAGAATGCCTAATATTTTATTGCGAGTGGTTTGTGCTTTTGGCGATACGATGGCGAGTTTTTCATTGAGGATGCTATTTAGTAAAGTGGATTTTCCGGCATTTGGTTTCCCGAAAATTCCTACAAATCCACTTTTGAATACTGACATTTTTTTTATAATTTGAATTATTGAAGGTAATTAAATTTTAATAAAGTTGGATGTTTATCTTGCCCTTCATTGCTAATATAAAGTGTACCATCGTTCAGAAATGCGATTCCTTCTGCCTGCTGAAAAAGAGATGGCTCTAAGTGTTCGACATGTTCTAAATTGCCATTGTTATCAAAAATAAATAGCGAAAAATCTAAAGCAGAGAGGATAAAAACTTTTTTTGAAAAAGGATGAATGGCAATCGCTGAGGGTCTAAATTTAATTTTGGATTTTTGCGTTTTTGAAAAGGCGTTTAAGGTTGTTGGCTCATTCGCTACAAATGAATTTATTTTAACTGCGTTAAGTGTAAATGCTGGTTTAGGCTCTACTTTTTTTGTTTTTAAATCAAAGCTCCAAACAGCCCTCATATCTTTATATTGTGCTCCTTTTCGCTCATTACTTTTACTTGCAATAAGCAGTCGATTATTTTCTTTATCATAATACAAGCCCTCGTTATTCACAGCCAAAATATGTGTTGAGTATTGTTTTGTTTTTCGTTGTGGGCTTGAATAATTTTCTACTTCAAATAAAATTCCATCACTCCTCAAAACATACATCGTGTTTCCTACTAAAGCGATGCCCTCGTAGTCGCCATCTTCGGCAAACCAAGCCTCGTTTGTTATTTTTTTCAATTGAAGATTATAGGTAAATATGATTCCGTTTTCATCTTGTATGCAAGCTAAATTTTGATTGTCGATAACCGTCAATCCTGACACTTCATGCAATACTTTTGGGAGTGTGATAATTTCGTTGGGTGATTTTAAATTATAACGAAGTGGGTATTTTTCTTTCCCAAAAAGATTGAAATGCAAATTCGTAAGGATAAGGCAAATAATATAAAATTTTTGACTGATGCTCATTATACAAATTTAACTTTTTAGTTTTTAGAAATAATTTTTTAAAACGTTAAATTAAAAAACAATATAACCCGTTTTCAAAAGATTATACTGTCATGTGATGATTATTGAATTATTATTTTGAAAAAATAGGATAGAGAACCCTCATCCATTCAGGCTTATCCCTTCTTTTTATTTGCTTCTAAATAAATTTGAACTACATTTGATTTACTGAAATAAACTTTATGTTATGAAAGTCACAAACAATACTATGCGATTCAAATACCCTTTGATTTTAGCCATTTTGATTTTATGTTTCTTAGCTTGCAACAAAACAAAAATAAGTGAATTGCCGACTTGGAATTCCGATTGGCTACTTCCTATAGCTAAAGGAAAGGTTAGTTTTGAAACTTTAAAAACCTTAAGCAAAACGAAAACTAGCATTCAAATTCCTTCTTTAGATTTAGGATATCAAAGCGGAGTGAATGTGAATATTCCCCCATTAAATATTAGCAAAATGGGCCCTTATAAAATTCCACTTAGTGACTGGATTCATAAAGTGCATTTTGACTCGTTAGAAATCTCCCTTTCTTTTAGTAATTTGTTCCCGATTGAAATATCCTCTGGCACTCAATTTACATTTAGAAGAACCAATGATACCAACGATTCTAGTAATATCATTTATCAACATCCTATCAATCGAGATATAAAACCAAATGATTATTATTTTTTTGACATCACCACCTATAACAATTTTATGATGGATACGGTTTATGTTTTCTTAGAAAATTTTAAATCTCCTGGAGCTAACAATATTACTTTTTTAGCACAGCCTTTAAGCGTCAATATTGAAGTGAAAATTATTGATATCAAAACCGTCGAGCTTTATAGTAATAAAAAGACAACAAGTATCGATACCGTTAGTATTGATTTTTCAAATGAAGACACTCCTTCTGACACCTCAAACTATGGAAATGTCCATTTGTTTATTGATAATGGGCTGCCTATTCACTTTGGAATTCAAATTTATTTCTTAGAAAAAAATACTAACCATATTATCGATTCTTTGATGAGTCCTGCTTTTGATATTGATGCTTGTAGCACAGATGTAAATGGAAATCCTGTCAATGTGGTTAGTAAAAAATCTAGCTTTTTAGTGAGCGCACAACGGATAGATAAAATTAAAAAAGCGGATAGGGCTGTTTTATTTCATAATATCAACACTTACTCTACTCCTCCTCCTTATGCCATTATCAATGACAATTCATACCTCAAATTGCAAATCACAGGCGACCTTCATTTAAGTTTTAACCTAAATAATCTTTAAATCTTTATGAGAAAAATTTGTTTCCTTATTATAAGTTATTTCTTCTTTTCAATATCAACTTTTGGACAAAATAATTTTGCCCTTATCAACAATCAACATCTACACAATTTAGGCTCATCACAGTTGCCTTCTTTGCTAGGAGATGATATCAAAACCGGTGAAGTTTTTTTATTCCCTTTTTATGTAGGATTTGGAAATAATATGGTGTCTTCATTCGATTTGAGCGAGCTTAATCGTCAAGAAAAACTGTCAAATGAATACATTGATAAAGTCATCTACAAGATACCTAAAAAAGGAAATATTTGGGTGGGTGCAGATGTTCCTATCCTCAATGTTTTTTTTTCGTGTGAATAAAAAAAATAAAGAACCATTTCTGAATTTTGGATTGGGAATGAGGGAAAAATTAGACCTGAATTTTACACTCAATAAAAACCTTTTCTCATTGCTTTATAAAGGCAATAAACAGTTTGAAGATCAAACAGTGAATCTTGCCCCTGCTCTTAATTTTTTATTTTATAATGAATATTTTATAGCCGCTTCTTCTCAATTTCAATTGAATTTAAAAGATAGTGCAAAAGCTTCGATAGTGATAAAACCTGCAATTCGACTACGCTACTTGCAAGGAATGACAAGTATTTACATGCCCAATTCAAATATCAATTTATACACTGCTCCCGATGGAAGATTTATTGATTTGTCAAGTGATTTAGCAGTCAATATGTCTTCAGCTATTGACACGCCAGATATTCAAGGATTTTTAGATAATGTCAATCTGAATAGCATGAAAAGTTCAGGTAAAGGATTAGGAATGGATTTAGGGGTCGGTATTGAGTATTTTAAAAATCTCCAACTCCATGTAGCCCTTGCTGATATTGGAAATATTCATTTTAATAGAAATCAGATCAATTATTCAAGTAATGAAACATATCGATATGATGGCATTGAATTAAATGAAAATGGCGACCCAATCAACATGGCAAATATTGACAGTTTATTACAACCAACCAAAACATATAACAGTTACAAACAGCCACTTCCAACAAGATTTATATTGAGTGGTCTTTATGGCATTCACAAAAAAACAAAAAAAGAAAATCGATTATTATGAACATAATATTTCATTAACTTATGTGCAAGGGTTCCGAAATTATTTATCCTCCACTATATCTCCAACCATCAATATGGGCTATGCTTATAATTATGCTAATATGGTGAATGCAGGTATTAATTTAACCGTAGGGGGGGTAAATCAGTTTCAAGGAGGAGCTCAATTGGGGCTTCGTTTAGGTGCTGTGAAACTAGGACTTGCATCTAATAACTTACTTCCTTTAATTTCTTCCAAAACAGGAAAAGGAACTGACGCGTTTTTATATCTTGGATTTTATTTCTAAAAGAAAATATTCTAAAAACAATTCAACAGAGTTACACTTCTTTTCTCATTCTTGCAACTGGGATATTCAACTGCTCACGATATTTTGTTACAGTTCTTCGGGCAATATTATAGCCTTTTTCTTTTAGCAGTTCCATCAATTTTTCATCAGCATAAGGCGATTTTTTATTTTCATCATTGATGATATCACTTAATATTTTTTTCACTTCTCTTGTCGAAACCTCATCACCACTATCTGTCGTAATTGATTCAGAGAAAAAATGTTTTAGTGAAAAAGTGCCAAATTCAGTTTGAACATATTTGCTATTCACAACACGCGAAACCGTTGATATATCTAAAGCTACACGCTCTGCAATATCTCTAAGGACCATCGGTTTTAAATTAGATTCATCTCCAGTGAGAAAGAAAGATTCTTGAAATTGCACTATCCGTGTCATGGTTTCTTCAAGTGTTTTTTGTCGCTGCTTAATGGCATCAATAAACCATTTGGCAGAGTCTATTTTTTGCTTGACGAACATGACTGTTTCTTTGTGGTTTTTATCATTTTTCGTGCCTTTATTAAAGTCTTTAAACATTTCTCTATAATAGCTGTTAACTCTTAATTCCGGTGCATTTTTTTGATTTAAAACGATGTTTAAAACGCCACTATCATTATATACATAAAAATCAGGAATAATATATTGTTCCATCTGACCGGAGTGTGAAAAGATAGCTCCCGGTTTAGGATTTAGTTTGACAATCACATCGATAATTTCTTTCAATTTTTCATCGGAAAGCGAAAGTCCTTTTTGAATTTTGGAAAAATGTTTTTTAGTAAATTCATTAAAGTATTTCTCTAAAACTTTTATGGCCAATTGATCCAGTTCGTGCGATGCGTTATCTAAATTTTTTGCATCTCTTTTTTTGAGTTGAATTAATAAACACTCTTGTAAATCTCTAGCAGCAACACCCGGTGGATCAAATTCTTGAATTTTATTTAAAATAATTTTAATCTCATTAATGTTGACATTTATATTCAATTTAAAATATAAATCATCTTTCAAGGCATCAAGATCTCGCCTAAGATATCCATCATCATCAATGCTTCCAATAATAAAATCAATAATTTGTCTTTCCTTTTTTTCCTTTAGGTTCAACATATTGGCTTGATTCATTAAGACATCAAAAAAGCTCGTTTCTTGTTTATGTTGAAACTGCAACTTTTCTCCTTCCTCTGCATGGTAATAATCTTGAGGGTCGCTGTAGTCGGGCATTTCATCATCTCCTTCTTTTACATATTCTGAAATGTCTAAATTGTCAAACTCATCGTTGCCATCTTCATTGATATAATCTTCATTTTCTTCTTGCGAAAAATCATCTTTCAGTTCTTCATTTGTTTTTTCATTTAAAGGTTGCTCATCTGGCGATTCTTTCCCCATTTCTAATGCAGGATTATCTTCAATCTCCTCTTTAATTCTATCTTCTAATGTAGCAGCGGGATATTCCAACAATCTAATTAATTGAATTTGCTGTGGTGAAAGCTTTTGTAATAAAGATATTTTTTGAACTTGTCTTTGCATGATATATGACAAAAAAAGTTTTCAAAAACAAATTATTTTTTAAATTATTCATATTAAAATCGTAACTTTATAGTTAAAATTTTTCGGTCAAAAATCACAGTTTTTTTTGTGTAAATCTCCTCCATATTTTTTGGCTTTTATGAAAAAATGATTAGCAATTCTTTTTAATAAAAAGTTGTAATACCTCAAATGTGTAATCTTCATTATATTTGCCGATTATTTTAATCGCTGATGTTAAGCAATAAACATATTTTACTAACTGGAGGAGCAGGCTTTATCGGAAGTCATTTGGCAAATGCTCTTTTAGAACTTGGAAATAAAGTAACGGTCATTGATAATTTTGACCCCTTTTACTCAAAAGAAATTAAGCTGAAAAACATTCAATCTCTTGTCCAAAATACAAATTTCAAATTTCAGGAAATGGATATTAGAGAGATGGATCAGTTACAAACCCACTGTAACGAATCATACGATATGATCGTGCATTTGGCTGCAAAAGCAGGTGTAAGGCCTTCTATTGAAAACCCATTGGAATACCAATCAGTCAATGTAGCTGGTACACAAAACTTATTGGAGTTTGCAAAAATTAAAAAGATAAATCATTTTGTATTTGCATCTTCGAGTAGTGTGTATGGTGTAAATCCTCATGTACCTTGGAAAGAAAGCGATTATGTTTTGAATCCCATTAGCCCTTATGCAAGCACAAAAATTAGTGGCGAATTATTAGGCCATGTTTATAGTCATTTATATAATATTCGTTTTGTGGCATTACGCTTCTTTACTGTGTTTGGACCTCGTCAACGTCCAGATTTAGCAATCCATTTGTTTACAAAAAAAATCATGAATGGAGAACCTATCAATATGTTTGGCGATGGTAGCACTCGCAGAGATTATACCTATGTAGATGATATCGTATCTGGAATTATTGGTGCTTGCACTTATGATGAAAAAATGTTTGAAGTGTTTAATTTAGGAAACAGTCAAACGGTTACGCTAAACGAAATGATTTCAACAATTGAGAATACACTTTCCAAAAAAGCGATTATTCATCAAATGCCCGAACAGCCCGGCGATGTGCCTATTACTTTTTCGGATATTACGAAAGCAAAAGAAAAATTAAATTTTAATCCTCAAACATCCTTAAAAGAAGGGGTTGAAAAATTTGTAGAGTGGCTCAATAAAAATAAATAAAATGAAACACATCGCAATTATCCAAAACATAGGATGGGGAACTTATAATTTTAGAAAAGACCTGATTTCCTATTTCATTCAGAAAGGATATAAGGTAAGTGTTTTCACAAAATTTGATGAATATATTCCTCAACTACAGGCACTCGGTTGCGAATGTTTCCCTCTTGAAAATATGAATTTAAAAGGGTTGAACCCATTTCAAGATTTAAAATTGACTTTTGAATATTATACTCTTTTTAAAAAACATCATATTGATTTTGCCTTGCTTTACACACCCAAAGTAACTATTTATGCTTCGATCGCAGCTCAATTTTCAAAGACAAAAAGTATTGCTACCATCAACGGATTAGGGACCGTTTTTAATCCAAATCAATCATCGTTTATCCAAAAAATTGTAGTGAGTTTATATCGTTTTGCTTTTAGAAAATCACCGATTACTTTTTTTCAAAATACAGATGATCGTTCCTTTTTTTTAGAAAAAAAAATTATCAATTCTATTGAAAAAACTTTAGTTGTAAAAGGCTCTGGCATTGACTTACAGCGATTTTATCCAAAGCAATATGATGAAAATAAAAACACCATTGTCTTTGCCTTTGCAGCTCGTATGCTCGTCGAAAAAGGGATCTATGAATATATAGATGCAGCAAGAAGAGTGAAAGCAAAATTTCAAGATCAAGTTCAATTTGCCATTATTGGTTCCACTTCATTTTTTCCAGGAAACATCGATCAGGAAAAAATTTTGAATGCGGAAAAAGATCAAGTTGTTTCGTTTTGGGGCGGCACAGATAATATGTCTGAAACCTTAGATAGAGTGGATGTTTTGGTGTTGCCTTCTTATTATCGAGAAGGAGTACCTCGTATTTTAATTGAGGGATTGAGCAAAGGGCTTCCGATTATTACGACTAATAATGTGGGCTGTAAAGAAACGGTGGAAGAAAATAAAAATGGATATTTAGTGAATATTAAAGATGTCAATTCGCTCGAGAAGGCATTTATTAAAATGACAATG
The DNA here is from genome assembly GCA_001567165.1 of Bacteroidetes bacterium OLB11. Lineage (GTDB taxonomy): Bacteria > Bacteroidota > Bacteroidia > Chitinophagales > Chitinophagaceae > OLB11. The sequence goes on from LNFQ01000025.1 coordinate 10,450, forward strand.
CTTAGCCCTAGAGAACGAATTCAAATGGGGCATTATAGTCGCCACAAAGCAACGACTGAATGTGCGAATGAAATTATTTTTCAAAAGTATGATGAGTATATTGAAAAGTTGAGTTAGTGATTGTTCGACTTTTCAAAAATTATTTTACCAATCCTTTTCTAAACGGACTGGCTGTCCTTTTTCTTTTTCCTTTTTCTCTTTCAGTTTTTTCTCTTCTTGATTCAAAGCATTGAGCAATTGTTCTGCTTGATCTTTTGTTAGTTTACTGGGTTGGGGTTGAGGACGATTGTTTTTTTGTGATTCTTGAGGTTGTTGATTTTGTGGTTGTTGCCCTTTATCTTCTTTATCTTGATTTTCGTTTTTATCTTGGTTCTCTTTTTTATCCTGATTTTGCTGATTTTGCTTATCCTGATTGTTTTTGTCTTTGTTTTGGTTTTGTTGATTTTGTTTCATTTTTTGAGCATAAGCAAGATTATATTTTGTTTCAAAAGAATGAGGATTTTGTTTTAAAGATTGCTTGAAATATTGAATAGCTTCATCCCATTTTTTTTTGTTCGAGAAAAGCGTTTCCTATATTATGATTTGCAATTGATTTTAAATGTTTATCCTTTGCTACGTTTGCCACAGAGGTAAATTTGTTTATTAGCTTCATCCCATTTTTTTTTGTTGATATAAAGCATTCCCTAAGTTATATTGTATCTCTTTATTTTGTTGATTTTTCAAAGAAGATTGATATTTCGATTCTGCTTCTTTAAACTGCCCACTAGCATAAAGTTTATTGCCTTCGTAGGCTTCTTTATTTTGCAATTTTGAGCAATTGTAAATTAAGGTTGAGAAAAAATAAAATTAATCAATAAAGCTAAGGTGTCTC
>LNFQ01000026.1 GCA_001567165.1 Bacteroidetes bacterium OLB11
CACTAAAAACAGAAAAATTATGGAAGAATTATTATCAGAAAAAAAACTACATTTGTAATCCAATGTCAGGACTAAAAAGTAACTGTAAACTAATAGCAGGATTTATCTATTAACCTGTCAACTTTTTTTAGGACGAGTCAAATGAATAAATTAGCCATATGATTTTAGACAACGAGAACGAAAATCTTAAAGTCCACGAGTGGATTTCAAAATATACACAGACAGGAAAACTTTCAATTGTAACAGGATATTTTACAGTTGGGGTTTTGGCTTATTTATCAAAAGAAACAAGGGACAAGATTGATGAATACAAATTCATACTTGGCGATATAGTAAACTTCGACACAGACAAAGATAGAGCACTAGACTTACTCAATGAAGAAATAAACATTGACGCATCTTTAAAACTAAGCAAGGTTGCACAAGAAGCAGTTGCATTTCTGGAACTTGACAAAGTAAAAGCAAAGACACTTGAACCTAACTTTTGTCACGCAAAAGCCTATTTATACAAGCACAACGACAAAGACCCACAAAAGGATTATTATATATCAGGAAGTTCAAACCTGACAGAGGCAGGTGTTGGTTTAAAGACAACCAATAATGTTGAATTAAATATTGGCAGTTTTGGTTCAGACCCGCAATACAATGAGTTAATAAAATGGTTCGACAGCTTGTGGTCAAGACCACAAGCCCACGACTACAAAACCGTTGTTGACGGCAACGGTGGTGTAAATCGTATTCCATTCAAGAAATATCTGATTGACGAAATCAAAAAGATTTTCACAGAGTATTCACCCAAGCAACTTTATTTCAAAGTTCTTTTTGAATTGTTTGGTGACGAACTCCTGCTTGAAAAAGACAATCCTGAGTTTAACCGTCAAATAGGACGACTTGAAAACACAGTTATTTATAATTCACTTTATGAATTTCAACAAAAAGGTGTTTTGAGTTTGATTAAAATGCTTCAAAAACATAACGGAGCTATTTTAGCAGATGCCGTGGGTTTGGGTAAAACATGGACAGCCTTAGCAGTATTGAAGTTCTTTGAAATGAAAGGATATAAGTCAATTTTGTTATGCCCTAAAAAACTAGAAAATAATTGGAACAAGTTTTTAGAGGTAGGAAACAAATTTGAAAAGGATAATTTTGAATATAAAATTAGGTTTCATACTGATTTAGTAGAAAATAGGTGGGATTCCTATACACGAAGAGATAGCTTTACCATTCAACAAATGCTAGACGATAAACCAAAAATTCTGGTAATTGATGAAAGCCATAATCTTAGAAACAATAAATCTAACCGATATAAATATTTGATTGATGAAATACTTTCTAAATCAAAAGGAGAAATAAAAGTGCTGATGCTTTCAGCAACTCCAATCAACAATTCGTTGATGGATATTCGAAATCAATTCAAATTGATTGTTGGTGGCAATGCAAAAGGTTTTGAAGAATCATTGGATATCAAAAACATTGATTACACTTTCAGAGCAGCACAAAAAGCGTTCAATGAATGGACACAAGAACCAGAACCAAAAATTGGTGAGTTCATTAAAAAATTGCCACCAAACTTTTTCAAATTAACAGATTCTTTAACAGTTGCCCGAACTCGTAAAATGATTGAAGGGCATCAAGACGGTTTGGAGTTTCCTAAGAAATCAAAGCCTGAAAATATTTTTGTAACACCCAAACAAATAGGAAACTTTGAAAGCTTTGAAGAACTGTTCGACCATTTCCCACCAATGCTTTCAGGCTATCAACCATCATTTTACATTGAGGAATTTGAAGATGCAGATGTTTTACACGATGAAAAACAGCGTGACCATTTCTTGGTAAAGATGATGTATATTTTGATGGTAAAACGGCTTGAATCTTCTTGGTTCTCTTTTCAATCAACGGTTGAGAAGATTTTAGCTCATCATCAAAATGCACTAGACAGAATCAAACAATATCAAGAAACAAAAAAGGAAACAGGTTGGAATGAAGCCCAACCTTCCCTATTTGATGATGATGAAATCTTAGCACAAATTGAAGATTTTACCTTGGGCAAAAAACGAAAAACTCGATTAGTTGACATTGACAGTTCTGGAAATATTGAAAACTACAAAAAGGATTTAAACGCAGACATTAAAGCCTTGCTGTCATTACAATCAAATCTGGACCAGTTTGCACATAAGATTGACAAAGAAATTAAAAAACCCGCGAACCACAACAGCGAAGACGATAAATTGGAAGCCTTAATAAACCGAATTGTAAAGAAAAGACAAGCAGGGGAAAACGGAGGCAATGCCAAAGTTTTGATTTTTACCGTTTATAAAGACACCGCTTTTTATCTTTTTGAACAATTAATTGCAAGAGGTTTTGACAAAGTGGCTGCTATTAGTGGCGACACGTCAATGGTTTGGAATGAAGAAGGAGAAACTAAACGCTTCGAACCAATTTTAGAACGCTTTGCTCCTTTTACCAAATTATTCAAAGAAAAGGAATGGCAATTTGAACCGTCAAGCAAAGAAATTTCTTTGAATCAACAGTTTGATGAGTGGCAACATTGGATTGCAGAGAACGACAAAAGGACTTATGAAAAACTGCTAAACCCAATTGACATTCTGATTGCAACTGATGCTTTGAGTGAGGGACAAAACTTGCAGGATTGTGATTTGGTAATCAATTACGATATACACTGGAATCCGGTTCGGGTTATTCAACGAATGGGTCGTATTGACCGTTTGGGCTCGCCAAACACAAAAATATTTGGTATTAATTTCTGGCCTTCAAACAATATCAATTCATACTTGAATTTGCAAGGCAGAATTGAACAGCGTATGGCTACAATGAGATTAGCAGGTGCAGAAGTAAATCTCGATTTCTCCGACACATTTAAAGAAATGGCGGAAGACGAAAATCTGGAGCAAAAACAAAAAGCAAGGATGTTGGAACAAATGCAATCATCGTGGGATGAAATAGACACTGAAAAATCATTGGGCTTTGATGACTTTTCTTTGGAAACATTTCGTCAGGAGTTATTGGAAGAATTAAGGAAGAACGAAGAGTTTTATAAATCGCTTCCCAACGGAATTTACACTGGTTTTAAAGCTATACAGGAAGTTTGCCCACAAGAAGGAATGATTGCATTATTGGGTTATCCAAGCAAACCTGCCAAAGCCAATAATTTTGAATACAAAGGCCACGAACTCATTTATATTGATCATTCGGGCAAATCAGTATTTTTAAACCAAAAAGAAGTATTAGACGCTTTGGCAAAGCACAAAGACGAAATTCGCTTTGTTCCAAAAGCCATTGACCAAGGCGAACCAAAATCCATTGAGCATTTATCTGCTGCTTTGTCTGCTTGGTTAAAAAGTCAGGCAACAGAAGAAGAGGTTCAGGAAGATGGAACGGTAAAACAAAAAATGGGAAAGGCTTCACTGGATATGTTGAACAAACTGAAAACAGGGAGTAAAACGACCATTCAGAAACTAAAAGATGAAGGTTCAACTTCGCAAAAATTCAACAAAGACAATTTTGATTTAATCACTTGGTTTATTATTAGCTGATATGGAAATTCAGAATAAAATCATCTACCAAAACATTAAGGAAATTATTATCCTTTCCCGCCAAAAAAGTTTTTAGAATGGCTAATACTGCACTTCTTGAGACCTATTGGAAAATAGGTAAAATAATTGTTGAAGATGAACAAAAAGGTAAATCAAAAGCAAGCTATGGCAAAGCGGTCTTAAAAAATCTTGCCAATCAACTAACATTAGAATTTGGTAAAGGGTTTGATGAGCGAAACCTTAATAATATGAGAGCATTTTATCAGGCTTTCCCAATTTGGAACGCATTGCGTACCGAATTAAGTTGGACCCATTATCGACTGCTTTCTAGGCTTGATACTGAAGAAAAAAGAAACTATTATTTAACCGAAGCAATATCATCTAATTGGAATAGCCGTGAACTACAAAGGCAAATTAATACACTAGCTTTCGAGCGCGTAGTAACACACTTACCCACTCAGGAAAAACCATCCATACAAAACCTTATAAAAGACCCTTACATATTTGAATTTTTGGGGTTATCTCCAGATACGAAAAATTCAGAATTTGCCCTAGAAACGGCTATCATTGACCATATTCAAAAATTTCTACTTGAGTTTGGAAAGGGTTTTGCCTTTGTAGCACGACAACAACACATTGTTACCGATACCTCCGATTTTTTTATTGACCTCGTATTTTATAATTACCTACTGAAATGTTTTGTAGTGATTGACCTCAAAACAGGCAATCTGGCACATCAAGACATCGGGCAGATTGATATGTATGTGCGCATGTATGACGACCTAAAACGCAACCCCGATGACAATCCCACTATCGGCATTTTGCTATGCTCTGAAAAAGATGAAACCATTGTAAAATACTCCGTACTAAATGATAAAAACAACCTATTTGCTAGTAAATATATGCTTTATTTGCCCAAAGAAGAAGAACTGAAACAACTCATAGAACAAGACCGCATAAACTTTGAATTAGATAAAAATGAATAGTATCCAACTTTTTAACACCGAACCTTTTATTGCTGCACTCAAAGCATTTTTTAAAGAACTCAAAGTGCCGGTTGATTACCTGGCTGATGAACCGGCTTCTCCCGCTGATGTTTTGGGCGAAAGATTTAAAGCTACTAACGAAGCACATAAACTCATAGATGATGTGTATGCCCTGGGTATAGTGAACGATGCCATTTTTGAAGGCACAGAAACTTTTAAAAACTTAGCACAGGTAAAAAACTTAAAAGCCGATTATGATGGCTTGTTGATTTTTGGTGTTACTCTAAAGCCAAGACAGCATGAACTGCTGCCTACCCGTTCGCAGTTGGCTGAAATTGCCAGAGTTTTTAACCGAGAATTTCATTATACACCTGTAGTAGTGATTTTTAAATATGGCGAGCACCTTGCTTTTGCCAATACGGAAAGGCTCCAATACAAACAGGAATGGAGGGAAGGTGAGCAAGTGGGCAAGGTAACTATGCTTAAAGATGTGAATATAACGAAACCACATGCTGCTCACTTAAAAATTCTGTCTGGCTTAACGATTGATACAAATAAAATTGATTCCTTCCAAATACTCTATAACTATTGGCAATCGGTATTCTCTCTCCAGGCATTGAACAATCAGTTTTATGCCGATTTGCAAGACTGGTTCTATTATGCGGCACAGAATATTAAGCTTCAATTCAAACCCGACTATCTTGATGAAAAGGAAAATATAAAAAACTTTTTGATTCGGCTGCTTTCAAGAACGCTGTTCTGCTGGTTTGTAAAAGAAAAGGGGCTTATCAAAAGTGAATTGCTTGAACTTACCGACTGGCAGGGAAGCAAGTTCAATCTGACTCATGATGTGGATGATAAAAAGTTTCTGAAAAGCAATTCCTATTACAGGGGTATACTGCAAAATATTTTCTTTAATGCACTCAATCAAAAGGAGAAAAAATCTTCCAAAGATTTTGGATGGACAAAATATTGGCATCCAGATTTCAAAAAAGAATGGCTCACCGATATCCCTTATCTGAATGGTGGCATTTTTGACATAGTGGATGGAGACAATGATAAAGAAAGCATTGAGGATACCGTTATCAAAGTCCCTAACTTCTTATTCTATGGCATAGAAGAAAAAAAAGAAGTAACAAGAGGCAGAGGTGCAAGAGCCACCGCCTCAATTGAAAAAGTGGAACACAAAGGGCTGAATGGTATTTTGAAGTCATACAAATTTACGCTGGATGAGAATACACCCTTTGAAGAAGACATAGCCCTTGACCCGGAAATGCTGGGTTTGGTTTTTGAAAACCTGTTGGCTGAGTTGGATCCCAATCTGGAAGAAAGCACCATCAAAAGCATCCGCAAGCAAACAGGCAGCTATTACACACCAAGAAAAGTGATTTTAGAAATGGTGAACGATAGCCTGTATTTGTATTTGTCCAAATTTATCATTGATAAATACACTTCAATAAAAGACGTAAAAACCAAAGTAAATGATTTGGTTTATTACAATAAGCTAAACAGTGCTGACTCCGATTTTGAAAAAGCGGTAGTACATGCTTTAGACCAATTCAAGGTGCTTGACCCGGCTTGTGGCTCAGGTGCTTTCCCTATGGGAATGTTGCACCGCATGGTAGATATATTAAAACTGGTGGATGCCCACAACGAAAAATGGGTGGAACTGAAACTGAAAAATGTGGACCAGGCACAAAGGGCCGATTTTAAAAAAGTGCTCACTTCTCACTTAGATGATTACGGACGCAAACTGGGCATCATCCGCGATAGTATTTATGGCATAGACATTCAACCATTGGCTGTACAAATTACCAAACTGCGTTTTTTTATCTCCTTATTGATAGACCAGAAAACAGCAAAAGGCATTACACCCATGCCGAATATAGAAACCAAGATTATCTGTGCCGACAGCCTGAGAAATATACAGACTGATATGCATAGCAATGCAGCCATAACAAAATTGGTGGAAGCCCGGAACCGTTATTATCAGCCAGATATTACGCCAAAAGAAAGGCAAACTATTGCAGATGAAATTGTAGAGGTTTTGGATGTAGCCTTTCCTTCTTTCTCTTACCAGGTAACAGGCAAACGCATACCCGGACAAAATAAGGAATTAATACGCAAATGGTTTACACATGGCACACTGGCTGCACCGTTTTTCAATATGGATTTCTTTTATCCGGAACTGAAAGAAGCAGGTGGCTTTGATTGCATTATTGGCAATCCACCTTATGGCGGTACTAAAATAACGGATGAGGTACGCAATGCATTAGACATTGAAAGCAAAGATCCTTACGGAGCTTTCATTGCCCGGTTTTTACAGAGGAGCACAGATGGAACACCAAAGATCACACCTTTGAAACATGGTGGCGTATTGGCATTTATTGCCAGCGATACCTTTATGACGATTAAAAGTCATCTGAAACTGCGCAGGCACCTGATGCAAAACTATGTGCACAAAATGCTCCGCATGCATCCCGACACTTTCCGGGCTACGGTGAATACGGTAATCATGGTGGCTGAACGCAACACCCAAAGAGAACCGGACGAAAAACATATTTGCCTGATGGCAGACCTCACCAACATCAGCATACACGACAACTACGAGCATTTTACCGAAGTGCTGAACCTGACCAAGGGTGTAGATTTTAGTAACAGCCGCAAGGGCATCAGCAATGAAGAATACGCCATTTATTACTACCCGCAAGCCCTGATAAAAACCAATAGTAACCTGCCGTTTTTTGTGGCAAGCCCCAAGCTGTTTGCTTTGATGAATGACAGCGGCAAAGACTTGAAAAAGGAATTGAAAGAAATTGGTGGCAAGCGAGTGCAGGTACGAAAAATACCGATGAATGGAAAAGAAATAGAAGTAGTTAAACTGGGAGATATTGCTGATGTAAAAGTGGGTTTGCAAACTGGCGACAACAATGCCTATTTATTTCAAAACCCCGAAGCAAGGGGTAATTACAGAAGCATTCGGGATTATGAAGAATTTTTATTGACCGATGAAGATTTGGAGAAAATACGAAATAATGATTCGCTAAGATTATCGGTTATAGACAAAGGAATAAGTAAGGATGATGTAAAAAGTGAACGGTATTTTGGTGGAAGGTATATCATTCCTTATGATAAAGGAGGAGAAAGCGATGCAGAAGGGGGTTGGATGCCGAATTATTTTGTACCTACTAATTACTTTATTGATTGGAGTGAGTGGGCGATTAGGAGAATGAAATCTTTAACTACGGCTGAGAGAAACAAATTGGAAGGTAAGGAAGGTGGTAACAATAAGTTGTGCTCAAGATTTCAAAATTCTGAAAGCTATTTTACTAAAGCTATTGATTGCTCAAGGGTTGGTATTTATAGTCCTACTTATAGAATCGCAACTGATACTGTGTATGATTCTGGATGCAATGATATTTATGTGATGATTAATTCAAGAGAAAATAATCTAGGCATATTAGCTTCAAGATTTTGGCGTTTTCAGTTTATTTCTTTTATTAATCATACTGTCAATTCTCAAACAGATGATAATGATGATGTGATTTTTGTGTTGAAATCAAATGAAAAATTAATAATTAATAATGTAAATTTCATTATTCAAAATCAAAAATCCAATCCCCGTTACGACTATGCCAGCCATGAGCAAATAGAGATAGATAAACTGGTGTATGAGGCTTATGGTCTCAATGCCGAAGATGTGCAGGAGGTAGAGCACTGGTATGCCAGGCGGTATCCCAAATTATCGGCAGCGCAAAAAGCCAATCTGAGGGCATTGGGCAAGAGTGATAACTATCTGGAGTTATATGGTTTAAAATAATAAGTATGAATTACTGGTTAGTCAAGTTTGCACCATTTCGCTATAGCTGGCAGGATGTATTACGCAATGGAAAATTTGAAATTTACTCCGTTCGCAATGCACAGGCAAGAAATAATTTAAAAGAAATGAAACTGGGTGATGAAGTATTGTTTTACCACAGCCAGGAAGGTAATTGCATTATGGGGAAAATGAAAGTAATTGAAGAAGCACATCAGGATAAAACCACAAACGATACCCGCTGGGTTTCGGTAACCTTTGAGCCAGTTGAAAGTTTTGAGCATCCTGTTTCGTTACAAAGAATAAAAGAAACGGGTGGGTTGGAAAATATAGGTTTGGTAAGGCAGACAAGGTTAGCCGTAATGAAATTGAGAAAAGAAGAATATAAAATATTAAACGCAATAATAACAGACGAAACAGAAGAAGATGAAGATTAGGCCACGCATTTGCAAACATCACGAATGCTTTCGGGGCCAAAGCTTTGTCAAAGTGCTTGCAAAGCCAACAAAAGAAAAATTGTTTTTAAAAAATTTCCCGACTCTTCAAAAAAAATAAAAAACGCAACGCACAACCCGACTGACAATGACACGGAAACTCAATACTGACAATGGTTTGCAGACACAGAGGACAGAAGCACGAACCGATAACATGAACTGTGCAAACAACCTATTGCTAACACACCAATCCCTTAGTGTGCCATTAAAGAAAATGACAAAATGAATTCTGGTAGATTTTAGCATTAATTTTGCCCATTAAACACAATAAATGAATTTCATTTTAAATTTTAATCGATTTTCTTTAATATTGTAAGTGTTAACTTAGCCTCAAGCGTGTTGCCTATGCAAGAATACTTTAATCACATTTTACACCAGTTCGATTTACCTTTAAAAAATCCGGTATTAGTCTTTTCATTAATTCTATTTATCATTTTACTATCTCCTATTTTACTTAAAAAGCTAAATATTCCGGGTATTATCGGTTTAATCATAGCAGGAGTTATCATTGGGCCTCACGGTTTTCATATTCTTGAAAAAAACTCAGCAGTCACATTGTTTTCTACTATTGGACTTTTGTATATTATGTTTATCGCCGGGCTTGAGCTGGACATGAATGAGTTTAAAGTCAACAAACATAAAAGTATTTTATTTGGTATTTTTACATTTGTCACACCAATACTGATAGGCTTTCCAACATGTTATTATTTGTTAGGCTACGGATTTGATGCGAGTTTTTTGACGGCAAGCATGTTTGCCACACACACACTTGTTGCATATCCTATTGTTAGTAAATTAGGAGTTTCAAAAAATCAATCCGTTGCTGTCGCAGTGGGAGGCACCATCCTCACAGACACTGCTGTGCTTATTATCTTGGCCGTTATCATTGGCAAAAGTAAAGGTAGTCTTAATCAAGAGTTTTGGATAAGGTTGGGGATTTCTTTAAGCATATTCACGGCAATCATGTTTTTAATTATTCCACGCATTGCAAAATGGTTTTTTAGCAAACTAGAAAGTGAAAAACATTCACATTATATCTTTGTTTTATCCGTCGTTTTTTTGCAGCATTCTTAGCAGAGGTTGCCGGTGTAGAGCCCATCATTGGGGCGTTTGTGGCAGGATTAGCACTCAATAAGCTCATCCCTCACACCTCCGCATTGATGAATCGGATAGAGTTTATCGGGAATTCATTATTCGTCCCATTTTTCTTAATTAGTGTAGGAATGATAGTGAATGTGCAAGTGATATTGAATGGCCCTATGGCTCTCATTATTGCTGGAACATTATCTATCGTAGCCTTGTGTGGAAAATGGATAGCGGCTTGGCTAACGCAAATTTCATTTCGATATAGCACTGCTCAACGACAAATTATATTTGGATTAAGCAGTGCTCATGCTGCTGCCACACTTGCTGTCATTTTGGTTGGCTACGAGGCTAATATTATTGACGAAAATATTTTGAATGGGACCATTATTCTTATTTTAATCACTTGCATAGTAGCATCATTCGTTACCGAAAAAGCCGCCAAAAAATTAATATTAGAAACCAACGAATCCAGCTCAGTTTATTCATTAGCGGATGGTTCGGAAAGTGAGCATATTTTATTCCCGGTTGCCGATGTTTCCAACATTGAAAAGATTCTTGAGTTTATCATTTTTATTAAAGATAAAAACTCAGTGAATCCTATTTCCATTTTATCTGTAGTAACCAATGATGAAGAGGCTGAAAAAAATAGTCAGATTGCAAGAAATCAATTAGAAAAATTTGTATTGCAAGCATCTGCATCTGAAACAAAAGTCAGTATTATCACAGCCGTTGACCATAATGTAGCAAGTGGAATTAGCAGAATATCTAGGGAAATCATGGCAGATATTGTAGTCTTGGGATGGCCTCAACGCACCGGATTTATCGATCGTATTATAGGAAAAAAAGTTGATAGTATCTTAAATAGTATTGACAAAACAATATTCGTTTGCCAAGTAGTCACCCCTTTTGTAAGACTCAAAAAGATTGTAGTAGCGGTGCCTTCATTTGCAGAACATGAAAAAGGGTTTTCATTATGGATTTTAAAATTATCTAAACTATCACAGGAGTTGAGTATTCCTCTATTTTTTTATTGTGATGAAAATACCAAACAGGCAACAAATAATATCATTAAACGGCTCAAAATCGGAACTCAGATTAGTTTTGAATACTTCAATGAATGGGATGATTTTTTAATACTTTCTCGTAGCGTGAGTGATAATGATTTGTTTGTTTTGGTATCAGCCAAAAGAGGAGCTACATCATACACAAGTCATTTAGATAGCCTTCCTTTGAAATTAGAAAAACATTTCGCCAATAATAGTAAAATCATTATTTACCCTCAGGAGTTTAATAATAATATCAATATCGAACAGTTTAATGATTTTTCATCTGAACCACTGAGTAAAGGAATAGAAACTGTGCAAAAAATTGGTAAAGAAATCGGTTCTATCTTTAAGATTTCTAGCGAGGATTAAATCAAAGAATGGATGAGATGTGGATGTAGCCTTTTATTTATTAGTCTTACAACCAGCCTTTTTCTTTCATCCATTCATCATTATAAATTTTACCAACATATCGACTACCATGGTCGTGCAACACAACGACTATAAAATCATTGGAAGTAAATTGGTCTTTCATCTGAACAAGCCCTTGCACTGCAGCTCCTGAAGATGAACCACAAAATATGCCTTCTTCTCTAGCTAATCTTCTACACATCAAAAAGGATTCTTTATCTTGAACAGTTACCATCTGGCTGATATATTTTCGGTCATAATTTTCGGGTAAAAAATCTTCTCCCATCCCTTCCAATGCATACACTTTAGCCAATTCTGGTTTTAGCTCATTTGTGTCAAACCAATGTTTTAAAATAGAACCTTCAGGATCTATCCCCACTATTTGGATGTTTGGATTTTTTTCTTTTAAAAACATTCCTGTTCCTACCAATGTGCCCCCCGTTCCGGTTGATGCCAGATAATGCGTAACTTTTCCTTCGGTTTGCTCCCAAATTTCGGGTCCTGTACTGAGGTAATGTGCTTGTCTATTTGATAAATTATTATATTGATCTGGATTCCAGCCGTCTCTTTCTTTTGCGATTCGTGCAGCTACACTGTAATAGGAGCGAGGGTCTTCTGGTGTTACATCGGTAGGACATACAAATACTTCGGCTCCCATTGCTCTCAAAATATCTACTTTTTCTTTACTCATTTTGTCAGCAAGGGTAAATACACATTTATAGCCTTTTGCTATTGCCACAAGTGCCAATCCCATACCGGTATTTCCGCTGGTACATTCTACGATGGTGCCTCCTGGTTTTAGTTTACCTGCTTTTTCAGCATCTTCAATCAGTTTCAATGCTATTCTGTCTTTCACACTGTTTCCGGGATTAAAGTATTCTACTTTTACATAAACAGGACATGGAAAATCTTTGGTAATACTGTTTAATTTTATGAGAGGCGTGTTTCCAATGGCTTCCACGATATTGTTATAAACTCTTTTCATTTTTTTTGATTTATTTCTTTAAAAAAAATCCTTTATTTTGTTGCTGGATTGGCAATATCCATGACTTCTACGTCAAATACTAATGGACTATTTGCTGGTATTCCTTTTGCATTGTTTGGATTACCCGGCATTCCATTTTTGCCATAAGCTAAAGTAGAAGGTATAATAAGTTTTGCTACTGTTCCTTTATTGAAAAGGGCAATTCCTTCGTCCCATCCTCTAATAACCATTCCTTGTCCTAAGATAAAAGTAAAAGGTGTAGTGTGGTTAAATTTGGGGTCAACATTTGAGTCAAAAGTTGTTCCATCCAATAATTTTCCGGTGTATTTCATGGTAATTTCTTTACCTTTTGAAGCATTTTCTCCGGCTCCTCTTTTTGAAATTACGTAGTAAAGTCCTGACGGTGTTTTATTGGCTTGCCATTTATTGTCTTGAATAAATTTTTGAATTACTTCATCTTCTTTACCAATTAATTCTTTCATCTTTTCTTCTTCTTCTTTATTAAATTCCTCTTCACTTTTTATGGATACCATATTGACATAAAAATAAGCGATATCTTTGCTTTTCATAAAGGGAGGCATTTGTTGCCCATTTTTAAAAAGAGAATCAACAGGAATACGAAAAACAGCACTATCACCGGCTCCCATCAATACAAGTCCTTCCATTAAATCTCCATTATTTTGAGGTGCTGATATTTTTGCAGGAATGGGCTCATTATTATTCATATTGTGTGAATCAAATAGAACACTATCATTCACGACCGTTTTAATATTCATGAGAATCATATCTCCGAGAGCTGCTTTTGGCCCTTTATTGTCTTTGACAATTTGATATTCTAATCCTGATTTTAATTTAGTAAAGCTTGAGTTGTTTTTACATGCACTAAAAGCGAGTATTATTGCAAATGTCGCAAGTACTCTATTTTTTATTTTCATTTTGTATTTTTTATTTTATTTAATTAATTATTTACTGTCAGCGGGATTAATGTCGAGAAGTTCTACATCGAATACAAGTACTTCATTTGGCCCAATATTAGGAGAAGGGCTGTTGGCTCCATAAGCTAAGTGAGATGGGATTAATAGAGTTCCTTTTCCTCCTTTTTCAAATAAAGGAATCCCTTCTGTCCATCCTTTGATAACACCTGAAAGCGGGAATGTAATGGGTTCGCCTCTGTCATAAGAAGAGTCAAAAGTTTCTCCATTTAGTTTATATCCTTTATAATGCACTTTCACTTTATCAGCTGCTGTAGCATGTTGTCCATTTCCTTTTTGGGTGATGACATAATAAATACCTGATTGTGTTTTAAGGGCATTCAATTGATTTTTCTTAATATAACCTTTGATTAATCCATCGTCAATTGCAATTTGTTTGGCCGCTTTTTCGCTTTGTTCTTTATCATAATCTTCTTTTGATTTGACAGTAACTAATTTCACATAAAAATTCACTGTATCACCAGTGTTGACACTAGGGGGCATGTTTCCACGAAATACCGAATCAGCTAACGCTCTAAAATGGGCACTATCTCCGGGAGTCAATAGCATCAAGCCTTCCATCAAGTCGCCTGTGTATTGAGGTGCACTTACGGTTGCGGGAACGGGCTCATTATGATTCATAGCATAGGAATCAAAAAGGGTATTATCGTTCACTATTGTTTTGATATGTAACGTAATCATGCTACCTATTTTTGGAAAGTTTTTTCCAGGAGCATCCACGATTAGCTTATAATCCAAAACAGGATTGATTTTTTTATATTGTGCAAAAGTTGAGAAAGAGATTAAGCTGGCCATGCTCAGCGAAAAGAAAAATTTTAATTTCATGTTTGTTTTTATTTTTATTGTTTATTTAGTTTTTTAAAGTTTAAAAGTTCCACATCAAAGATAAGGATTGAATGGGCAGGAATTCCTTTTGGGTTACTATTATTTCCGGGCATAGCTTGAGCCCCATAAGCCAGTCTAGAAGGAATGTAAAAGGTTGCTTTTGCTCCTGTTTTTAATAAAGCGACCCCTTCATCCCAACCTTTGATGACACGACCAACTCCTAATGGAAATTCAAAAGGGGTTACATGATGAAAAGCAGTATCCATATTGCTATCAAATAGAGTTCCATCAATCAATTGCCCTTTATAATTCATACTCACAGTATCGTTCACTCCCGGATTGTCGCCACTTCCTTCTTCTTTGATGATATAATATAATCCATTATCTGTTTGTTGTGGATTGAGTTTGTTTTTTGTAAAATATTCTTTCAATTCTTTTTCTTGTATCTCATTTTGTTTTGCTTCTTCTTTCTGCTGTTTGGCTAATTGTTCTTTCATGTTTTTCTCAAACTGAATCTGTTGTTCCTTTTGAGCTTGCTCTTTTGTTTTGATAGAAACTAATCGAATAAAGTATTGGATTTTGTCATTTGGTTTAATAAAATCTGGTTTTTTTTGTTTTGTATTTTTATATACAATATCTGTATTCACCAAACAAATCATACTATCTCCCGGAGTCATCAGCATGATAGCTTCTAGGATGTCCCCTTTAAACGTAGGTTTTGTAACTCCAAACTCTACGGGTTTCCCTTTGTTCTGTTGAAATGAATTATATAAATAACGATTGCCGGCAACTGATGCTAAATGTAGTTTAACGAGGTCGCCTTCTTTTGGTTTGTTATTGCCCGGTTTGTCAATGACATAAGCATATTCAATACCCCCCTGTGTTTTTTTGAATTGCAACGAAGTTGGCTGTTGAGCTATTACAAATTGAATACCTAACATATTTATCAAGGAAAAAATTACTGTAAATCTAAATAGCATTGTTTAAGAATTTTTTTATTATCAATTAAAGCTTCTTTAATATTTTTTATTGTATCAGCGATGCTTTCTTCCGACCTTCCACCTGAGGCATTGAGATGCCCTCCTCCATTAAAATAATTGCGTGCAAAAAGGTTTACATTAAAATCTCCTTTACTTCGAAAAGACATTCTGATTTCATTATCTCGTTCACTAATAAATGCTGAAAAGATGATATTTTTAATACTCAAAGGATAGTTAACAATTCCTTCAGTCTCTCCATTATTTATTTTATATCGATTGAGTTCTTCTTGAGAAACTGCAATAATTGCACTATGATATTCTGGAAATAAAAGCATTTTATCTGTCAAGATATACCCTAAAAATCGGAGTCTATTTTCTTGATAGTTATCAAAAATTGCTTGACTTACTAGTGATGGATTGAGTCCTTTTTTAATAAGGTCAGCTACCATCAAATGTACACTAGAAGTTGTATTTGAAAATCGAAAATTTCCTGTATCAGTCATTGCTCCTGCGTATAAGCATTGTGCAATATCAATATGGATCATTCCGTTGTCATCTAAATCATTTATCAAATCGTAAATAATTTCGCATGTGCTGCTTTTCGATGGTTTACTGATTCCGATATCAAATGTTTTTTCTGGATTTAAATGATGGTCTATCAATATTTTTTTGGCTGAAGATTTTTGCAAATAAGGAGCAAGGCCTTTTGTTCTTGAAAAATTATTGAAATCTAAACAAAAAATAATCTTTGCTTTGTCTATTGCCTTAACTACTTCATTTTTCTGATCATCAAATTTTAATACTTTATAGGCTGCTGGCATCCATTGTAAAAAGTCTGGCATGGAATTCGGCGAAACGACCGAACATTTATGCCCCCTTGAAACTAAATAATGAAATAATGCCAAAGATGAACCTAATGCATCTGCATCTGCGTTATAATGGTGAGTTATAACAATATTTTGTGGGGAACTTAGCAACACACGTATTTCTTCTACTATCTTATTCATCGTGAATACAAAATTGTATTATAATTATGTTATTTTCAAATTTTAAATTGTAATATATTCAAAATATTTTGTTACTATTCATTAAAGCATATTATTCTTTTGAAATAAACACAATAAGCAACCTTTCTG
>LNFQ01000027.1 GCA_001567165.1 Bacteroidetes bacterium OLB11
TCTGTCTTAACAGAAGCATCATAGCCGTGTTCTTCTTCCTGACCTGTGTATTTTTCCCAAATCTCACGTTTGGTACAGCACAAACTCAGAAGTTCTTGAATGATGTGATGCTTTTCCGAATCTGTAAAATGCTTATTCGGTTTCTGAATGATGATTTTTCCGGTTTTTAGTCTTGAAATGACTTTACTTTTTTTTATCCATTTTTACACATTTTAGTGTAACCCTATTTTAGGACAAGACACCTGTAAAATATGGCGTAAACATTTTGCTTTGTAAAAGCCAAATATTAGCTCGTTGGAGTTGTACACTAGATTTAAATATCAAGCAGATACACAATTTCATCTTAATCATATTGAAATAGATGTATCTTTGAAGTAAAGAAGATTTATGGAAAATGAGGCATTTCGTATTCTGGCTGTGGATGATGAAAATGATATCCTTGAAATCATTGAATATAATTTGGTAGCGAATGGATTTGAAGTATCTACTGCAAATAATGGTGTAGATGCAATCTCAATGATGAAAACATTTAAACCACATCTTGTGCTTTTAGATATTATGATGCCTCATAAAAATGGACTTCAAACTTGTAAAGAAATTAGACAGCAGGATGCTTATGAACAAACAATTATTATCTTTTTAACGGCATTATCAGATGAACAACAAGAAATACAAGGCTTGGAAATGGGTGCTGACGACTATATCACAAAGCCTATTAAACCTAAACTTTTGATTTCAAGAATTCAATCTGCATTAAGAAGAATTCAAATTGAAAAATCTAAAAAAATACAGTATCAAAACTTAGAAATCAATCGTGAAAAATATTTGATTCGTATTGATGATAAATCATTTCAACTACCTAAAAAAGAATTTGAACTTTTTGAACTCCTTGCTTCAAAGCCGGGTAAAGTCTTTTTAAGAAACGAAATTTTAGAACGAATTTGGGGCAATGAAGTAATAGTCGGCGACCGAACGATTGATGTGCATATCCGAAAAATTAGACAAAAATTAGATATCGATTGTATCTCTACTGTAAAAGGAGTTGGGTATAAATTTGATTATGAATTTTAAACTTTCACAAGATGTTTCAACAAAAAAATTTAACCCCAAATCACTTCGCTTTCATTGTCAGTCTTCTGATTAGTTCATCCATTACAATAATTAGTATTTTTTTTCAGTCTGACCATTTTTCAATTACTAATTTTATTTGTATGCACTTGTGCCATCTCTTATTTTTTGATTCAGTATATACTAAACAAGTTCATTTATCGAAAAATTAAAATCATTTACAAACTCATCTCCAACACCAAAGCAACACAAAGAGAAGAGTTTTATCATCAAGAAATTTTACCACCCAAAACGATTGAAGAGGTGCAAAAGGAAGTTGAAAACTGGTCTGTTTCATACAGAAATGAAATCGATCGACTTGAAAGTAATGAGGAGTTTAGAAAACAATTTTTAATGAATTTATCACATGAATTAAAGACTCCCATTTTTGCGATTCAAGGCTATATAGACACCCTTTTGGATGGTGCGTTGAACGATGAAAAAATAAACCAACATTTTTTAAAAAAAGCCTCTTTAAGTATCGATCGTTTGGCTGCACTCGTGTCTGACTTAGATGAAATTTCAAAATTAGAATCAAACAATATTCCTTTAAATAAACAATATTTCAATATCAATGAACTGACGAAAGAAGTTTTTGATGAACTCTCTCAATTGGCTTTGCAAAAACAGATTAAACTTTTTATCAAACAAGGCTCAACATCAAACAAATTAGTATTTGCAGACAAAGCAAAAATCAAACAAGTCTTTGTGAACCTTGTCGAAAATGGAATCAAATACGGAAAAGAAAATGGAGAAGTAAGTGCCGGATTTTATGACATGGGAAACAAAACTATTTTTATTGAAATCACTGATAATGGAATCGGAATTGCCGAAGAAAATCTACCGAGAATCTTTGAACGATTTTACAGAACTGATCGTGCTCGCAGTCGAGAAAGTGGAGGCACTGGACTTGGACTAGCTATTGTCAAGCATATTATCGAAGCTCATGATCATAAAGTAACTTGCAGAAGTGCTATTGATGTCGGTAGTAGTTTTGGGTTTACTTTAGACACTAAATAAACAACTAGAAATTCGATTTTGTGTATCGTAGGCTTTTCAATGAAGGATCTAAATCGAATGCTTGATTGAAGTAAACCTCAGCTCTGCTTGTGTTTCCGGCTTTATAATAAGACATCCCTTTTGTGTAAATCACATCAGCATCTTTCGGATTGATTTTTAAAATTTCGTCCAATACTTCACGACTTTTATTAAAATCACCTTTTTTCATATATGCACCTGCAAGTGAAATAGTAATGTCTTTATCGAATGGTGAGTATTCTTTTGCTTTCATATAGCAATTAATAGCTTGTTCAAAATCTTTCATTTCTTCATAAGCCATAGCCCAGTTATCATAGAATGCTTTTGATTTGAAATATCCTTTATCTTCTGCTTTTTGATAAAGTTCTACAGCCATTTTATAATTGTTGGCGTCATAGCAACTATTAGCAGCTTCATAAATTTTGTTGCTATTGTTGGGGTCAAGATTCATGGCTTTGATATAATAAATCATTGCATCATAAAATTTATTGAGTTTTCGATTGCACAAACCAATTTTGTATGGAATATCCAAATCATTTGGCATTGCTTTTTCAGCTATCATATATTGTTCAATCGCTTTTGGATAGTATTTAACTTCAAAATAAGCTCTTGCAATCATTTTATTGATATTGGCATCTGTCGGTTTCAATTTTAAAACTTTGTCAGCATATTCCATTCCTTTCTGTTTACGAGGACTCATGCTATACATTTCAGAAAGTCTAGCTAAATACTCCACATTTTTATCATCCGTTTTAATCATGTCTTCATAAAGCGGAATAGCATCAAAATATTTTTTGTTTAAATAAAGAATATCAGCCAAATCTTTTTTAATTTCCAAATTGGAACGATCAAGCTCAAATGCTTTATTCAAAAGTTTTGCAGCTTCTATATTATTTCCTTTTTGCTTGAATGAAGCAGCTTGAATTAGAAATTCACTAGCACTTTGGGCTTGAATGGTAATTGCATATCCAATAGTGAAAAAAGTGAGTAATAATCTATTCATAATGTAAGAGTTTTACGGTATATAAAACCAAACATTATGCCAAATAATAAAAGATAAAAAGATGTGAAATGAATTCAAAGAGCTTTAAATCTGGTTATCAATTAGATACAAATTTTAATTATATAAAAAAAAGAAAGAACATAAAGCACCAAAGAAGGATTATAATGCGGCTGCACCCAAGATTGCAGCATCATTTTCGTTTAAAAGAGAAGGAATAATGTTTATTTTGTTTTTATAAATCATCAATAGATTTTCTTCAAAATATTTTTGAGTCGGTGCAAAAATATAATGGCCTGCTTGAGCTAATCCACCAAATAAAATAATTGCTTCAGGGCTTGTAATTGCTGCTGCATCAGCCAATGTCTGACCAAGAATTTCTCCTGTAAAATTAAAAATTTCTAATGCCAATAAATCGCCATTTTGAGCTGCTTCAAATAAATCTTTTGATGTGATTTTTTCTAAAGATTCTAAAGAACTTTTCATTGATTTTTTCTCTAAAAATTCATACGCAGTTCTAACAATTCCAGTTGCTGAAGTATAAGTCTCTAAGCAACCCTTGCGACCACAGCCACAAGCTCTGCCACCTCTCACTGCTACAACATGACCAAGCTCACCTGCAAAACCATCATGCCCATATATCAATTTCCCATTTGCCACAAACCCACTTCCAACACCGGTTCCTAATGTAACCATGATAAAATCTTTCATCTCTTTTGCGGCTCCAAACATCATTTCACCCATTGCAGCTGCATTCGCATCATTTGTCAATTTGGTAGGAATTAAAAATTTTTCTTCAATAAGTTTTGCAAGGGGTATAATGCCCTCCCACTCTATGTTTGGGGCAAATTCAATATTACCGGTATAAAAATTTCCACTTGGAGCTCCTACTCCAATTGATTTTATTCTTTCAAAAAAATCAACTCCTGATTTCCCTAGAATTTCTTTATAAAGCTCATCGACAAATACAATCGGCGTTTGATGGCCTTTTGATGATATAGAACCTTTTATTAAAATTTCACCATCGGAATTTACGATTCCAAAGGAAGCATTAGTGCCA
The DNA here is from genome assembly GCA_001567165.1 of Bacteroidetes bacterium OLB11. Classification (GTDB taxonomy): domain Bacteria; phylum Bacteroidota; class Bacteroidia; order Chitinophagales; family Chitinophagaceae; genus OLB11. The sequence goes on from LNFQ01000027.1 coordinate 4,206, forward strand.
CCAACATCAATGCCCAGCCTCAGATTTTTTGTCATAATCTATTCCTTGTTTTATCAATATTGTTCTTACTTTCATTCCATACCATGCTAAATATAAAAAGCAAAGAGTAGAAACGATATACGAAAACTGTGTGTAACTCACATTCAAAATGCCTTCAGGATGCACTTTTTCCAAATCACAAATTAAGCCTTGAATAGGCGGAATAAATGCACCTCCTATAATCATCATTACTAATAAACTCGAACCTTGATTGGTGTATTTTCCTAAGCCAGCTATGGCTAAATTGAAAATGCATGGCCACATCACACTACAAAACAACCCTCCACTCATAAATGAAAAAATCGCAATATCTCCTTTTGAAAAAATCCCAATGAGCATCATTATGCTTGCTGCAATTCCAAATAGCATTAAAGTTCTTGCCGGTTTTTCTTGTGCCATAAAATTGGCTATAATAAATAGCACAATCCAGATTACATAAATATACAACTCCCCAATTTCAGTTCCTCTAATATGGTTAAAAAATAATACAACGCTGAATGCGACAAATGGAATCAAAATGTTTAAAAGCAATTTTGTATTTTTGGTCATATCAAAAACATTAATCGCACCCGTCCATCTTCCAATCATTAAACTTCCCCAATAAAGTGAAACAAATGGAGCTGCAACATTTGCAATTTTATCTCCTTCAAGACCTCTAATATGCCCTATCAATGCGGGTAAATTGCTGCCAATAGCAACTTCCACTCCTACATAAATAAAAATAGCCAACATCCCCAATGTCAATTGAGGAAACTTAAATGCACCAATAGATTGCTCATTGACTTCCTCATTTTTGATAGTCGGTAGTTTCGAAAAATTTAAAAAGATTGCTAAGAAAAAAAGTAAACCACTCAAAATTAAAAAAGGAATTTTCACAGCTTCCATTCCAATATCTTTCACAGCCTGCGAACTGGCACTTCCGTATAGTGCATATGCAAACAATACAGGACCTACGGAGGTCCCTAAGGAATTAATACTTCCTGCCAAATTCAATCTAAATGAGCCTTTTGCAGGATCACCTAAATTAATTACAAATGGATTGGCTACAATTTGCAATAACGAAAATCCAAAAGCAATAAAAAATAATCCAATTAAAAAATAGAGATACTCATTAAAGTTCACAGCCGGAATAAACAACAAAGCACCTATTGATGAAATAATCAATCCGATGACTAATCCTTTTTTATATCCAATTTTATTTAAAGGATCACCAGCCGTCATGCTCCAAACAAAATAAATCAAGGATCCAACGCCATAAGCAATATAAAAAGCAGTATCAACAAGTTGTGATTCAAATTGAGAAAGGGTAAAATGATTTTTCAAAACAGGAATGAGAATTCCATTGCTTGCTGCTACAAAGCCCCAAAAGAAAAAAAACAGAAATGATTGTGGCTAAAGCAGAATTATTGGATTGTTTACTTGGCAATTTTGTATTCATTATTAATTTTCAAAGCCTAAATATATAAAGAAGAGCAATAAAAAATCATTTTTTATTAAATTTAGATTTTAATCCATTTAAAAATTGTTGAATAACATTAAAAGTTATATTTGCCGTTCTTAAAATTTTAGAATGTTTGAATTATTAAAAGAAACAATTTTAAATCCCAAGTGGTATATCGAAATGGGTGGTTTATACCTATTGATTTTTGTTGTGTTTGCTGAAACCGGCTTATTTGCAGGTTTTTTTCTACCGGGAGATTCTTTGCTGGTTGTTGCCGGAATGTACTCTAAGGAATTGTGTGCTAGTTTTTTTGATGCACATTATCTAGTGATTCCATTATTGCTTTCTATAGCTGGTATTATTGGAAATTTTGTAGGTTATTGGTTTGGAAAAAAGTCAGGGGCTTTTATTTACTCTAGAAAAGATACTTTTTTCTTTAAGAAAAAACATTTAATGAATGCCCAAAAATTTTACGAAAAAAATGGGGCTTTGACCATTATTGTTGCTCGCTTTTTGCCTATTGTCAGAACTTTTGTACCTATTGTAGCTGGGGTTGTCAAAATGGACTATAAAAAATTTTCTCTTTATAATATAGTTGGCTCTTTTTTGTGGGTATTTTCTATGTTTTTAATGGGCAAATTTGCTCGTGATTTAATTATATCAAAATGGGATATTGATATAGCTGACCATGTAGAAGCTATTGTCATTGTTATTGTATTAATCACAACCCTTCCTGTTATTTTCAAATTTATTTTTGGAAAAAATCATCATGAAGAAATTGATCAACAAAAATCGAGCATAAATTAAATTCTATTTACACATCCGATTCTTTTCCCTTTAAATAAACACTTATCCTATATTGTAAAGCAAGTTGAAAAGATGACAATTTACTTTATTTCGAATGATGTTTGTATTTTTTAATACTTTTTACAAATAAAGAGTGGATAGATTTATTTTCATGAGTGTTTCTGATTGCAACAGAAAATAATTCGGAAGTGCTTAATACTTTAATTTTTGAAATCTCTTTTTTTAACGGAATGGTATCGCAAACTACTAGCTCTGTCAATACAGAATTTTCAATATTTTCATAAGCTTTGCCACTCAATACAGGGTGTGTACAAAACGCTCTTACACTTTTAGCACCTTTTTCCATCAGCATTGCAGCACTTTTGGTTAATGTTCCTGCCGTGTCACAAATATCATCTATCAGTACAATATTACGATCTTTTACTTCTCCAATGACAGTCATCCCTGCTATTTCATTTGCTCTTTTTCGTTGCTTATCACAAATCACCATGTCTGCTTCAAAAAACGAGGCGACCTCTCTCACTCTATTTGTGCTTCCCACATCAGGAGATGCGAAAGTTAAATCTTCAATTTTTAAATTATCAAATATAAGGGATAAAAAATTGCAGAGCTATCTAAATGGTCAACAGGAATATCAAAAAAACCTTGA
>LNFQ01000028.1 GCA_001567165.1 Bacteroidetes bacterium OLB11
GAAATCAATACTCTTCAATTATTAGTTTTGGTATTCTCTTTTTATCATCATTTTTCTATTTCGAATAGTCACAAAAGCAGCTGAAGCATTTCTTAAATTTACATTGATGGGTTGGGTAAATAATGCCCTAGGAGCAGTCCTATATATGTTTATTATAAGCTTTGTTATGAGTTCATTTCTGTGGGTGTTTAATGCTACACATTTGGTTCAAATATTCAATTTTACAAATTCAAAAACTTTTCCATTTTTAGAACCAATTGCCCCTAAAACGTTTGAAATTTTCACGCCCTACATCCCATTTTTAAAAGAAGTATATTCCAACTTTGAAACGATTTTAAACAAATAAAATAAAGTTGAATTTTCGATTTAATTCTATTTAAGTATTCATTTTTTATTCTTAATTATCAACTTTTCAAAGTATCTTCGCTTGAAAATTAAAACTAAAATAATACAACTGTGGATAGTACATTCAGCAAAGAAATTTATTTATATTGGTATGAAATCATGTTGCTTCAACGTCGCTTTGAAGAAAAAACGGGACAATTATATGGGCAACAAAAAATAAGAGGATTTTGTCATTTGTATAATGGACAAGAAGCAGTGTCAGCAGGCTGCATGACAGCGATTCGCGAAGATGACAATATCATTACTGCCTATCGTGATCATGGCTTAGCCCTAGTGAAAGGAATTAGTGCGAGAGAATGTATGGCAGAGCTATATGGGAAAGCCACAGGTTGCACAAAAGGGAAAGGAGGAAGCATGCACTTCTTCTCTAAAGAAAAACGTTTTTGGAGGTCACGGAATTGTAGGTGGGCAAATAGGACTTGGTGCTGGTATTGCTTTTGCTGATAAATATAGCGACTCCGATCGTGTAACCATTTGCTTTTTTGGAGATGGAGCTGCTCGTCAAGGAATATTGCATGAAACCTTTAATATGGCTATGCTTTGGCAACTTCCGGTTGTTTTTATTTGTGAAAATAATCATTACGCAATGGGTACTTCAGTAGAACGCACGAGTAATGTTTTAGACATTTATAAATTTGCAGACGCTTATGATATGCCCGGCGATAGCGTTGATGGAATGAAGCCTGAATCAGTTCACCATGCAATCTCTAGAGCTGTGAATAGAGCTCGCTCAGGTGGAGGCCCCACTTTGCTTGAAATAAAAACATATCGCTACAAAGGGCATAGTATGAGTGACCCAGCTAAATACAGAACAAAAGAAGAACTTGAAGAGTATAAAGAAAAAGACCCTATTGAATATGTCTTAAAAGTTATTAAAGCAAATAACATGGCTACTGATGAAGAAATTTTAGCAATGAATGATAAAATCAAAGCTACTGTTGAAGACGCTGTTGAATTTGCTGAAAAATCACCTTATCCAGACGTGAGCGAGGTCTATAAAGATATCTACGTTCAAGAAGATTACCCGTTTATTACAGATTAATTCTAAGGAATTATTTTTAGAACCAATTAGTATTGCAATAAACTTCGAATTGCATTTTCTACCTTTTCAACATTAGGTAACATTGCTTGCTCTAGTATGATATTCATCGGAACTGCAGGTGTATCAAGGGCTCCCAAAGTATTTACAGGAGCATCTAATTGATAAAAACAATTTTGAGCAATACGGCAAGCTAGGGCTTCTGCAAATGAATTTCGCAGTTGCTCTTCAGTTAATACCAAACATTTTCCATGCTTTTTCACTGTTTCAAATATTAAGGTTTCATCCAAAGGATATAAAGTTCTAATATCAATAATTTCAACTTGTCCACTAAAAGAACGTGCAGCATTTTTTGCCCAATACACCCCCATTCCATAAGTAATAATACAAATTGAATTTCCAGAATCAACAAACTGTTCATCTGCTTGCAAAATAGAAATTCCTTTACCCATTGGTAAAATATAATCTTCAGCAGGTTCAATTGTTTTTGCCTCATCTGTCCCTGGCACTTTACTCCAATACAATCCTTTATGTTCTAGCATCACCACTGGATTGGGGTCATAATAAGCTGCTTTCATTAATCCTTTTAAATCGGCTGCATTTGATGGATAACAAACTTTTATTCCCTTTATATTTGCCAAAATAGATTCGACACTTCCACTATGATAAGGACCTCCACCGCCATAAGCTCCAATTGGAACGCGTAATACCATATTAACAGGAAACTTACCACAAGATAGATAGCAAGATTTTGATATTTCAGTCACTAACTGGTTTAATCCCGGATAAATATAATCTGCAAATTGAACTTCGACAAATGCCTTTAATCCCAAGGCGCTCAACCCTATTGTACTTCCTATAATATAAGCCTCTTGAATTGCAGTATTAAATACTCTTAAATCACCAAATTTGTCAGCTAAAGTAGCCGCCTCTCTAAATACGCCACCTAATCTTCGTCCTACATCTTGACCATAAAACATACTCTCAGGATGCTTTCTCATAATTTCTTCAATTGCATGCAAAGCCGCATCAACCATGACTACCTTTTCTCCATTTTCTGGAGTTCGCACACCCGATTCTTCTGTAATGGTAGTGGGTGCAAAAACAAAGTCAGTAACAGTCTCAGGATTTGGCTCTGCCGCTTCCACTGCACTTTGAAATTCTTTTTCAATAAATGCTTTCTCCTCATTTTCTATTTTTATTAATTCATCTTCACTAATCCCTTTTGACAATAATAATGCTTTTAATTTTTGAGAAGGGTCGCTCTTCTGATGGATAACCAAATCCTCTTCCGTTCGATACCACTCACGTCGCACTCCACTTGTATGGTGACCTAGTAATGGGACTTTTGCATGAACCAAGATTGGCTTTCTATTTTCTCTTACATAATGAATCGCATTCTCAATTCCTTCATAACTTTTTTCAAAATCACTTCCATCTATATGCAATCTTTCAATTCCTTTAAAACCTGATATGTATTCAAACGCATTCATAGTGCGTGCTTCATCACTGCTTACACTAATCCCCCAATCATTATCTTCTACCAAATAAATAATAGGCAATTGCTTGAGTGCTGCAAATTGAAATGCCTCGCTCACTTCACCTTCAGTGACACTGCTATCACCCAGGCAGCATACAACAACAGGTGGCTCTTGATTTTGATTAGCTTCATTAAACTGTGCAAAATGCTCAATGTATTGAACTCCTTGTGCCAAGCCGGTTGTAGGAATCGCTTGCATGCCGGTTGCACTGCTTTGATGAATTATTTTGGGGAAATTTTCTCGTCTTGAATTTGGGTGATTATAATATTCTCTACCTCCAGTAAATGGGTCTTCTGCTTTGGCTAAAAGTTGAAGCATCAGCTCATAGGGTCTCCACCCCATTCCCAACATCACACTCTCATCTCTATAATATGGGCTTACCCAATCTTGGGATTTTAGTTGTAATCCTAATGCTAATTGTATAGCTTCATGCCCTCTTGAGGTGCTATGAACATATTTGCAAATTGTTCTATTTTCCTCATAAGTTTTCAGCCATTGCCTTTGCATCCATCATTAATCGGTATGCTTTCAAAAGAAGATTTTTATCCATGATGTGATTCAAAAAATTGGGTAAATGTAAAACAAGTAAATGATAAAGTTGTTTTTATTGGGAGTAAATAAATAAATGTTTCCCTTATTAAAGCTTCACTCAAAATGAATGGTTGAAATTACGATTCTTTTCCTTGTTTTTCTGCTAAAAAAATATCAAGAGCTGCAACCAATGAGGGGGCATTCGGCATAGGAGCTCTCAGGTGCAATTCAAGACCTGCATCTTCTACGGCTTTTGTTGTAATAGGTCCAAAGGCTCCAATTAAAGTACTATTTTGCTTAAAGTTTGGTTCATTTATAAATAAAGATTTTACCCCACCCGGAGTAAAGAAAACAATCATATTATGTTTTTTGGCGATTACCTCTTTTACATCAGTGCAAACCGTTTTGTACAATGTAATTTCGCCATATTCCAAATTATTTTTATGTAAGCAATCCAATGTTTCTTGACGACAGATATCATTTACTGGAACTAAATATTTTTCGTTTGTTTTGTGCTTGGCAATAACTTCTAATAGGCTTTGCATAGTACCATCTTCTCCAAAAAATATTTTTCGTTTACGATAAATAATAAACTTTTGAAGGTAGAGAGAAATGGCCTCTGTGATGCAAAAATATTTTAATTCCGAAGACACTTTTATTTTAAGTTCATTACATATTCTAAAAAAGTGATCAATTGCATTTCGGCTATTAAATATAATCGCTGAGTATTCATTGATATCAATTTTTTGTTTCCTAAAATCTTTTGCAAGTACTCCTTCAACTGTAATAAAGGGAGCAAAATCCAGCTGAACATTATATTTTCTTTCTAATTCAAAATAAGGCGATTTTTCTGATTCCGGTCTAGGTTGTGTAATTAAAATAGTCTTAATTGACTTCAAGCTGGTTGAATTCTTTTGTTTTATAGTTGCTGTTTTTTTTCCAATTTTTGCCCTTATCATTAGTACAATTTTAAACTTTTTATTTAACTAATATTCTTGATCCACTTTATTAAAACCAATATAGGAATAATTTCAAGGGTGCAAATGTACAAAATAAAATGAAAAAAAATTACCCCTTAATAGCGTTATGCTGATTCTAAAGTTATACAAAACTTTCAATATCATACTCAATACGACGACCCCTATACTAAGATTTATAAACTTTATAGATATTACATTCCCCATCATTAAAATAATTAAGGACATGAATAATAATAAGATAGTAGTGTATTTATTAACGAGGGTCACATGCTGAAAATATCGATAAAAAATTTTCCTTTTCATTAAACACCCAAGAAGTCAAATAGGCAAGACCTATTTTTTAAAATAAAAAATAAAGCAAGTAATAAAATAATTACAAGCAAAACTAATATTGGATAATATATTGTAAGAATATGAGCAAGTTTTAAATCTAAATATTTAAAAAGAATAAAACCTAGTGCAGAAAAATATAAAATATAATAGTACAAAACAGGCATGCTCAGCGTTTCATATTGTTTCCTTTTATTATTTTTATTAAAAAAATCGAGCAGATTGTAACTATTATTAAACTGAAATGAGAATGCATTGCGAACAAATGCTATCACAAAAAGCAAGAGTAATGAAATAAAAAAAAGAAGGTGTCTTATTTCCTTGCGGTCTTAAAATCGGTATTCCTTCAAATTTATATTGGTCACTATGAAAAAAACGCATTTTGATTTAATACTTCTTGAAAAAGTAAATTATTATCCGAAGCTAGACTATCACTATACTGATAACCTAATATATTTACCTCTGCAAAACTCATTTTGACAAAGAATGTACAGAAAATAAAATAAAATAAAAAGATAAACGGTTTCACTTTCAAGCAGAACTTCTTGGGTTAAGTTTGTAAAAATAGTATATACCAATAAATATTTAAAAATTAAGTATTCAACTTCTTGTTATTAAATTTATTGACCCATTTCAGTTATAAAAATTTACATTTGCCAACTTTGGAAAATCATTTAGACAAGCTATGAACGAAGAAAATCAATTAGAAGAAAATCAGAAGTCGCAAAATAATGTCAGTGAAATGTACCAAAACTGGTTTTTGGATTATGCAAGCTATGTCATTTTGGAAAGAGCTGTGCCGGCTGCACTTGATGGGCTAAAACCCGTGCAAAGAAGAATATTACATGCTCTCAAAGAAATGGATGATGGACGGTTCAACAAAGTAGCAAATGTCATCGGACAAACAATGCAATATCATCCTCATGGAGATGCCAGCATTGGCGATGCAATCATTAATATTGGTCAAAAAGATTTACTTCTCGATACACAAGGAAACTGGGGAGATGTTCGCACCGGCGATAGTGCAGCTGCACCCCGCTATATCGAAACACGCCTTTCGAAATTTGCTTTAGATGTCGCTTTTAATCATAAAATTACAGAATGGCAACTTAGCTATGATGGTCGAAAAAACGAACCTATTTTATTGCCAATCAAATTTCCTTTGCTACTTCATCAAGGAGCAGAAGGAATTGCAGTAGGGCTTTCCACCAAAATACTTCCTCATAATTTTTGCGAACTTATTGACGCTTCTATAAAGTACCTGAAAGGTAAAAAATTTGAACTCTTCCCTGATTTCAGTACTGGAGGTTTTATTGACGTTTCCACTTATAATGATGGCAAAAGGGGCGGCAAAGTAAGAGTACGTTGCCATATCGAAAAGAAAGATAATAAAGTCGTATTGATTAAAGATGTCCCCTTTGGTGTCACCGTGCCTTCTCTTATTGAAAATATCGTCAAAGCTAATGATTCAGGAAAATTAAAAATCAAAAAAGTAGTTGATAATACCGCTGCAGAAGTAGAAATTGAAATCCAACTTGCACAAGGCGTCACTCCCGATCAAACCATTGATGCCCTTTACGCATTCACCAATTGCGAAGTCAGTATTTCTCCCAATATATGTGTTATTATTGATAACAAACCCGTTTTCATCACAGCATCTGAATTGCTCAAATTATCAACAGACCAAACCAAACAAATTTTAAAACGAGAACTCGAACTCAAACTCAAAGAGCTTGAAGATAATTGGCACTATTCTTCGCTTGAAAAAATCTTTATTGAAAAAAAGATTTACCGAGATATCGAAGAACAAGAAACTTGGGAAGGCGTTTTAAATGCAATTGACAAAGGATTAAATCCTTATAAAAAATTATTCAAACGCGAAATCACTCAAGATGACATTATCAAACTCACCGAAATCAAAATCAAAAGAATTTCTAAGTTTGATTCATTCAAAGCAGACGAACATATCAAAGCCATTGAAGCTGCTATCAAAGACGCAAAACACCATCTCGAATTTCTTACCGAATTTACAATTTCCTATTTTGAAGACCTTCTAAAAAAACATGGAAAAGGACGTGAGCGAAAAACAGAAATTAAAATTTTTGACACCATCCAAGTCCAAGAAATTGCTATCGCCAACACCAAACTCTATATCAATAGAAGCGAAGGATTTATTGGCACAAGCTTGAAAAAAGATGAACTCCTTTTTGAATGTGCTGATGTAGATGATATAATCTGTTTCACACGTGATGGAAAAATGAAAATCGTTAAAGTAGCTGATAAAATTTTTATTGGAAAAGATATAATCCATACCGAAATATTTAAAAAATCAGATGACCGAACCACCTTTAACATGATATATTTTGATGGGAAATCGGGCATCACATTTGCAAAAAGATTCAATGTCACAGGCATTACACGCGACAAAGAATATGACCTAACGAAAGGCAGCCCCAAAAGTAAAGTTCTCTACTTCACTTCAAACCCAAATGGAGAAAGCGAAATTGTGCAGGTATTATTATCCAGTGCATGCAAAGCAAAAAATAAAAATTTTGAATTTGACTTTGCCGAACTAGCCATTAAAGGACGTGCAAGCATTGGCAACCAAGTTACCAAATACCCCATCAAAAACATTAAGTTCAAACAAAAAGGAGCTTCTAGTTTAGGAGGCAAAAAAATTTGGTATGATGAAATTATTGGGCGATTAAATACTGATGAAAAAGGAATATACTTAGGCGATTTCAATGAAGGTGACAAAATCATTAGCTTTCACAAAGATGGCTCCTATATGCTCAACAATACCGAGTTGACAAGCGATTTGATAATGAACAAACCATTTTAATCGAAAAATTTAATCCCGATTCCATTTACAGTGCAATCTATTTTGACGGTGATAAAAAAATATTTAATGCCAAAAGATTCAAAATTGAAACACTCACAATGCAAACTAAATTTCAATTTATCAAAGATGGAACACATAACTACCTAAAATGGATTAGCTCAGTTCCCAACCCAATTTTAAAAATCAAAACTGGCAAAAAGAAATATCTTCCAAGCGAACATATCATACAACTTGATAAAATCGTGGATGTCATGGGCTGGAAAGCTGTTGGAAATAAAATTGCCGAAAACGATTTATTGGAAGTGAATTTTTTACAATCAGACACCTTACAAAGTGAACTTTTTTAAATCATCTTCCATTGCAATACACCCTCAAAAAACATTTAGGACAACATTTTCTTCATGACGAAGATATGTGTCAACGTATTGTAGACACCACAACACAAACGGATGTATCCATTTTAGAAATAGGTCCCGGTGCAGGTGCTATCACAAAATATTTTATTCAAAATAATCATATTTCGTATAAATGTGTCGAACTCGACCAAGAAAAAGTTGATTATCTTCTTTTAAAATATCCTTCTTTAAAAACTAAAATAATCCATGAAGATTTTTTAAAAATAACACAGCCCTTTGATGGAGAATTTGAAGTTGTTGGCAATTTTCCTTACAATATTTCCAGTCAAATTTTATTTAAAATATTGGATTGGAAAAATCAAGTCTATCAAGTGGTTGGGATGTTTCAAAAAGAAGTAGCAGAAAGAGTTACTTCAAAACATGGCAAAAAATCGTATGGAATTTTAAGTGTACTCATTCAATGTTATTACGATGTTGAATATCTATTTGATGTGCCTCCCAACTGCTTTACACCACCCCCCAAAGTCATGTCAGCCGTTATTCGTTTAAAAAGAAAAGAAATCCCTTTATTGAATGACAATGAACAAAAATTCAAACAATTTGTCAAAAATGCTTTTAATCAAAGAAGAAAAACATTGAGAAATGGATTAAAATCATTTTACAAACCCGAACAATTAACGGATGAAATATTTAACAAGCGAGCAGAGCAGCTCAATGTGACCGAATTGATTTCATTATTTCAAAAATTGCACTCCTTTTAATAAATTAATTCAAGAACCCTAATTTTTTTTAATTCAAATTTGATATAATTCCTCAGAATTGCAAATACAAAATTATATTTGCAACCTATGATAAATATAACTTTTCCCGATGGCAAAGTTCGCCAGTACGAATCAGGAATTACAGCAATGGAAATCGCAAAATCAATTAGCGAAGGCCTTGCTAAAAAAATATTAGTTGCTGATTATAATGACAAAATGATTGATTTAAGTCTTCCACTCTCTGAAGATGGAACGATTAAACTTTTCACATGGGATGACGCTAAAGGTAAAAATACCTTCTGGCACAGCTCCGCTCACCTTATGGCAGAAGCCGTTGAGAGCATGTTTCCGGGTGTGAAATTTTGGGTAGGTCCACCGATTGACCATGGGTTTTATTACGATATGGATTTAGGTGGGCAACAAATCACCGAAGATGATTTGGTTAAACTCGAAGAAAAAATGAATGAACTGGCAAAACAAAACAATGCCTATATCCGATCCGAAATAGCCAAAAAAGATGCCGTCAATTATTTTTATGAAAAAAATGACCCTTATAAATTAGACCTTTTACACAATTTAGAAGATGGGAATATCACGTTTTATAAACAAGGTAACTTCACCGATTTATGTAGAGGGCCTCACATTCCACACACTGGGCATATCAAGGCAATCAAGCTGACCAATATTGCTGGTGCTTATTGGAAAGGAGATGAAAAAAATAAACAATTAACTCGTATTTATGGAGTCACTTTTCCAAACGCCAAGTTGTTAGAACAACATCTAACCTGTTGGAAGAAGCAAAAAAAAAGAGACCATAGAAAATTAGGAAAAGAACTAGGTATTTACACCATGAATGACGATGTCGGACAAGGACTTATTTTATGGATGCCCAATGGTGCAATCATTATTGAAGAACTTGAAAAACTAGCAAAAGAAACTGAAGAAGCCGCAGGATATAAAAGAGTATTGACACCGCACATTGCAAAAGAAAACCTTTATCTAACAAGTGGGCACCTTCCATACTATGCCGATAGCATGTATCCTCCAATGGAACTAGATGGCACTCGCTACTACCTCAAAGCCATGAACTGTCCGCACCATCATAAAATTTTTGATGCCGAACCTCATAGCTACAAAGATATGCCTTTGCGACTTGCCGAATATGGAACTTGCTACCGTTATGAACAAAGCGGAGAACTCTTTGGCTTGATGAGAGTCCGTTGCTTACACATGAATGACGCACATATTTATTGCAGTAAAGAACAATTTGCACAAGAGTTTAAAGCTGTCAATGCTATGTATTTGAAATATTTTGAAATTTTTGGAATTGAAAAATATGTCATGCGACTTTCACTGCACGACCCTGAAAAACTAGGACAAAAATATGTGAACGAACCCGAACTATGGAAAGAAACTGAAGAACTCGTACGCAGCGTCTTAATCGAAACAGGAGTCCCTTTTGTAGAAGTAAAAGGAGAAGGCGCTTTTTATGGGCCAAAAATAGATGTGCAAATATGGAGTGCAATCGGTAGAGAATTTACATTAGCTACCAACCAAGTTGATTTTGCACAACCGAGAAGCTTTGGTTTAACCTTTACCAACCAACATAACGAACAAGAAATTCCTCTCATCATACACCGTGCCCCACTAGGAACACATGAGCGTTTTATAGGATTTTTGATAGAACATTATGCTGGAAAATTCCCACTTTGGCTTGCTCCACTTCAAGTAAAAATTTTACCAATTAGTGATAAATTCCTAGACTATTGTAAAGAAATACAATCCACATTAAAATCGAATCATATTCGAGTAGAAATAGACGACCGAGCAGAAAAAATTGGAAAGAAAATTAGAGATACCGAACTATCTAGAACTCCGTATATGTTGATTGTTGGCGAAAAAGAAATGAACGAAAATGCAGTCTCTCTGCGTATTCAAGGAAAAGGAGATCAAGGTATGATTTCGATAACCCAATTAATAAATGAAATGATTGATTTAATTCAAAACAGACGAGGTTAATTCATTCAGCATAAATATTACTTGATAAATAAAATATGAAAAACGAAATTGTAGTGAGTGGAATCCGCTCCACAGGCAACTTACATCTTGGAAACTATTTTGGTGCTATGCAAAACTATGTCAAAATGCAAGGCCATTATGAATGTTACTTTTTTGTGGCCGATTATCATTCTCTCACCACTCACCCCGATGCAAAAGAACTAAAAAATAATGTGTATAAAGTGCTAGCCGAAAACATCGCTTGCGGATTAGACCCCGAAAAAGTGACACTATATGCACAAAGTGATATTCCCGAAATTCCAGAACTATATCTAATGCTCAATATGCTAGCCTACAAAGGAGAGTTGGAAAAAACAGCCTCATTTAAAGAAAAAGCAAGAGCTCAACCAGACAATATCAATGCCGGACTTCTCACCTACCCTACTTTAATGTCAGCAGACATTTTAATCCACAAAGGAAAATATGTGCCTGTCGGAAAAGATCAAGAACAACATCTAGAAATGGCAAGAAATTTTGCTCAACGATTCAACTATCGTTATGGAGAAACCTTTCCCGAACCAATTGCTTTCAACTTTGGCACTTCACTCGTTAAAATTCAAAGCTTAGATGGACAAGGAAAAATGAGTAAAAGTGAAAATGAAAATGCAACCATTTATTTAAACGACTCTGATGAACTCATTCTAAAAAAAATAAAAAAAGCAAAAACCGATCAAGGACCGACTCAGCCCAATAGCCCAATGCCAGACTATATCGAAAACTTATTCTTACTGATGAAATTAGTTAGCCATGAAGATAAATATTTAAAATACCTGAATGATTATAACCAATGCAATATTCGTTATGGAGATATGAAAAATGATTTAGGCAATGATATGGTGCAATTTATTAAACCTATCAGAGAAAAAACAATCGAACTGAAACAAGACGAAACATACATAAAAAGTGTTTTAAAAATAGGGCAAGAAAAAGCAAGAACCAACGCCTCCAAAACAATTCAAGAAGCAAGAAAAAAATGGGTATAAATTATTATTAATAATCGCTCATTATTTAAAAACTAAAAATTATCTTAGCAATTCCATCGAAAAAACTATTTAGATAATTTTATTTTCAACAACTAGACAAAATGATAACACAATTAAAACATATTGCAATCGCAGGAAATATTGGTGCAGGAAAAACAACCCTTACTAAAATCTTAGCAAAACATTTTAATTGGACACCCCATTTTGAAGATGTAGAGAATAATCCCTACCTCAATGACTTTTACAATGATATGCACCGATGGAGCTTCAACCTGCAAATCTTCTTTTTAAATAGTCGATTAAAACAACTAGTCGAAATTCAAAAAGGTGATAAAACCGTTATCCAAGACAGAACCATATATGAAGATGCCTATATTTTTGCTCCAAACCTTCATGAAATGGGACTTATGACCAAAAGAGATTTTGAAAATTATCGTAATTTTTTTGAAACACTCAAGTCAATGGTCAACCCACCTGACCTGCTCATCTACCTCAAAGCAAGCGTCCCAACTTTGGTTGAACAGATTCAAAAAAGAGGAAGAGACTATGAAGAAAACATTCGATTAGATTACCTCAAAAGACTAAACGAATATTATAACAATTGGCTCGACAATTATAAAGATGGCAAGCTCATCGTCATCAATATCGACAAGACAAACTTTGCAGAAAAAGATGAAGATTTAGCAAATGTCATTCAAATGATTGATGCTGAAATCAATGGTTTGTTTTAAAGAGTAAACAAAGCCAGAAGAATATCCTAGATTCATAATTTTTTCACAAAGTAATCGTTCATTATACTTTCCGGTTAAATTTGCTTAAAAGAAAAAAATATGAATACTCAAATATTATGGATTGATGATGAAATGGACTCTTTGAAATCTCAAATCATGTTTTTAAAAAATAAAAACTACGACGTCGAATGTTTATCAAATGGATATGATGGAATCGAATTTATCAAAAACAACAAAATAGACATCGTACTTCTTGATGAAAGTATGCCCGGAATCTCAGGACTAGAAACACTTTCACAAATCAAAGAAATCAACCCACATATCCCTGTCGTGATGGTCACAAAAAATGAAACCGAAAACATCATGGATGAGGCTATCGGAGCACAAATTGCGGACTATCTGATCAAACCAGTCAACCCAAACCAAATCCTTTTAACCCTAAAAAAAATCATTGATGCTAAAAATCTTGTGAGTGAAAAAACAACACAGAATTACCAACAAGAATTTAGAAAAATTTTTCTATCACTTAACTCAAATCCAAATTACGAAGAATGGTGTGAACTTTATAAAAAAATTGTGTATTGGGAACTCGAAATCCAAAAGTCAAATAGTCCAGAAATGCAGGAAATACACTACTCTCAGAAGGAAGAAGCCAATAATGAATTTTGTAAATTTTTAGAAAAAAACTATACTCAATGGATGAATCCCAGCAACAAAAATGCTCCTATTATGAGTCATAATGTATTGAAACATCATTTATTCCCTTTGCTCAAAAAAGGTCGCCCATTATTTTTTATTTTAATAGACAATCTAAGATTTGACCAATGGAAAACAATACAACCCTTACTCAATGAATATTTCAGACTAACCGGCGAAGATATTAGTATGTCGATTTTACCCACCACAACCCAATATAGTCGAAATGCCATTTTTGCTGGAATGACTCCTTTAGAAATAGAAAAAAAATATCCAATTGAATGGAAAAATGATGATGAAGATGGAGGGAAAAATTTGCATGAGGAAATTTTTTTGAAAGACCAACTAATAAAAAATAATTTAAGCGACATCAAATTTTCTTACACAAAAATCACAAACCACGCCAACGGCGAATTACTAGAAAATAATATCCTCGACTTGTTGCATAACGACCTGAACGTTATCGTGTATAACTTTGTGGACATGCTCTCTCATGCTCGCACCGAAATGGAGGTACTCAAGGAATTAGCCGCAGACGAAACTTCTTATCGCTCCCTTACATTAAGCTGGTTTGAACACTCGCCTTTGTTTTCTGCCCTCAAAAAAGTAGCTGGTAAAAATATTCAACTATTTATTACAACCGACCATGGAAGTACCAAAGTAAAATCTTGCTTTAAAGTACTTGGAGACAAACAAACCACCACGAATATTCGTTATAAACATGGAAAAATTTGCAATACCCTTCTAAATCGGTAATTGCATATAGAAACCCTCAAGAAATTGGATTACCAAGACCAAACTTTAATTCTACTTTTATTTTTGCAAAACACGATGGCTATCTTTGTTATCCAAATAACTTTAATCATTATGCCAACTATTTCAAAAATACATTTCAACATGGAGGAGCTTCTCTTGAAGAAATGCTAGTGCCTGTCATCAAAATGGAAAGCAAGTAAAACCCTTTCTCATCAATAGTTTCACATTATTTTGCATATCGAACTTTAGCCACATCTTTATCTTTATTTATAAATAAATGTTTTTATTTTTTTCAATCTAAATTCTTAATTCGTAACTTGGATTAAAAAATGAAAATTGTAATCGTTGGCTCTGGAAATATCGCCAGTTTTTTTGCAAAAAAAACTTCATATCAAACATAAAATTATTCAAATTATTTCAAAAGATATCAATCACGCTAAACAGCTTGCCAGCCAATATCATTGCCAATATGCCAATCAAATAGAACAGATTCATCAAGACACTGATGTCATTATTTTTGCATTAAAAGACGATGTGTTACTGCAAATTGCCAACTCTTATTCTTTTCAAGACAAACTCATTATACACACTGCCGGTTCAATTCATTTAGACGAAATTAAAAATATTTCAAACCATATCGCCAGCATTTGGTGTGTTTATTCGATTCAAAAGGAAATGCTCCCTCTTAGCGAATCTGTACCGATTGTAATAAATGCTAACACTGAAGATAGCTTACTTAATGTGAATGTGATTGCTCAATCAATTAGTCAAAACATTTTCCATTTCAACGACGAACAAAAAAGTTTTTTACATCTTGCAGCCGTTTTTGCAAACAATTTTACAAATCATCTCTACTCTTTAAGCCAACAAATCTGTGAAGAACAAAATATAAACTTTGATGTATTGAAACCTCTAATACAAAATACTGCTGAAAAAGTCAAACACGCAAATCCCGCTCTAATACAAACAGGTCCTGCAATTCGGCATGATCAACAGACTATGGATAAGCATCTACAACTTTTACAAACAGAAACTTTAAAAAAAATATATCACCTTTTATCCTTTAGCATTCAGCAAAAAAAAGAAAAGTATAGAACATAGCACATAAACGAACCTTCAATTTAAAAAAAACTTGCTACATTTGCACCCTAAAATTAAAAACTATGAGCGTTTTAGTTGATAAAAACAGTAAAATAATTGTACAAGGATTTACAGGAACAGAAGGTACATTTCATGCATCACAAATGATTGAATATGGCACAAATGTAGTAGGTGGTGTCACTCCGGGAAAAGGAGGCACAACTCATCTCGACAAACCCGTATTCAATACAGTGGCTGATGCCGTACAAGCAACACAAGCAGATGTGTCAATCATTTTCGTACCGCCTGCCTTTGCTGCTGATGCAGTGATGGAAGCTGCCGATGCTGGAATCCAAACTATTATCTGCATTACAGAAGGTATTCCCGTACAAGATATGGTGGTAGCAAAAGAATATATTCAAGATAAAAATTGTCGATTAATAGGCCCTAACTGCCCCGGAGTCATTACTGCCGACGAAGCAAAAGTTGGAATCATGCCAGGTTTTATATTCAAAAAAGGGAATATTGGTATCGTTTCAAAATCTGGTACTTTAACCTATGAAGCAGCTGATCAGGTTGTGAAAGCCGGCTTAGGTGTAACCACTGCTATTGGTATTGGTGGCGACCCCATCATCGGAACAACTACAAAAGAAGCAGTAGAACTTCTTATGAATGACCCACAAACTGAGGGTATTATTATGATAGGCGAAATTGGTGGAGGCATGGAAGCTGAAGCTGCAAGATGGCTAAAAGATAATATGAGAAAACCAGTTGTCGGATTTATTGCTGGGCAAACTGCCCCTGCTGGTCGTAGAATGGGACATGCTGGTGCTATTGTTGGTGGCTCAGATGATACTGCCGCTGCAAAAATGAAAATCATGCGTGAATGTGGAATTCATGTCGTAGATAGCCCCGCTGACATTGGAAAAGTTATGGCTGAGGCTATGAAAAAATAATCATTTCGCTGTTATCTTTTTTTTTTTCTAATATTTTTTCAAAACATATATCAAAGCTGAATAGCTCAAAATATAATTGGAATAGTATCTTGTTTTTTACTCAAACTACGCATTCGAAATTTAGGTAAAAGGAATTAATACAGTCAATTAGATGCAACATTCTTTTATTAATAATGCCCTTTATCCAAAACGATGGTTCTATATTTTTGATTCTAGTGAATCAATCAAATCCTTTTTCCTATATAAAAAAATATGGACTGAATTTTGTTGAAATAAAAAAAACAATTTATTCAACTCATACACTTAACGCTAGAATATTACCTTTGCTCAATTAAATAAATTTATGAACATCCTTATATTAGGTAGCGGTGGCAGAGAGCATGCTTTTGCTTGGAAAATCAAGCAAAGCCCTCTATGTAAAAACATTTTTGTAGCACCCGGAAATCCTGGCACTTCTCAAATAGCAACAAATGTATCAATAGCACTCAACGATTTTGAAGAAATTGGAAATTTTTGTGTTGCCCAACATATTGATATGATGATTGTAGGTCCCGAAGACCCATTGGTGAACGGCATTTATGATTATTTTATTCAAAAAGAAAAACTCAATCATATCCATATCATTGGCCCTTCAAAACAAGGAGCTATGCTTGAAGGTAGTAAATCTTTTGCCAAACAATTTATGCAAGATTTCAATATCCCTACTGCCTCCTATCGAGAATTTAATAATGAAACCTATGACGAAGGAATACAATATATCAAACAACATACGCTTCCAATCGTGCTCAAAGCTGATGGATTAGCAGCAGGAAAAGGAGTCGTGATATGCAATAACATTGATGAAGCCCTTTTGAATTTTGAAGAAATGGTACAAAAAAACAAATTCGGAAAGGCAAGCTCAACTGTAGTTATCGAACAATTTCTTGAAGGAATTGAATCCTCATTTTTTGTCTTGACCGATGGCGAACACTATTGCATTTTACCTGAAGCAAAAGATTATAAAAGAATAGGAGAAGGTGACAAAGGATTGAATACAGGCGGCATGGGGGCTATCTCACCAGTCCCTTTTTTGACGAATGATTATGAACAAAAGATTATTCAAAAAATTATTGAACCTACTATAAGCGGCTTAAAACAAAAAAATATTGACTACAAAGGATTTATCTTTATTGGATTGATAAATGTTGCTAACGAACCATTCGTGATTGAATACAATTGTAGAATGGGTGACCCTGAAACCGAAGTTGTATTTCCACGTATTGAAAATGATCTTGTCCCATTGCTGTATTCTTTAAAAAGCAAACAACTCGATTCTCATAAATGTATTCATTCTGCTAAACACGCATCCACTGTGGTTTTAGTAAGTAAAGGGTATCCCGAAGAATACGAAAAAGGGAAACGAATTTTGCATGTTCAAGATATTAAAGATAGTATCGTCTTTCACGCAGGCACAAAAGATTTAAACGGAGAACTTTTGACGAATGGAGGGCGAGTTTTGGCAATTACTTCTATCGAAAATAATTTAAAAGAAGCCTTAGACATCTCTTTCAAAAATGCAACACAAATCGATTTTGAAGGGAAATATTTCAGAAAAGATATAGGTTGGGAATTTACAACATAATATCCCTTTTTTATTTTTAATTACTTTTTGTTGTAAAATTCATGACCTCATTGCTAATCACATAGATGAATAGTGCTTTATTTGGATTTTATTATGTTATTTATCAGATTCCACTTTATTCTTGTTAGTGACTATAGTCAACTGAATATTATCAAAAAATGCCTCGAAGATTATTGAGGTGCAATAAGATTTAGCCACATAGAATTTTTATAACTCAATGGAGTATATGAAACATATATAAAGTTGTTTTTCATTAAGTCAAAGATACAAATTGAAAGCAATTCACAACATCACTTGAAGATATTTAAAAAAATAGTTGTTGATTATTAAAAATTATTTTTTTATATTATTGATAAATTATAAATTTGAGGTATAAAATATAATTTAAAACAAAAAATATAATCTATGAAAAACTTTGATTTACACACACATGTTAGCTTAAAAGTAATGTTAGGAGGACATTCAAATAATAACCGTAAAGACTGTTGGAAAGAAGTTCGCAGTAAGTTTATTGATGCATTGACAGGTGGAGCAATTAATTCACAAAGCAGTTTTAATCAAATGCAAAAAGGAGAAGTAAGTGTAGCAATAGCAATTCTATATAGTTTAGAATATGCATTTACTAAAAAATTTTTTTATTAAAAAAAAGTGTTGCCAAAAATTGAAAAAGACATTAGCAAAAAATATTTAACTAATATTGAAAGTTATAATGTAAGTCCTTACGAAAACATCAAAGATGAATTAGAGTTGATAAAAAAAATCTTTAAATAAGAACATAAAAATTATAAATGATGTTAATGATATTAATGATGAGAACACAATTCATTTAGTATTATCAATTGAAGGTTTGCATAGCTTTTTAGATTCATATAAATATAATATAAACGAATTTGATACTGTCATAAAAAAAATTACAAGAAAACTTTCTTGAATTTATAAAATTAAATAGAGTTCTGTATGTAGGGTTAACCCATTTGACCAAAAATGATATATGCACACATACTTATGCAATGAAATTAATTAGAGATGAAGCTTTTATACCGGGAGGAGAAGGATTAACTACATATGCTAAAAATTTTATAGACTTATGTTATCAAAATAATGGGTATAATAATAAAAGAACACTTATTGATATTAAACACATGGGACTTTCATCTAGAATTCAGTTTTATAAATATCGTTCAGAAAAGGGCTATACGAATATACCATTAGTAGCCTCTCACATTGCAGTAACAGGGCTTAGCTTTAATAATATTTACATAAGCGGTGCTTCTAAAAGTAAAGATTATAAGGATACTATTGAAGTCCATCATCGCCCTCTTAATTCTGTATTTAGTTACAGTAGAGACGGTGCTCCAAAAGTAGACCTAAGCTTTAATCAGTGGAGCTTAAATTTGTATGATGAAGAAATTATATACATAATAAACTCTGAAGGTATTATGGGATTAATTATGGATAGTAGAGTATTAGGGAATAGTGTTGATGTTAATAATAAAGTTATTGCAGAGGGGGTTGAATATTTTTCAAAAGAAAGCTTTAACTATTTGTTGAATAATAATCATTTTAATAAGAAAGCCCCAAAAAACTATGATAAAGAAATAGAACTTGAGTTTAAAGGAATTCCTTATGATGGATTAATTCACTTATTTGCAAATATGATGCATATTGTAATGGTTTACTATAAAAAATATTCAAATACAGAAGATAAACTAAAAGCTTGGGATCACATTTGTATTGGTTCTGATTTTGATGGACTAATATCTACTATTGGAGGTGCTGATGATGCATCGTATTTTAATAATCTGAGAAAAGAATTTTCAAAAATGATTAGCACAATCAGAAAAAATTCAAAAATGAGTCAATATTTTGGAGCACTAGATAGTGATGTTTTAGTAAACAAAATATTTTATTCAAACGGTATTCGATTTTTAAATAAAAATTTATAAAGTTGTAGTTCTATTTTTATCCAATAGCTAAAAATAGAATAACGGTCAAGGTTGTTTTTCATTAAGTCAAATATGCTAGCAATAGTGTAAAAATCACTAAATAGCAGAGTACTATAAAGTGAAAAAAATTATTCTTTTATCTGAAAAATCATTTTGCTATTTCGGCCATAACCATCATAATCTAAACCATAACCAACCACAAATTTATTTGGAATTTTAAACCCTACATACTGCACCTCTAGCGGTTTTAAAAGTGCTTCAGGTTTTTGAAGTAATGTGCAAATTGCAACTGAAGAAGGATTGAATGCAGATAAGCTTTCTAAAAAGTGAAACATTGTATTTCCGGTATCAACAATATCTTCTATAATAATCACATTTCTGTCATGAATATTTTCTTCCAAACCAATTGCAGTAATGACGGTGCCGCTAGAAGTTGTTCCTTTATAGGATGCTAGTTTAATAAATGAAATAGTAGAAGGAATCGTGATTTGTTTATATAAATCAGAAGCAAAAATGAATGATCCATTCAGGATGCCAATAAAGAGTGGGTTTTTATCTTTAAAATCGATATTAATCTGGGTAGCTAATTCGTTGATTCGAGTAGCTAATTCCTCTTCTCCAATATAAGGTACAAAATGCTTATCCAATATACGTATCATCATTTTTTATTTCTTTTTAGCAGGCGTCTTTTGATTGTCAGATTTTCCTGTTGGTTTCTTTTCGTCTCCTTTTTTTACCGTTTTCGCTACAGCCTTTTTTTTCATTAGGGGGCACAGTTGTTGTTCCACTTTTCTTTACTGTTTGAGTTTGTTTCGTAACATTACGCTTTTCAGCTGCTACTTTATGTTTTTCTTCTTCTATTTTTTTAGCATCTCTTTTAATTCCGGTTTCTGTTTTTTGAATATTTTTATCCGCATTTGAAGAAGTAGTTTTCGTTGGTTTTACTTGGGCTGTATCTTTGATTGTTTTCTTTTCAATTGTTTGCAAAGTAGCTCCTGTGCTTGTTTTTGTAACAATAGTTTGCGATTTTGATGTATCTTTTTTTGGTGTAGCTTTCCGTTCAATAGGTCTATAAACCATTTCATCAAACGCTGTTTCATTTCTTTCATTTCTTTATCAACTCCTGGTTCATTATAGGTTCTTTTAGGAGCTTTGGGTTTTTCTTTTGGCAAAATAGGTTCGACTTTTTTTCTCTTCAATCTTTTTATCTTCTACAACTTCTGTTACGACAGTAGTTGTATTTTCATTCTTTGGTTCGATGGAAGTCGGTAAAATAATTTCAGATTTTTCAACTGATTTTCCGGTAAGAATTGATTCTACTTTTTTTGCTTTTTCTAAGTCTTTAATATCAGATGGTTCCACCGTAGCGATAGAAGGTGTTTCGATAACAACCTTTTCAATATTTTGTTCTATTTTCGGAAGAATTTTAGGAGTATTATAGGATTTATATTGCAAGCTAAGTTGCTCTCCTATCATGGGTTCATCTCCTTTTTTTAGGTTATTAAACATATAAAGATTATCAATCGACATTGCCTCTTTTTGAGAAATTAAATACATAGTTTCTCCTTCTTGCACATTATGAAATTCGACCGTTCCAATTCGCTTCTTTTTTTGAGTAAAAACAAAAATATCATTGGGTAAAATATCGCCTTGCAATTCATTAAATTCAATAAGTTTTGCTGGTTTGATATCATATTGAGCTGCTAACTGCTTAATGTCATCTCCTTTTTTTGCCCAAAAGCCTTTTAATCCTTTGTAGGTTTGAGCTGGGTCATCAGTGATATTTTGTTCTATTTTTTTGGCATCGGCATTGGGTATTACCTCCCCTACTTTTCCTTGATTATTTTTCAGTGCTTCGTAAGTATATTGTTGTAGATTAAATTTTTCGATCAGTTCAATCAGTTTTTTAGAATAAAGAGGGTTTGTGGCGTATCCTGCTTTTTTCAAGCCTTGTGCCCAACCTACATAATCTGTAATTTCTAAAGAGAAAAGAGAAGCATAACGACTGCTTTGTTTTAAGAAATCAGAATGGTCAATATAAGATTGCAAAGCGTTATTTGTATTTTCTAAAACATTCTTGTTTTTTATCATCATCATAAAATAAGTTTCGCCATCCCAATTGGATTTACATTTGATTCCAAAATGATTATTGGCATTAG
>LNFQ01000029.1 GCA_001567165.1 Bacteroidetes bacterium OLB11
AGTTGAGCTAACATAGCTTAATCTTATAGCTTTGCTCAAAAGTTCAAGCGAAGAACGGCGGTCGTTGAATTTTGCACGAAACCCGTCATCGAGCCAAACGCCTGTTGGTAGCTGCCCCCTTCTTGTCTTTCGTTTGTCTTTCAGTCAAAATAAATTTTAAGTATTACTTATAGTCGTTGATTTATAGTCTAAATATTCCCACAAGTGCAAAGTGTCAAAGGTATCGGAAAGAAAGCTGCAGCAGAAATTATCATCTACACCAAAGCCTTTAAAGGTATGGAAAATTATAAGCAACTCATCAGCTATGCAGGACTCAGTCCGGTAGAATATAGTAGTGGTAGTAGCATAAAAGGTCGAACCAAAATCTGCAAACAAGGTGGTAAACAACTGCGACATATTCTGTACATG
This sequence comes from Bacteroidetes bacterium OLB11, assembly GCA_001567165.1. Taxonomy (GTDB): domain Bacteria; phylum Bacteroidota; class Bacteroidia; order Chitinophagales; family Chitinophagaceae; genus OLB11. The sequence goes on from LNFQ01000029.1 coordinate 409, forward strand.
GGAGCACTCAATGCCAAAGAAAATAATGCTGCTTGTAAAGCCCTTTTTGATCGATTAGTAGCCAATGGAAAAAACAAAAAAGCAGCAGTCATAGCCGTTTGCAACAAACTCTTAAAACAAGTCTTTGGCTGTGTAAAAAACAAATCTCTTTACCAAGATAATTATTTAAAAAATATTGCCTGATTTGTTTGGTTTTTTGCACAGTTCATGTTGTGCGTTCGTAATAGTATGACTCGTCCTAAAAAAAGTTTACAGGTTAATAGATAAATCCTGCTATTAGTTTACAGTTATTTTTTAGTCCTGACATTGGGTTACAAATGTAGTTTTTTTCTGATAATAATTCTTCCATAATTTTTCTGTTTTTAGTGGGTTTGTTGAATGATGTACTTGGTTTGGAGTATGGTTGCTAATGCTCAAATGAGGTCTGTCGTTATTATAGAGTTGTATAACACTATCCAATAATTCTCTTGCATCCTTTATATTGTTAACTTCGTAAGCATCCAGATATTCTTCTTTGATGATGCCGTTTACCCTTTCTGCAATGGCATTTTCCAATGGATCTCCATTTTCTGTCATACTTATTTGTATATTATTGTCCTGCAATAGCTTTACATATTCCTTGCTACAATATTGGATGCCTCTGTCGCTGTGATGCGTGAGCTGCAAATGACTCTCTGCCCCTTCAAAGGCAGAGAGAGCCATTTGCAGGGCTTGGATGCTTTCGATAGCTTCTAAAGTTTGGGCTACATGATAGCCTACTATTTTGTGAGAATAAGCATCTGTAATAAAACTGATATACAAATGTTCTTGAGTGTTTATTTTCCAATAGGTAATATCGCTTACCCAAAGCTGATTGGGTGCTTTAGGTACAAAATCATGTATCAAATTGGGGTATTTTCTGAGCCAATGGTAAGAGTTGGTAGTCGTTATTCTACGCTTCCTTTTTCTTATCAATAAATGATTGGCTGCGAGTAGATTAAATAAAGCATCTCTACCCATTTTAATGCCGTTTTCAAGCATAAACGGTTGTAATTTTTCATATAGCTTTCGGGTACCTAATCTAGGATGATTTTGACGTATTTGCTTTATTTGTTGCAATACCAATTCTTCCTCAATGGTTGTGTCTATGGCTTTCCACGAGTTTTGATAATATGCCTGTCTGCTCATACCAAGCCAAGAACATAGCTTGGCAAGTCCTAAGTTCTGAAAATTGTTTTTCATTTCTTCAATGGCTTGGTATTGTACTTTTTTCGGATGGGAATATTAAATTCCTTTTCTGCAATATCTACCATTGTAGAGAATAGGATAGCTTTCATCTCCGCATCTTTGAGCTGAGATTCCAGTTCTGAAATCCTTTTTTTCAATTGAAGCGTTTCAAAGTCTTCGATTGTTTTAGTGTTTCCATTGTCTTTTTTAGCCATATTTACAACATTTTCTGTCGTAAAGTTAGGTCTTCTAGTCTTAACAGAAGCATCATAGCCCAATTGTTTCATCCAGCGAAGTAATTGCCCGTGTTCTTCTTCCTGACCTGTGTATTTTTCCCAAATCTCACGTTTGGTACAGCCCAAACTCAGAAGTTCTTGAATGATGTGATGCTTTTCCGAATCGGTAAAATACTTGTTCGGTTTTTGAATGATGATTTTTCCGGTTTTTAGTCCTGAAATGACTTTACTTTTTTTGTCCATTTTTACATGTTTTAGTGTAAACCTATTTTAGGACAAGACAGTTATCAAAATATTTGCGAGTGGACAAAAATTTATTTTTGGACATGAGAGCAAAATTTTGATATCCAAATTTTGTCAAGCGTCGTGATGGCCGCAGTCCAAGCGGCCGCGAAGGCTAAAAATTTGGTCAAGCGCAACCGATGGCCGCACGTCGTGTAAAGACCGAGAGTTCGCCCATAAGGCGAACGAAGGGATTTACAGGCGTGGGATTGCGGCCATCGGAAGTCTGTGAAAAAAATATCTTCTTCGACAATCAAAAAAGCAGCCGTCATAGCTGTTTGCAACAAACTCTTAAAACAAGTCTTTGGCTGTGTAAAAA
>LNFQ01000030.1 GCA_001567165.1 Bacteroidetes bacterium OLB11
AAAAAACAATAAATGAGTCTTTCTTTTTTCCATTGATATACCCAATCAAGTTTTTATTTTCAAATGATTGATAAAATTCATTTTTAAATTGTATCTCTAATTTATCTTTATTAAAGATAGCCGAATCAATAAAAACAAGACTGTTCACAGGGCTTGTTTGAGTGGCAACAGTATAAGTCAATTTATTTTCTTCAGTAAAAATAATTAATGGGGGGGTATGTTGGAAATAGATGCAAGAATCAACCCATTTACTTTTTCTTGCACTTTCAAATCGCAAGACAAGTGCTTCATTTTTTTCAAATCCACTTTTGATTTTTTTTTTGTAGCAAATCTATGTCCAGGCTATCTTTTGTGTTAAAATAAAGAAGATTATATTTTCCATTTATTTGCGTAGCATCTGCAGACACAAAGAAGTCAACACCTACATTTTTGGTTTCATTATCTACCTTACACAAAATCGGTGTAGGAAATGTATTGACCGGAAATGAGTATGTTTGAATGTATGAATTATTAAAATTTTTAAGTTTTAAATTTTCAAATTCTGTCATTAAAAAATCAGCTGATTTATTGACCCCATTTCCGACATATCCTCTTCCTTTGAATTCTTCACTACAAAGTTTTTGTATTATTTTTCTAGCATACTCAATGCTTTGAGCCTTGCAAGTCATTGGCAATAGAAATGGGAAAATAAATAGCAGTATCCTCATTATAGCTTAGTTTTTCATTTTAAGTTCACTCATGACAAAAGACATGATATCTGCCCATTCGTTGATTTGCTTAGTGGTGGGTTTGCCAGCACCATGCCCAGCTTGCACATCAATACGAATAAGGATAGGGTTGGTTCCTTTCTGTGCTTCTTGCAATGTAGCAGCGAATTTAAATGAGTGTGCAGGCACTACTCTATCATCATGATCGCCAGTTGTAATCATTGTCGCCGGATACGAAGTTCCTAGATGCACATTATGAAGAGGAGAGTATTTTAAAAGATAATTAAACGCTGTTTCATCATCGCTACTACCATACTCTACAGCCCATCCCCAGCCAACAGTGAACTTATGATATCGCAACATATCTAACACGCCTACGCCTGGCAATGCTACCTTAAACAAGTCGGGTCTTTGGGTCATACATGCTCCAACTAATAAGCCCCCATTACTTCTCCCATGTATTGCTAACTTTTCAGGGCTTGTAATTTTTTCTTTTATTAAATATTCTGCTGCACTAATAAAATCATCAAATACATTTTGTTTGAAATTTTTCATACCTTGTTGATGCCATGTTTCACCAAACTCACTTCCTCCTCTTAAAGTAACAGAAACATACACTCCACCATTTTGAACAAAATAAGATATTGGAATGCTAAATGAAGGAGTGATGGGTATATTAAATCCGCCATAGCCATATAGGAAAACGGGCAATGGTTTTCCATTATGAATATCAATATCTGCCCTATGATAAACAAACATAGGAACGCTAGAACCATCAGTACTTTCAAACCATATTTGCTCTACCACTGTTGGTGCCAATTGGGTGTTTAATTGTGTTTGTTTAAACAGTTCGCTTTTCCCACTTGATATGTCATACTTATAAATGGTTGTGGGAGCATTAAAAGATGAATAGGTATAAAATGTTTCTTGATCTTTACTTTCTCCATAAAACCCGCTTACAGTGCCGATACCAGGCAATTCTAATGTTTCAATATGTTTAGCGTTGATATCATAAATTTCCACTTTACTACTTGCATTCACAAGATAGGTGCAAAAGATTTTATTTCCTACACGGCTTGCCCCGTCTAGCTTTGCATTATTTTGTTTTATGAATGTGGATTGTTTTTGGGTAGTTGGGTCAAATAAAACGAGTTGATAATTACTCGCATTTTGGTTTGTGTAAATAAGCAGTTTATTGTCAATAACACTTATAAAATCTTGATTGGTTTTAAAATCTTCATCTCCAATCGGAAGGAATGTTTTTTGATTACTTTTCAAATCTTTGTAATATAAATTTGTACCATCTGTCCCGCCTGAAATACTCATGATTAGCCATCTTTCATCTTCACTCAAGCTGACGCTTTTATAAAGTAATGGATTTTTTTTATCTTCATAAATTAATAAATCGTTTTCTTGTGGAGTTCCAATTTTATGGTAAAATATTTTTTGAAATTCAGTTTTAGCTGAATATTTTTCACTTTCATTGTGAGGTTTATCATAACCGCTATAATAAAAACCATCATCCCCTTTCCATGATATTCCACTAAATTTCGAATAGTGAATAGCATCTGATATGAGTTGTTTTGAAGCAACATCCATTACATAAATATCTTGCCAGTCGCTACCTGCATTGGAAACACTATAAGCACAATATTTTTGATTTTTTGAAAAAGATACCGTGTTCAATGCTGCTGTTCCATTTTCATTCAACGTATTTGGATTTAAAAATTCTGTTGCCTCTCCATGTAATCCTTCCTGAATATACAAGACAGATTGATTTTGCAAACCATTGTTTTTGTAATACAAATAATAGCGTCCTTCTTTAATGGGCGTACTATATTTTTCATAATTCCACATTGATTCTAATTCACTTTTTACCTGATTTCTGAAAGGTATTTTAGAAAGGAAATTTTCTGTAAATCGGTTTTGCTCTTTCACCCAAGCTTTTGTTTGAGCCGAATTATCGTCTTCGAGCCATCGATAGGGATCTTTGATTTCTTGACCGAAATAATTGTCTTTTGTATTGTCTTTTTTGGTTTGTGGATACTTGAATGTTTGTGCATTTAATTGCCATGCCATGCTAATCATTGATAATAAAATTAACTTTTTCATTTTTTTAAAAGTAGTTATTTTTTTTCATACTATTCTGTAAGATTTGAATAAAATCCATGAATTAAGAATATTCAAACACAAGATTTATTTAAATTATAGAATAAAAAAAATTGCTCCAAAAATTTGGAGCAATTTAAATAAAAGAAAAATTGATTATTCGTTTGTTGGAGTATCTGAATTTGGAGCTTCTGCAACGGGTGTTTCAGTTGCTGGCGCTTCAGCAATTGGAGTTTCAGTTGCTGGTGCTTCTTCAGCTACAGAAGTTTGTTCTTCTACTTTTTTGATGATTGGTTGAATGCGAGCTACTGATTTAGCTTTTTTGTGAGATGCTTGTCTTTCTGCAACTAATTGTTCGTGGCTTGCATTCCATGCTTCAAATTTTTGCATAGCAGTTTGTTCGTCAAATAAGCCCAATTTCACCCCTCTCAATAAGTGCTTCATATACAAAACACCTTTAAAAGATAGAATTCTGTTTACTGTGTGTGTAGGTTCTGCTCCTCTGTTTAACCAATGAATGGCTCTATCATTATTGATTTGGATAGTTGCCGGAACGGTTAGTGGATTATAAGTACCTAATTTTTCAATGAATTTTCCATCTCTTCTTGCTGTTGAATTTGCAACGACGATGAAATAAAATGGGCGTTTCTTAGCGCCGTGTCTTTGTAGTCTGATTTTTACTGACATAAATAATAGAAATTATTTTAGTTTTAATGAATAAATTTTAAGGAGTGCAAAGGTAAGTATTATTTTGTTTTTATTAAAATTTAATTTTAACGATTTCAATTTATCGGCTTATTTTACATTTAAATCCTATCATGAAAAAAATTTCTAAACCAAATTATAATGAATATGCACTTTATTATGAGGAATACATCGAATCGATTGACTCAAGTGTAAGCGTATTAAATCAATTAAAAAAAAATGCAAAAGACAATTTAACTTTATTCAAAACATTGAGCGAAGAAATACTGCAATCGGCTTATGCAGAAGGCAAATGGAGTATCAAAGATATTATCATGCACTTGATTGATACCGAAAGAGTGTTTGTGTATCGTGCCATGCGTTTTGTACGTTTAGACAAAACTTCTCAACCATTTTTTGATGAAAATGAATTTGTAAAAAACGCTGGTGCAAATGCAATTTCAACAAAAAATTTATTAAAAGAATATACGGCATGTCGAAATTTTACGCTTGCTTTTTTCAACAATTTGAATGCCCAACAATTAAAACAATCTGGAGTCGCTAGTAATTTCCCAATGAGTGTGAGGGCTTGTGCATGGATAATTTGCGGCCATGAAATGCATCATTTAAAAATCATTAAAGAACGATATTTGAGTGATTTTTTTTCATAATAAAAAATAGATTACATCATTCGACTCTAAAATAAGCTATTGTGATTTGAATCATATCAAGGCAAAAATTTTATATATAACTTTGCAAACATAATAGAACAAACGATTTGAATTATCTAAATAAAATAACAATATTTATCTTATTCTGTGCTGTTCTATTTTGCACTTTAAAGAATCCCATTTTTGTATTGATTTATGATGTGAGTCCACAAACATTCACTCATCTTTTTTGTAAAAATAAATCCAATCCATTGATGAAATGCAATGGTCAATGCAAAATGAACGAAATGGTTGCAGAGCATCACAATGAAAGTGCAAGCGATGTTTTAAGCCATCTACAAAAAGAATTTTTTTTATATTATGAAACGCCAATGGGATATAAAAAGTTAAATCCACTTTTGGTCTATAGTAAAAAAAATCTATCCCCAGTTTCAACATTCACTTTATCATTTTTTAAGTTTTAATAAAATAGAAAAACCGCCTACTTCTTCCTTTATTCTTTCTTAATCATTTTAAAATTCTCAGAAAATTCAAGCTATTGTCAATAAGATATTTTCTTGTGATTTTATCTGAATAAATAATTGAAAAAATTCGTATAACTCAACTCTATTTTATCTATTAAACTTTATTAAAATATTAAAATATTAACATCATGAATATTATAAAACATCTCGGTATTCTATTTCTATTGATGACACTCCTCGCTTCTTGCAGTAAGAAAAAAAGATACTCCGAAAAATAACAATCAAAACGAACAAAACCCAACAACAAATCTAACACTCATTAAATCGATATCCAATGCGGTGCATACAATTGATTTGTACTCTGCCTCCGGAAAGTTGGAAGTGGGTTACAACAAAATAATCGCTCATATTAAAACATTAGATGGGCAATCAGTTAATAACTCTCAGATGACATGGGCACCAACTATGTATATGGGTGCGATGAACCATTCATGTCCTTATTCGCCTCTTAGCTTGGTCGAAAACACGAGCTCATATTTTGAAGGATATATCATATTTCAAATGGCAAGCAGTTCACCAGATTATTGGGAAATAGCTTTCAATTATACAATTGCTGGTGCAAATTATACACTGAAAGGTGAAGTCGAAGTCATAGCTCCTACTCGCCGAAAAGTAGTCGCATTTAAAGGGGATGACAGTGTGCGGTATGTGTTAGCAATGGTGGAACCATCTAGCCCAAAATTTGGAGTGAATGATATGATAGCAATGCTATATTCAACGTCTGACATGATGACTTTTTCTAAAGTGAACAACTACACTATCAAAATTGATCCAAGAATGCCAGACATGGGAAATCATGGTTCACCTAAGAATGTTGATTTGACACAAGATGCAGCAGATAAGAATTATCACGGCCAAGTGAACTTCACAATGAGCGGCTACTGGGTTATTAATTTACAATTATTAAATGCTCAAAGTGGTGTGATAAAAGGAGAACAACTTCCTCCTAATTCACCTACCAATAGTAGTATTTATTTTGAAGTAGAATATTAATTTTTTTTTTACAATTGGAATCATGAAAATAATCCTCATACAATTTTATAAAATTTTGTTTGAGGATTATTTTCATTCCAATTTTCATACTCAGTTTTTTTATAAAAATTTATTTGAGAAATAAAATGAAGTATTTCCATTTTTTAATTTTAACATGTATGATGATAACAATCTCCAAAATGGTGGAGGCCCAATCAGACATGGATACACTTGAAGATAAAAGTAAAAGTCCAAAAGTTCTAGAAGAAGTAATTATCACCGGAAAAAATAATTTATCAAACAAACAAACAAAAATTTTATCTTCATTAGATTCATATTTAGAATCGAATGCGGCTATCAATATGATCAAAAGAGGAGCCTATGCTGGTGAACCTTTCATCAATGGAATGGCTACCGAACGCTCACTCATTACCATTGATGGCATGAGGATTTATGGTGCTTGCACTGATAAAATGGACCCTATCACGTCTTATGTTGAAATAACAAATTTGAGCAAAGCCAATATACAAAGCGGTCAAAGTGGAGCTCAACACGGAGCTACAATTGCTGGAAGTATTGATTTAGTTAGAAAACACTCTGAATGTAATAATACAGGATTTAAAGGAAATGTTTTTACTGGAATTGAGTCTAACAATTTTCAAAAAATTATTGGTACAAAACTCCAATATTCTGGATGCGATTTTTATACCGATTTTGATTTCACATTTAGAGATGCTGATAATTATAAAGCTGGTGGTGGTGCTGAAATTTTATATTCTCAATTTAGAAAATATAATCTATCAGGAATGGCAGGCTATAAGCTCAATGATAAGCAAGACATTGCAGCCTCTGTCATCTATGATCATGCAACCGATGTGGGGTATCCGGCACTTCCTATGGATGTCTCGATGGCAAAAGCTTTCATCACTTCACTACAACATTCGTTTCATGAAGTAAATCGTCATATCCATTATTGGGAAAGTAAAATTTATTATAATCATGTGACACATATTATGGACGACAGTAAAAGACCGATTGTACCTATTCGAATGGATATGCCCGGCTGGACAAACACTGCAGGGTTTTATAGTTTCATTAATGGTTCATACAAAAAACATCTTTGGAAAATGAATCTATCAGGGCATTTCAACAAATCATTGGCAGAAATGACAATGTATTCTAACAATACAAACAATAAAGATATGTTTATGCTCACTTGGCCTGATGTGAGAACTTATTTTTCTAATTTATTTATTGAAGATAAAGTTTTATGGAATGAAAATTGGTCTTCTGTATTTACAGCGGGTGCTGCCATTCAGTATAATAATATCAGTGATACATTAGGTTATGAAACGTTGAAAATTTTTTATCCAAACCTTCAACATAATCACTTAAGATGGCTCAACAATATCGGCGCAAAATTAATGTATGCTAATAATCATTGGACGCATCAATTCGGCTTAGCTTATGGAAACCGTGCCCCATCTGTATCTGAGGGGTATGGATTTTATTTATTTAATAGTTTTGATCGTTGGGATTATATCGGAAATCCTTATATGAAAAATGAAAGTTCTTTTGAAATTAGTGAAAGCAGTACTTTTAATACAAAACGTTTTTCTGCTAAAGCACAAATCAATTATTTTAGAATGAATCACTATATCATTGGAATTCCAGACACAACATTAACCTCTATGACCATTGGTGCAAACGGTGTCAAGATATATGACCAACTTCCAAATGCCGACTTATTTAATATCGGTTTGAATATGACTTATCGAATTTTATCTCCACTAAGTATCAGCAGTAAATTTATTTATCGACTTGGCAAAACACAACAAACTTCTTTACCACAAATTCAACCATTCACTTATGGTGCTGCAATTAAATATGAACAAAAAACATTTGCTACTGAAATTAGCATGGAAGGTGCTCTCGCTCAAACTACCTATGGTAGTGAGTTTGGTGAAACAAAAGCTCCTGCTTATACCATTTTCAATATTGGAATTAGTAAATCATTTTTGCTCAACAAGCATGAGCTCGGATTAAGAGGTGGTATTGAAAATATCTTAGATGCCAATTATAGCACTTTTGCTGATTGGAATCGAATACCTAGAATGGGGCGAAATTTATACTTAAATTTCGTTTGGAAATTTTAATTCCAAATTATTTTTTCAAAAATTCTTTGACCATTTCTTTTGTATGTTCGCCTGAATTTTTACCGCTGAGCATTTCTGAAAGTGTGTCGATACGTTCATTTTCATTGAGCAGCTTAAAATAAGTTTGAACCGAACCTTGCTCATTTTCCTTTTTGTAAATATACAAATGTTGCGTTGCCTTACCTGCAATTTGAGGCAAATGAGTGATGCATATCAATTGATGATTCTCTGCAAGTTGTTTCATCACATTACCAACTTGAATAGCTGTTTCTCCTGAAATTCCAGTATCAATTTCATCAAAAATTAATGTTGGCAATTGAGTAGATTTAGATACGATTGATTTAATGCAAAGCATGATGCGGCTTAGCTCTCCGCCTGATGCTACTTTGCTTAATGGCTTAAAAACACCTGATTTGTTGGCATCAAACAAAAAGTCGATATTATCAATTCCTCTTTCATTAATAGAAACTTCTTGAATCGAAATTGATAACTGAGCGTTTGGCATTCCAACCAAATTGAGCATTGCATTTAAATGTTGAGTTATCTGTGGTATGTTTTCCACTCGCTTTTGATGGAGAGAATCTGCAAACATTGAAACGGCTGCAAATGCTTGCTCTACTTTATTTGTAAGTTCTTTCTCTTCTTCATCACTATTTTGAACTTGAAGAATTTTTTGTTCTACTTCATCTTTGTATTTTATTAATTCATCACTAGAATGGAGATGATATTTTTTTAGCAATTTATTAGCATAATCTAATCGTTGCGTTAAATTTTGGATAGTTGATTCATCATAATAAATTTTTTCAGATAGGGATTCAATTTCTTGATTGATATCTTTCAATTCAATATGACTGACATTTAGCCGCTCTAGCAAAGACTTTAAGTCTGGATTTATTTTTGATTGATTTTCTACTCTTGAAATTATTTGTTTGAGTAACATCAGCAAAGGAGCATCACCTTCATTCATCAATTGCTGAACATATTCCATGTCTTGCTTAAAAGCAGTAGCATTTTCCAATATTCGGAGTTCTTGTTCCATCTGCTCTATTTCACCATCTTTCAATTGAAGATTTTCCAACTCTTGATAAACAAACTGAAGATAATCCATTTCTTGTTGAGATGCTGCATTTCTGCTTTGCAAATCTTCTAAATTTTGTTTCAATTTTTTCCAATGATGAAAAGCCAAAACATATTTTTTGAGGTCATCTTCTTGAAAAATAATACTATCTAAAATGCTTAATTGATACGCGTTCTGTTGAAGTTCAATCGTATCAAATTGCCGATGCAAATCGAGCATTTTTTTACAAATGGTAGAAAGTTGCTGAATCGTAGCTGGAGTATCATTTATAAAAGCACGAGATTTACTAGTTTTATTGATTTCACGTCTTAGATTTAAAAATGGCTCAATATCAAAATCAAATTCAGAAAGTATTTTTTTTACTTCGTCATTTTGTTCAATATCAAAAGTGGCTTCCACAATACATTTATCTTGCTGTGACAAAAAATATTTACTATCAGCTCTTTCTCCCATCACGAGTGACAGAGCGCCTATCAGTATTGATTTTCCGGCTCCTGTTTCACCTGTAATTACTGTGAATCCATTTTCAAAATCAATAGATGCCTCATTGATAATGGCAAAGTTTTTTATGTATATTTTTTTTAGCACGAAACAAATTTAGTTTAAATTTAAAATGACAAAGCGTTAATTTCCGTTTATTCGATTGATTCCTGATTTCGCTCTTTGGTCCAAAGAATTTTTATATTCATGACCTTCCATTTTTAGTACATCGTTGTAATACTTTAAAGCTGACGAAATGTTATTCCTTTTCTCATAAATATAAGCCGTTTGTAATGCAGCTCTTGCCGCAAAATACTCTGTGGACGAGCTTCCCAAGCTAATTGTTTTGAGATAATTTTCAATAGCTTTATCATCAAGATTTAAGTCATCATACACTCGAGCCAAACGGTAATAATATTCTAAGGTTTCTTCTTTATTTAAATTCTTCAATCCTTGCAATATCTCAAGTGCTGATTCATTATAGCCTCCATCATTTAGCAATCTCACTTTTAATAAATCTTTATTAGGAAATCCGGGTTTATTTGCATTTTTCAAAGCCTGTTTGTCTGCATCCGATTCAGTTTTTCCAAATATTTTTGCCTTTTGTTTGTATTGCAACGCCATGTTTTGATTCCCCATGAGATAGTAACAAAGAGCGATACTATAACATGCATCTTTTAGATAAAAATTCCCTTTTGAATTTTTTTATAAATCGTTCATAATATTGAACTGCAGAATAGTCGAGTTTTCGTAATTTGGCATCTCCCATTTCATAATCTAGCATAGGAAATGGGATATAATCATTGGAGGTATTTCTATTCAATAAAACGGTTTCAGCGTTTTTAGCATTTTTATTATTTAATGAAAGATTGGCTTCCATAAAAGCAAAGAGTTGATTATTTTTTGTGTCGAGATGATTATCTTTTATGAGACTATAAGCACCTTCCACATCATTTTCCAAATAGTTTTTTAAATAGATGAAATATAAAAAAGCTTCTTCATTGAAATAGGGTTGTTTGGAGCGAATAAAGGAATATAGTAGTCCCATTCCATTTTTCATATTTCCTTTCATTCCAAAAATTTTACTAATCCATTTATATCCATTGGGAATAGTGCTTATAACGGCTTCTTGAGCTCCTATGAAAATATTATTGTAAGCGAAATCGGGATATTTCTTTTTGTTTTCTTTAAAAATTAAAAAGGCTCTTCTAAAATCCCAAGCTGCATTCCAATAATCTGCATATTTTATTTGGATAGCACTCCATTGAAAATAAAGAAGTCCTTTTGAAAATAGATAATATGGAGAATTTGCATCCGCTGATTCTATTAGTTTCAATCGCTTATCGAACTGTGGCTTTCTTAGTTTATATTCTTTGGGGTCTTCATTGAAGGTAAGTGAAATAAAATCATCGTAATTAAACAAAACAATCGGCATAAAATTATTTTTATTGACCCTGAGTTCTTTCAACAGATAAGCTCTGCCCTCTGCATTTCTCATTGACATGTATGCCTTATAAGCTTTTTGGCAATTATCGGTAAATTGAAATTGCTGAGCCAACACTTCAGTGCTACTGATTGCAATGCATAGCAACAATCCAATTATTTTTTTTTGAAAATTAAATTTCAGATGAACAATCATTCCCTCCAATTATAAAAAACAAAAATAGCGTCTTTTGAGGACGCTACCATGTATTGTTTTAATAAAATATTCAGTTTAAATTTCGATACCTTCTACTAATTCGCTATCAACCAAAATACGTCCGCAGTGTTCACATACAATCATTTTTTTATGTAAGCGAATTTCGGATTGTCTTTGAGGCGGCACCACATTAAAACAGCCTCCACATGAATCTCTTTCGACTGCAACCACAGCTAATCCGTTTCTGAAATTGTGTCTAATTTTTTCATAAGCTGTTAATAGTCTAGCTTCAACTTGTGTAGCGGCTTCTTCTCTTTTCACGAGTAATTCTTTTTCTTCTACCTCCGTTTCTTCAATAATTTTTTTAAGTTCTGTCTTTTTGATTTTTAATACTTCTTGTTTTTCTGCAATCAACCCCAACGCATGTTCTTTCATTTTTTCTTGCTCTTCAATTGCATATTTTGCGTCTTTAATTTTCTTTTCAGCTGCTTTAATTTCAAGTTCTTGAATTTCAATTTCTTTATTAATTGCTTCAAATTCACGACTATTTTTTACATTGTTTTGTTGCTTTTCATATTTTTTCAACATTTCAGCAGCTTCTGCTTGAATGTTTTTTTTGCGTTTGATATCTTCTTTGATTATCATTATTTCACTTTCAATTGCATTTAGTCGCATATTGTATCCTTCCAATTCATCTTCAAGATCTTTTACCTCCATTGGGAGTTCGCCTCTTAATTTATTAATTTCATCAATTTTAGAATCGATTTTTTGTAATGTACAGATTGAAACTAATTTTTCTTGTACTGAAAATTCTTTTACTGCCATAATTATTATTTATAATATTTGATCGGATTTGTATTCACCGAAGTTAAATGGACTGCAAAATTAGGGAATTTTTCTGAAATTATATTCAAAAATATTTCACCAGTATATTGCTCACTTTCATAATGTCCGATATCAACAATCATCACTTGCTGGTTGGCATCAAAAAAACTGATGATATTTGAAGTCTGCTGTCAAAAATGCCTGTGCGCCTTTTGCAATAGCTCGTGGCAAGAGAAAGCTCCCCGAACCTCCACACAGTGCTACTGTCTTGATATTTTTAGTACTTTCTGTATATCGAATACAAGCTGTTTGAAAAGCATTTTTTACTAAGGATAAAAATTCATTCGGCTTACATTCATTTTCCAATTCTCCAATTAGCCCTGCCCCAATATAGGGATTCGTATTTTCAAGCGACAAAATATCATAAGCAATTTCTTCATAAGGATGCAAATCCCTCATCGCTTGAATGATTGCATTTTCCTTGTCTTTTGTGAAAATGACTTCCACTTTATATTCGTTTTCGTAATGAATTTCATGAATATTTCCAACGTAAGGGTTTGCATGTTTATTTGCTTGAAAAGTTCCTATTCCTTGCGTGTTAAAGCTACAATTGCTATAATTTCCAATGTTACCCGCACCAGCATTCAATATGGATTGTCGCACTATTTCATAATGAGTTTGAGGAACTAAAACTTGCAATTTTCTTAGCGTGGTCTTCATTGGGTCTAGAATCGTAAAATTTTTCAGTTTCAGTTTTTGAGCTATTTTTTGGTTGACTCCGTTATAAACGTTGTCGAGATTTGTATGAGCTGCATAAATCGCAATATCATTTTTAATCGCTTTGATGATTGTTTTTTCGATATAATTTTTCCCTGTAATAGATTTCAATCCGCTAAATACGATGGGATGATGGGCGATGACTAAATTGCATTTTTTTTCGATGGCTTCGTCTATGACAGATTCAATTGCATCAAGGCAAATAATGGCTCCATGAATTTCCATTTCTGAATCTCCAACTATTAAACCACTATTATCATAATTTTCTTGGAAAATCGGTGGTGCATACAATTCAATTTCTCTAATGATGTCTTTTAGTTTGACCATATCAATCACTTTAATTTCAAACAAAGATAAATTAATTCGGATAGCAATAATTCATAAAAAAAAATCGCACATATCAAATTTATACTCCCAAAAATTCATTTTCAAAAAATAATATAGTATTGATAAAAATAAAGATGCCATGCTTCGCATGGCATCTTAGGGGGTATGTATAGAAAAGAAAAACTATTGAGTTTTATTTAAAAACTTATATCCTAAAGAAAGTTGAATAAAAGGGACATTCATCACACCTTTTGAAATTTCTTTTTCTGAGTTATAACGTGTATTATCCCACATTGATTTGTTGAGTCTTAAATCTACATAAATTTTTGGATTAAAGTTATAGGACATTCCAATGCTATATCCAATACCAAATCTTGCTTTAAAATCATCTCGACTATATTGCAAGGTTTTTGTTTCGGGATAATCAAAAGTAGCATTGTTATTAATTAATTCTTGCTTAGAAATCAAATAATTTTTATTCACTTCATTTACTTTTAGTTTAAAATTATAAATAAAGTTTGGACCTGCATAAATTGAAAATTGATTGAATTTTGCATTGACTAAAATTGGCAATTCGAGCGACATAAAGTTTGAAAAATTATATCGTTTTGTGAGCGAGTCAATCACATAGCTGTGAATAGTGTAGCCTGGCATACTTGTAGTGTCGGCCACTTTATCTTTAATACTTGTTTCGATATCATTAATGGTGAATCCTGCATTATTTCTCAAGAAAAGTTTAAGCTCAGAAATGATAGAAAATGTACTACTGATTGCTGTATTATTTGTCACTCCAAGATGGAAACCTCCGTATTGATGTTTTGTTTGAATTAAAGCGGCATTGACACCCGCACTTAATCCGGGATCTAATACTCTGAACAGATTTAAAAAGTCGCTTCCTGACTCAGCTAATTTAGCGAATGTAGCAGTTAAAAAAGCACCAATAACACTTTGTGTTGATTCTTTCCTTTTTATGTGTTCTGGATTAGAAAGGTTTTCTCGATTTTTAGTTAAAGTAATTACCGACTCGCTATTATGGTCAAGTTGTGTTTGATTATTTTGAAGAGCAATTGGTTTTTCAGGTTCTGTATTTTTGAGATCTGCTATATATCGAGCATGATATTTTTCATCTTTCAGATTTTCATTCCGAACGACTTCGGTTATATTTTCTTCCGTTGATGTTGGGATTTCATTTTGTATTTTCAAAATGGTGTCTAATTGAATCGAATTGACATTGCCATTTCTATTTTTACTAACAATTTCATTTGCAAAAATCTGTTGTACAGGTTGCGATTTTTTATTTATTTTAATTTCCTTTATTTCTTCATTATCATTTTTTGCTAAATCTATAATTGATTCTTTCGCTTGATTCTTTTTACCATTTTGGTGTTTTATATTTTTGGGAAGTTCAGAATCGCTCGTTAACATTTTTTCTGTTTCTACATTTTCAGCTGCCAAATCCATTTGGTACGATTTAGATTGAGTGGGCTTTTCAGCTTGAGTTTTATTCATATTCATTTTTTCAAAATGAATATTATTTGTTTTGGTATTTTGAGATTTATGGATTTTTATATTTTCGGTAGTTTGTGTTTCTGTTTCATCACTCGGCAATATTGAGGGAGAATGTGAAGCAGTTTGTTCGGCTTCATTTTGTGTGCTGGTAATGTTTGATGGAGCTGGTAATGTTTGAGTCATTTCAGCTTTGTTTGGGGATTTCAAAAGGCTGAGAGCACCAATAGAAAGGATTGCTGAAATGCCAGCTATGATAATCCAAAAGGGTAAAATTCTTTTTTTCTTTTTGGGGGCATTATCATCATTGGAGTATGGGGCTTTCCCATCGAGCATACGTTCCATATTTGCCCAAGCTCCAAGGTTAAGCTGTTCTTTTCCATGAGAAAGTCCTTCTCTGAATAATTCGTCTATGGAAATGTTATTTGACATGTTTTATAAAATATCTTTATTTTAAATTTTCAATTTTTTGTTTTAAAGTTTTTCTTGCTTCAAAGAGGTGCCATTTGCTTGTGCCTTCACTAATATGAAGCATTTCACAAATTTCTTTATGAGAGAGCCCTTCAATGACAAACATATTAAACACCGCTCTTGTATTATCAGGCAGTTGTTGCACCAATTTCATCAGTTCATCATATCGCATTTTAGAAGCTAAATCTGTATTAATGACTTCATCTTTTTCTACAAAAACAACTTTTTCCATATATTTTGTATTTTGTCTCACGTAGTCATAGACTGAGTTAACAACGATTCTTCTCACCCATCCTTCAAAAGAGCCTTCATATTTGTAGCTATCTATTTTTTTAAAGACTTTTAAGAAACTATTGTTCAATATTTCTTCTGCAATGTGGTATTGATATTGATTTGTGTAACGTTTTACAACACTCATCATTTTGGGGTATAGTTTTTTATAAAGCTTTTCTTGAGCATCACGTCTGCCTTCTCTACAACCTGATATCAGTGTAGATAATTCTTCATCAAAATTCGATTCTATATAGCTCAAAGCAGTATTCAAGTTTTTAAAATTGAGGCTTTTATTTTGTTATAGACTCAATTTGATTTTAAAAGGTTGGTAAATTAATAAAGTATCATTAAAAAAACAAAAAGCCCTTCATTTCTGAAGGGCTTTTGAATTTAAAATTTAAAAAATTGAATTAATTAACCATTAATTTGTTTGATATTTTTTGATTGTTTGCGTTGATTGTATAAATATACATTCCTTTTGACAAATCAGAAATACTAATCACTTGACCTGTAGTTTGGTTTGCTCTTACATTACCTAATTCAACTGTTTTCACAACTTGCCCTAATGTATTAGTGACTTCTAAAGTTACATTTTTTGCATCTTCTTTCAAGTTTAATACTACTGAAAGTTGGTCAGTTGCAGGATTAGGATAAGCTTTGATATCGTTGAAGATAGTTACATCGTTTACACCTACTCCAAGACATGTTGGGCAAGATAATTTCCATTCAAACCAATGGAATTCATAAGCTGGGCTATTGAAGTAGTAAGAAGGGATATACATATCATCCCAACCGGTTGTATCATTTTTCATCATTCCAGATACGTTGTAGTCACCACGAGTTGCATATCTAAATCCAGCAGGAGCATTTTCTCTAGAAGATGCAAATAACATGTAGTTTTTACCATTTCCTGAAGTTGAAGCTGAATCAACATTAGCAACCCAAGAACTTCCAGATTTAAAGTTCATTGTTACAACAGGTAAAGAATTAGCTGGTAAATTTTGTAATCCAGGTATTCCTAAAAGGACATAGTTCCAACCTCCTTGAAGTGTATCATTTGCAAAGGCTTGATCCATTGGAATTTTTATTGTATAAGCAATACTACCAATTGATTTTGCTAAAGTATTGGTTGCAAAATCAAAAGAGGCATCTGCCATATCAATTGTATCAGCAGAATAGTTATTTACAAATGGTTGAGATTCTTTCCAAAATAATAAATCAGAAGGGCTTGAATTTCCTTTTGATACAGTAACGATTAATGTATCTACAACTGATGCATTATTTGGGTTTCTGAAATAAGCAAATTGTGAAAATATTGAATCTACACTAAATTGGCTTGTCTTTGTAATCTGCATTTCGCCACCAAAGCTAGCTGGGTCGTTAAAAATGTATGCACGGGGATCAATAACTTGGTATAAACTTTTTACCCAAATTGCAGAGTGAGTTCCTCCGAAATTCCCTAACAATGTAGAATCTTGCCATAAATAATTGTAATTACTATGATCCGAATCAAATAAGTTAGTTCCGTCCATTTGACCTACTGCATAAGCTGGACTATACCAACGAGAAGTTGCACGAGTATGTTTATTTGACTCTGCACTTTTAATGATTGGTGTCCCTTTGTGAATTTGAGCTGGCATCATTTCTGGTTGTGAACCAATTAAAGTTTTTTGTTGAGCAAAAACACTTGTGCCATAAGTCGTCATTGCCATCAATCCTAATAGTAAAATCTTTTTTCATTTTTTTTAAAGTTTTGAATAATTAAGCGTAAAAGTAGTTTATTATTTTTTAAATATCAAA
>LNFQ01000031.1 GCA_001567165.1 Bacteroidetes bacterium OLB11
AGATGCACTATAATTGTTTGATGTAAATTTATATTCTTCAGGTAGTCCATTTATTCCATTGTTGTATGGTATTGTTGTTCGATATAAATTATAGCCTCCACTGATTCCAAATTGAAATCGCCCAAATAAATATCCAATCGTTGGATTTATATATAAGTTATATCCTTTCCCTTTGTCAAAAAAGTTCATGCCCAAACTGCCTCCTAATAACAGTCGGTCAGGATCAAAACCACCTTCGTTATAATAATAGTTTAGTTTGTTGTTAAGGATATATTTTTTATTTGCAAAAGAAGAAATGTACAAAAAGAGTAAACAGAAGAAAAAAGGGAATGATTTATAATTGAATATCATTTTCCAAAATTATTCTTTTTTTAGTAAATAGGATCATTCTTTTAAAATCAAATCATGAAAGAGGAACTAAGATGGAAATGATATATGCAATTTCAAGTTATAATTTTTTATAATAAAAAATCTATTGCAATATTGGATTTGAAAACGAGTATTTTCAATGATTCTTTTTCAAATTTTAGCGTTTGGAATTCAAAGAAAATTAATTCAAAGCATTTAAGACTTTCTCTTTTACTTCACTCATTGGAATGCGTTCTTGCTCCATCGAATCACGATATCGAATTGTTACGGTATTATCTTCTTTTGTTTGATGATCAATGGTTACACAAAAAGGAGTTCCTAATGCATCCATTCGACGGTATCTTTTTCCGATACTATCTTTTTCTTCATAATAGCACAAGAAATGAGGTTTGCAATCATTCATTAGTTCTTTCGCTAATTCGGCTAATCCGTCTTTTTTCATCAAAGGCAAAATGGCCAATTTAATAGGTGCAATTTTTGCGGGGAATTTTAAAACAGCTCTGCTATCTTGTTTTTCAGGAGTGCTTAAATCTTCTTCTGTGTAAGCCTCGCTTAGTGTCATTAGAATTGCTCTGTCGAGGCCGATAGAAGTTTCTATCACATAAGGGATATAGTTTCCATAAGGTTTATTCGTAGCAGGGTCAATGTCATTGTCAAAATAAAATTGTTTTTTCTTACTGAATGTTTGGTGTTGTGTTAAGTCAAAATTTGTTCTAGAATGAATCCCTTCCACTTCTTTGAATCCCATTGGGAAGTTGTATTCAATATCGCAGGCTGCATCTGCATAATGTGCTAATTTTTGATGGTCGTGAAAGCGATATTGTGCTGGAGGAATACCTAATTCATAATGCCATTTTATTCTAGCATTTTTCCAATATTCATACCATTCTTTTTGAGTGCCGGGTCGAACAAAAAATTGCATTTCCATTTGTTCAAATTCTCTCATTCTAAAGATGAAACCTCTTGCCACAATTTCATTTCTGAATGCTTTTCCTATTTGTGCTATTCCAAATGGAATTTTCATGCGTCCTGTTTTTTGGACATTTAAAAAATTGACAAAAATTCCTTGTGCTGTTTCGGGTCTTAAATAGATTGTATCGGACTCTTCGGCTAATGAGCCCAATTTTGTTTCAAACATTAAATTGAATTGCCGAACGTCAGTCCAATTGCAAGTATTGCTAATATTGCAAGTGATTTTATATTTTTCAATTAAGTTTTTCAAACCAGTAAAATCATCTTTACTCAGTAAGTTTTCCATTAGGCTTAGCATTGCATTAGCTTCATCAGGATTAGTGATTGATAATTGTTCAGCAAACTGTTCAATTAAGTGGTCAACTCGGTATCTTTTTTTGCTATCTTTATTGTCAATCATCGGATCGCTAAAATTATCGACATGCCCGCTGGCTTTCCATATTGTAGGATGCATAAAAATGGCAGAATCAATTCCAACAATATTTTCATGCATATATACCATACTCCGCCACCATGCATCTTTGATATTTTTTTTCAGTTCAACACCCCATTGTCCGTAATCATACACAGCAGAGAGTCCATCATAAATTTCACTACTTTGAAAAATAAATCCGTATTCTTTGCAATGCGAAATAATGCTAGGTAATTTGTTTTCAGAATTTGACATAGGTGGCAAATTTAAAATTATATTTTGTTTAAACCCAAATAAGGTATTCGATTCTTTTTTTTCAAAAAAATCTCACAAATAGAATCTAGTCTAATAAAATAAACTACTCAAAATGAGCGGTTCATTTTATTTTATAAATTTAAAAGACTCTTTCTGAATGTTAGAATGAATCTTTAAGAGATACATCCCACTAGCGAAAGCATCTGTATGAACCAGATTGAGTCCTTTGGAAAGGCTTCCTTCTTTGACGATTTTTCCATTTAAATCGTAGATTGAATAAGGTGTATTTTCGTTTTCAAAAAAATCAATTTTTATTAAACGATATTCGTTGAAATAGTTGATCAAATAAGGTTCTTGTTCGAAGCTTTGGCTATAACCTGTATTGACAGCCCCTTGTGCTTTCGGCGTTAAGCGATATACCATACCCGAAGTTGGTATTCCATTTACTCCTGGTGGGGCGATCATATTTGCAAATGAAAAGGCAGAATCTAAAGTTGGAGATGATGGGTTGCCAGTGAAAAAATAGGAGATGCGAGAGTCTGATGTCATTAGAGATAAAGAATCAATTGCACCAAACCAAACGCCTGGGCCATCATCAAATAATAGACTGTTGTTTGATATTTGGTAGCTATTTCCAAAATGAGCTTCGATGATATTGCTAGTTTCGTAGAGCCAAATTTGAAAGTTGATAGAATCAGCATATTCTCCAAGATCTATTGCATTATAGAAACCAGCATTTCGCCATTCAATTTTGCAAATTCGATTAGGGGCCGTGCCGGTCACTTGTCTTGAAATTGGAGATAAACTACCATTCATAGAAGTATCTCTGTCAATTAAATCGCTACCATTGGCAACAATGCAATTCAAGTATTGAGCATTGTCAGGGTCAGGATTTGACGTAATAATATTCCCTGAAAAAATAGTTAAAGAATCAATAGGTTCATTAAATAACCAAAATTGAAAACCAATTGGGATTCGAAATTCATCCTCGTCCCAAAATTGCCCACTGTTGATGGAAGTGGCACCACTCAAATAATTAAAAGGGCTTGTATAACTAGAGTCTTTTAAATACTTGTACTGCGAAAATGATGAAAAAGAGATTATTAAAAAAAATAGAGATATGATATACTTCATAATAATATATTATTACAGCAAAAATAAATTAATGTGATTTATATTATATTTTTTTTTATAATAATTTTGTAATAAAATTTAATCACATAAAATAAAACAAATAACATGCAAGAATTAATCAACAAAATTATGAGTGAGGTAGGCCTCACTTCAGAGCAAGCACAAAAGACAGTGAACACAGTTGTTCAGTTTGTCAAATCAAAAAGTTCCGCCTGCATTATCAGGAAATATCGATGCGATGTTTAGCGGAGTCAACATGGATTCTATTAAAGAAAAATTGGAAAATAAATCTGAAATATTACAGGACAAAGCAGAAAGTATAAAAGACAAATTAGAAGATTTTGCTGAAGATGCAAAAGACAAAATTGAAGATTTCGCCGAAGATGCAAAAGATAAAATTGAAGACCTAGCGAAAGATGCGATGGGTAAAATTAAAGGTTTTTTTGGAGGGGAAAATAAATAGTTTTTTTAAAAATTATTAAATATTAAAAATAATTTAGAATATGAGTTTTATAAATGAATTTAAAGAATTTGCCCTGAAAGGAAATGTTATGGATATGGCAGTCGGTGTAATTATTGGAGGTGCATTCGGAAAAATTGTATCGTCATTAGTTGATGATATGTTGATGCCCATCATTGGTACAATTTTAGGAAATGATTTTGAAAAATTATCAGCAACTATAAATGGAGCAACTGTCAAATATGGCACCTTCATTCAAAACGTGGTGAACTTCCTCATCATAGCATTTGTAATCTTTTTGATGATAAAAGCAATGAATAAAATGAAGAAAAAACAAGAAGTAGTGCCAGCAGATCCACCACCACCATCTTCTACAGATGTACTCCTTATGGAAATAAGAGATGCTTTGAAAAAATAAAATTTTTGTTAAACAAAAATCTAAAAGATGCTAACAATATTTTTGTTAGCATCTTTGTTTTATAACCTTTTTACAAATTTTAAAACACTACAAAAATGAAAAGATTTGCAACATTATTCTTGTCCTTTTTTCTATGGACTAATATCAATGCACAAATTGATAAAAACTCAGACAACTTACAGAAAAATTTTAAAAATCAAAAAATAGAAGCCAAAGATGAAGGATGGAAAATGGGAGGACTTGTCAATATTGGTGCAAACCAAGCATTGCTACAAAACTGGGCTGCTGGTGGCGAAAAAGCTTCACTCGCTTTTAATGGTCAAGTAAATGCATACTTAGGTCGAATTAAAGCAAATACCATGTTTGAAAACACTCTAGACCTTTATTATGGACTCAATTACATTGCATCGAATTATTACATTCCAAGAAAATTGGATGATAGAATCGATTTTTCTTCTAGATATGGACTTCAACTAAAAGAATGGACTGCATCAAAAAGTAAATTAAAAAACAGCCTTTATTTTACAGGATTATTCCGCTTTCAATCACAATTCACAGAAGGATATAATTATGAAATTTCTAATTGGAAAAGCAATCCTATTTCGCAATTCATGTCGCCGGGCTATTTTACATTAGCTCTTGGAGCTGAATATAGACCAAATGAAAACTTCTCTATTTTCTATTCTCCATTAGCAGCCAAGTTGACAGTTGTTAATTCTAAATATACCTTAACAGGAAGTGCTTTCGGTGTTGAAATGGGCAATACAACTCGATTTGAAATTGGCTCATACTTAACTACCAAATACAGAACCAATATTACCAAAAACTTATTATATACAACCCGTGTTGATTTGTATTCAAATTACTTAGCAAAAAACAAAATGATCAATGGAATTTTAGTGAAGGATAATCCTGGAAATATTGATATTCTTTGGGATAACTTTTTTGCTTTAAAAATAAATAAATTTATTGGCGTTGGCCTAGGTGTGACATTGATGTATGATAATGATCAACCAGGACAAAAAACTGTTCCAGTGAAAGACGGCAATGGAAATATTATAGGGTATGATTATAATGCTTTGAAGTGGGTACAACTTAAACAAGTTTTAAACCTTGGATTTACTTATAAACTATAATCCGAATTACACGTTCGAATTATAGATGGAAAGGAGTTTGAAATCGGTTTTATAGTTAAGAGTATATAAGACATTGTTTGTGACGCTGTTCTGTGTAGCGTACAGTTTTGAAGAATTAGCTTAATGCTTTTGGTATTTTGTAAATAAATGTTTTCTTGCATTTAGCTTTCAAAATACCAAAAGCATCTAACATAGTCCTCAATGCGTCATTTGGGTTATATGATAAATTTAGAATGGAACAATATATTTTTTATATCACCAACTACCTCCAGAACCTCCGCCATTAAAGCCGCCGCCACCACCTCCAAATCCTCCAAATCCACCACTGCTACTACTACTACCTCCTCCAAAACTGCCACCTCCAAATCCTCCTCCCCAATAATCATCTCGGTCATTGCGATATCCTCTTCTGCTGACATAAGTAGTGCCATCATTTTTAGTTAGGTATGCTAAAACAAAGATTCCAATAAAGATTAATATCAAAATAATGATAACTGTTATAGTCTCGGATGATAGGTCATCAGGGCGATCGGAAGCATCGGTTGTAAACTCACCACGAGTGTAGCCAATAATTTTTTCACTGGCTTGATAAAATCCTTCAAAAAATTTCCCCTGTTTGAAATTAGGAACAATATCTTCTCTCACAATTTTATTGCAAACCATATCTGGCAAAACCCCTTGCAATCCGCTAGCTGGAGCAATAAATATTTGCCTTTCCTCTTTGCTTGCTAATATTAATACACCATTATATTTATTTTTCTTGCCAATTTCCCATTTACGCCCAAGTTCTACAGAAAATTGAGAAATATCCATACCTCCTAAATTGTTAACAGTTACGATTGCAATTTCATTGGAAGATTCTTTTTCAAAAGCTAGCAATTTAGCTTCTAACGTATCAACCTCCCAAGTGTTGAGCATGTGAGCAAAATCATTAACAAGAGCAGGAACAGCCGGTAAATCAGGTATCTGGTTGTGATATTTTTTTTGACTTAATAGAGCAAAATGACTTATTATTAATAAGACTAATAGTATAATATTTTTTGCATATCTATTCATTTTCCAAAAATGATTTCATCAGGTAACTCGTTTTTATTTTCACCATGAAAAGGGAAATGCTTTTCTAATTCGCTACCGATAAGGTTAATACAACGAATGATTCCTTCTTTTTTATGTCCGTTGGTAAAGTCTTTTATAAGATGATTTCGTAAGGAGTCCCAAAAAGATTGTTTTGTTTTTTTGAAAAGATTTTCATCACTGCAAAAAGCAAACTCTTTGTCTAGATAAGCGATATATATAAGTACGGCATTACGGTGAAGGGTTTTGAACATTTTTAATTTTAAAAATAATTCTCTAGCTCGTTCAAATGGTTCTACATAAGCACAGTGACTTTCAATATAAACTCTTATTTCACCTGAAGTGTTTTTTTCGTTTTCTCTAATGGTATTTAATATTTCTTTATTCTCTTCTTTTGAATAAAAATAAGATGCTTTTCGAATTTGAAACATGAGTTGAAAATTAAAAAAACTAGAAGGAAATTTTAGGGGCTTTTTGAGAAGAAGATTCGGCTTCAAAAAGAGGTTTCACGCTCATTCCAAAAATGGAAGCAAATATATTAGTTGGAAATTTTCTGACTGTTGTATTGAAATCTTGTACCACATCATTATAATCATTGCGAACAACTGATACTCTGTTTTCGGTGCCGGCAATTTCAGCTTGAAAATTGAGAAAAGCTTCAGTAGAACGCACAGTAGGATAGGCTTCCACTTGAATTTTAAAATTCATAGCGGCTTGTCTAGCATCATTCATATAATTGTCGAGTTCTTGTGGGGTGGAAGCTGTTTTCATTTTTTCTTGAGCCTCTGTAATGCCGGCTCTTGCTTTCGTTACACCTTCTAAAATTTCTTTTTCGTTTTTTGCTGCACCTTTAACAACTTCCATTTGATTTAAAAATAAATCGGCTCTTCGTTGATATTGCGTTTGAACCTTTGCCCAAGCATTTTTTACACCCTCATCTTTTGTTACAAGTTTATTGTAAGGACGAATTAATAAAATACCTGAAACAAGTATGACAGCAGCAATGATAATTATATTTTTCATATTGTAATTTTTTAAAAGTTAAAGAAAAATAATTTTTTTTAAATAAAATTAAAAAAAAGCTATAAAATTTAAAAAAACTTATTATACATTTGACCCATAAAACAAAATAAAAGTATATATATGAAAAAAATTACTTATCTTTTCTTTAATGATTATTTCAGCTTTTTCTGTTGATGCACAAAGAAAAAGAACACGTACTGCAACCACACAAGGGAATGTAGTATTAAGACTAGGAATGAATGTAGGAACATCAAAAATTGACCCTGACGGAGAAGCAATCTACCGAGGAACATCTTTCTTATTTAGACCATCAGTAGGTTACATGGTTATTGATAACCTAGAATTAGGAGCAAACGTAGGCGTTGCTTATGGTTCATCTGAAAATGTGTACGTACAGACACCAACATTACTTAAAGATGTTTCTAATCATACAGATGTAAACTTTGGTATTTATTTACAAAAATATTTCCCATTAAATAATTGGTTTTCATTTTATACTTATGGAAATTTAGGTATTTCAACTGGTACTGTAAATGTTGACCACGTAGTAGGTTCAATCACAACTCGCGATAAAAGCAATTCTGGAAATATTACCGGTGTTGGCGGTGGTGTAAATTTTGGTTTCACTTTCACTCCATACAATGCTTTAGCTTTTCATGCTGACTTAGCAGGATTAAACGTAGTGACTTCAAAATGGGATCCAGATGGAACAGCACCTACTGACCCAGTAGTAAATAATACTGATTTCTCTTTTGACGTTATCGGAAATACAAATGCAAACACTAGTTCAGTTATTCGTCCATTAACTTTCGGATGCACTTGGTATTTCGGACGTGGTCTTTGGAAAAAATAATAATTTATAAATTATAAATTTATAAGAAGTCTTACCAAAAGGTAAGACTTCTTTTTTGTAGATTCAAGGTGAGTAGAACCTTTGATAATAAAGGCATTCAAGAAAATCGTAATCAGTGTTTTTGTTTTTAGAAAACGAATAAGGATAAATCCATAATTATTTGCAATCACAATGATTTTTAATCTCATTTTCTAATTTGAGATAAATAGAAAAAAATCACATGTTGAATTGGTAGAAAAAATAAATGTGAAATTAATGAATCCTCATATTATCAATCAAACGGACATTTTCCAAATAACCAGCAAATAATACTACTTGCTCAGTTTGAATATCAAAATCATTCATCGGTGATAAATTAATTGCGTTAGCCAAGGATAGATATTCGGTTTCGATATTATGAGCTAATAATTTTTGAATGCAATTATTTTTCAACGTTTCAAAAGAATGATTGTGACTGTTTTCTTTGATGTTAGTGAGGCATTGAAAGATATTGGCTGCTTTTATTTTTCCGACTTCGCTTAATCTGGCATTGCGTGAGCTAATGGCTAGTCCTGAGCCTTCACGAAGGGTAGGACATATTTTGATTTGAGTATTTGACTGGATATAATCTAGCAGTTTTTTTATAACCAAACATTGTTGGAAATCTTTTTCACCTAAATATAAATTGTTAGGCAAAACACATTGAATCAATTTGTCAACAATAGTACAAACGCCTTGAAAATGACCTGGCCTGAAATAACCTTCAAACACATTTTCCATTTCACCTAAAGGATAATCATTTTTGGAATGAATGCCATCTGGATACATCTCACTAGTGGTAGGTAAAAATAAAAAATCACAGCCAATAGAATACAGAAGCTCAATGTCATTTTCAATCGTTTTGGGATAATGAATAAAATCGTTGGTATTATTGAATTGAGTTGGATTGACAAAAATGCTACAAACAGTAAAAGGGTTTTCGTTTTTTGAGTTTTGAATCAAATTTAAATGCCCCCTATGAAGAGCACCCATCGTTGGAACAAAGCCAACTTGTTTTTTAAATAATATTTCTAGAAGCTTATTTTTAGTTTGAATTATATACATCGCTGGCAATTTAAACACCTTTTTGTGATTTTTTAAACTTTTTTGTAGAAAATATTGTATCTTCGCACGCTGAATAAAAAAAGCACTATCCTTTTACTTTTAAATAATAACCCTTAATGGCAGTATTACAAAAGAAAAAAGTTCTCTTCATTTCACATGAATTTGCTCCTTATAATGAAGAAACAGAATTCGCTCGCATTTTAAATATGCTTGCTGTAAAATCAAATGAAACCGGATATGAAGTGAGAGCTATCATGCCTCGCTTTGGAACGATTAACGAAAGACGACATCGCCTGCACGAAGTGGTAAGGCTTTCAGGGATTAATATTACCGTAGATAAGGAAGACCACCCTTTGATTATTAAAGTGGCTTCTTTGCCAAATGCTCGATTGCAAGTTTACTTTATGGATAATGAAGACCTGTTTAAAAGAAAACAAAACTTCCATGACGATAGCGGAAATGCTTTTGAAGACAACTCTGAAAGGACCATTTTCTTCTGTAAAGGAGCTTTGGAAACTGTCAAAAAATTTGGCTGGCCACCAGATATTATCCACGTGCATGGCTGGATGAGTGCATTGATTCCAATGTATATCAAAGCATATTATAAAAAAGAACCAGTTTTTGCCAACTCTAAAATAGTCTATTCGGCTACTAAAAATACTCTTCTTCAGCACTTAGGAGAAACATTTCCCAAACAAGTGTTGGCAAGCACTCCAGTCAAGGATAAAGATGTTGAAGTTTTTAAAGACGGATCGAACAATGATATGCATATTGGAGGAGCAAAAAACTCAGACGTTGCTATTCTTCCATTTACCAACTTAGACGAAGAAATCAAAAATGCTATAAAACCTTCAAGAAGTAAAAAAGTGTTAAATTTTGATTTTGAAAGTGATGATGTGACCGATATTATGGAACTATATAATAACTTGGCAGGCAAATAATTTTAATGATAAAACAAATTCGTTTTTCTGATTTTTTTTCACAAAAAAAATCTTATTTATTCATCATTATAACACTAGTCTTTGTGTCGTGCAAAGAGAATACAATCTTGCCAAACGACTTGGTGCCACCTATCGATAATATTAATACATTCTCTCAAGATACATTTTCTATTATCTCAAATAATGTTTATCAAGATTCTATTCTTACAGGTGGCTTAAGAAATAACTCTCAAATTTCTGCTACTTCTACCTATTATCAAGCATTAGGGACTATTACCAACGATCCAATATTTGGGAAAACAAATGCAAATATCCATGTAGAAGTGTTGCCGCCGGTTGCTAATTTCACATTTAAAAGTCAAGCTGCAGGAACAAGCAGAACAATAGATTCAATAGTATTGGCTATCCCATTTAATAAAACCTATGGAGATACAATCACAGCTCCACTTCAAACTTACAAGGTGTTTCGTTCATTGAAAAAATTTGATAGAGCTGACGCCCAATTTGAGTTTACAAATGACTCTATCGATAACACGCCTTTATCTTCTTTGACAGTCAATTATAATACATTCAGAACCGATTCGCCAACAGTTAATTCAATCAAACTTGTTCCTCAATTACGTTTTAAAATGAGCCAATCATTTATTGATACGTTAGAAAATCAAATTGATTTAGGCTCACAAGGTGCTGCTGTAGATTTTAATTCTTTTTTAAATTGGTGGAATGGATTTTATATTCAAGCAGACTCAAATAGTGGCAATACTTTGGGCTATTTTGACACATACAATACTCGGCTTTATATCTATTATCGATATACCAAAACAGATATGCAACTTGATACCGTAGCCGATGTGTTTTCATTCGACCCTAGCTACTGCAATCGATTTAATCAAATCAGTCGAAACTATACGTCAACTCCTATTTTCAATTATTTAAGTTCACCCAACCCCAATGGCGATTCGATATTATTTGTTCAAAGAGAACCCGGCGTAGCAGCTACAATTAAGTTCCCATATTTACATACTTTAGAAAACTGCATTGTCAACCAAGCAGAATTATTTTTATACGCAATATCTCCCTATAACAACTTCAGCGATACAATGAAATTTGGCATGATTCCACAAATGCAAATTTTCCAATCCGACTCAGCAGGAGAAGATAAAATCATTGCCGATTATGGATTGTTTGGAGCAAGTGTCGTTGATGGAACATACAAGTCCGTAACAATAGGAGGGATTACTTATATTCGATATAAATTTGCAGTTACGTATGCTATTCAAACTCTCATTTCTGAAAAAAACAGTAATTTTAATTTCAAAATAATGGGATTAAATAATGGCTATCCTGCCTCAGGCCGTGTGATGTTAGCAGGAAATAGCACAGCCACGGCATCTATAAGACCTAAATTAAAAATTATTTACACTAAAATTCAAAAATAAAATCATGTGTGGAATCGTAGGATATATTGGACCTAAAAACGCTTACCCCATTTTAATAAAAGGGCTAAAAAGATTAGAATACCGTGGATATGACAGTGCCGGTATCGCTTTGCTTAATCATGATTTAAATATTTTAAAAAAGGAAGGAAAAGTTTCCGATTTGGAAAATTTTGTGATAGGGAAAAATATTGAGGGCACTATCGGTATTGGTCACACCAGATGGGCAACTCATGGCGTTCCATGTGATCGAAATGCACATCCTCATGTTTCAAACTCAAGAAATTTGGCTATTATCCATAATGGAATAATCGAAAATTACGCTTCGCTCAAAACTGGTTTAGAACAAAGAGGCTATCGTTTTGAAAGTGACACAGATACTGAAGTGTTGCTCAACTTAATCGAAGATATTCAAAAAAAAGAAAAAATAACAACTGAGGAAGCACTGCGTTTTGCATTAAATGAAGTAGTGGGTGCTTATGCAATCGTATTGCTAGATAAATCAGACAATGACAAATTATTAGCAGCAAGAAAAGGAAGTCCTTTAGTCATCGGAATTGGGAAAGATGAATTCTTTATTGCATCAGATAAAACTCCGATAATTGAATATACCAAAAAGGTGGTTTATCTGGGAGAGCAAGAAATTGCAGTATTAGGTAGAGATGGAAGTCTCGAAATTAAAACATTGAATAATATCCAAAAAACTCCTTATATCGAGCAACTCGAAATGGATCTTGAAAAAATTGAAAAAGGAGGATATGAATATTTCATGTTAAAAGAAATTCATGAACAACCTCAAGTGATTTTAGACTCAATGAGAGGTAGAATGAATGCCGAAAAAGGATGGATTAAACTAGGCGGTGTGAGTGAATTTGCAACACGAATCAATAACGCACAACGCATTATCATTACAGCCTGCGGCACATCATGGCATAGTGGATTGATAGGAGAATACTTAATTGAGGAACTGGCAAGAGTACCGGTAGAAGTAGAATATGCATCCGAATTCAGATATCGGAATCCAATTGTAACCGCCTCAGATGTGGTGGTGGCAATATCTCAATCAGGCGAAACCGCCGATACCTTAGCCGCTATCGAAATGGCAAAAGAAAGACAAGCCTTAATCTATGGCATTTGTAACGTCATTGGTTCCTCAATTGCAAGAGCATCTCATGCTGGGTCTTATACACATGCTGGTCCTGAAATAGGCGTGGCATCAACCAAAGCTTTTAGTACCCAAATTACGATTCTGACCTTAATGGCTCTTCAATTAGCCAAAAATAATGGTAGTATTTCAGAATCTAAATTAAGGCAAATCCTTTATGAAATGGAAACTATTCCTACGAAAGTAAAAGAAACGCTGAATACGAATGATAAAGTAGAAAAGATTGCAAGAAAATATAAAGATGCCAAAAACTTTTTATACTTAGGTCGTGGAATCAATTTTCCCGTTGCATTAGAAGGAGCATTGAAGTTAAAAGAAATATCATATATTCATGCAGAAGGCTATCCAGCAGCGGAAATGAAACATGGTCCTATTGCACTAATAGACGAAAATATGCCAGTGGTATTCATAGCAACTAACTTGAGTGCACATGAAAAAATCGTATCAAATATTCAAGAAGTTAAAGCGAGAAAAGGGAAAGTAATAGCTATCGTAATAGAAGGCGATGAAACGATTTCAAAACTAGCAGATGACGTAATAGAAGTACCAGAAATAACTGAAATATTATCACCCCTCATAGCGATTGTTCCACTGCAATTATTAGCATATCACATAGCATTAATGAGAGGTTGCAACGTCGATCAACCTCGCAACTTAGCAAAAAGCGTTACAGTAGAGTAGTGGTCACTATTATAGTGTGTGAAGCTGAGGTTTTATAAACTACTTTAACTTTACACCATGAAAGTCATCTACTACAAAGACCTGTATATAGAGAATCAAATTTTGAAGAAATTCAAAAGCTGCTAGTTTCGTTCGATGGACCATTTGAATTCATCAAAAATGCTTATGAATTTATTCCAGAGCAATAAAAATGGAAGCTGAATGATAACAAAAAGGTGGGATAGCTTTGAAAATTCACTTTTGAATATGTAGGATAAAATTTTTATTACACTTAAAGATTTATAAAAAATACGTTTTTTAAATGAATTATTGTGGATTTAAGAAGTAGAGTACAATAAGAACATATTAAGGTAAAGAAATTATCAAAGGCCTCAATAACACTAAATTTATTTTGAATAAATTCAATTGCATTCAAGAAAATCAAATTTATGAACTAATAAATACCTTAAAAGAAATAATAAATGTCCGGCAGCAAGGGAGCTAGGTTATATTTATTTAGTTAATTTTTTGGCTTTGGTAAATCGAATAAGAGTGCAAATCCCTACTTCACGCCGTGCATCAGTTTCTTGATGAGTGGTGAAATGACGATTAGCACGATGCCGGCGATGATGGCGTACCATGCAAATTGTTTGTATCCTGCTGTATAGGTATTGATTTTTTCGAGTATGCTAGCACTTTCATCTGGTGATATGCTTGCTCCAAAAAGTCCTGCTACATATTGTCCATAAGCACTTGCCAAAAACCACATCCCCATCATTAAGCCTTGCACTTTGGTTGGGGCTAATTTTGTCATTATTGATAGTCCGATTGGTGAAAGACACAGCTCTCCCATTGTTACAATAAAATATGCGAATGCAAAAATGTTTAATGATGATAATCCGTCTGCACCTACAAAGTATCGTAAACTGAAATATATCAAATTGGCTAAACCTAAAAACAAAAAACCTAAACCAAATTTTACAACGGCATTGGGTTCCATTTTTCTTTTTGACAGCCACACCCATAATAAGCCAATAGGAGCAGCAAAAATGATGACAAAGATAGAGTTAGCAGAGTTATTCACTTGAGTTGGAAGTACGGATAACCCTAACAAATTTTGACTAAGATACTTATCAGCAAACAAGCTCAATGAGCCACCAGCTTGTTCAAAAATAGCCCAAAAGATAACAGAAAATAGAATGAAACAAAGAGCTGCAATTAATTTTTGATTTTCAATTTTTGTGAAATTTCTCATCTCATAAAAAAGATAGAGCAAACTAAATGGCCCTATGATATACATAAAAATATCAGTGTAATGAGTATTTGCAACCATCACCATAATAATCGGTATGCTCGCCAAAGAACCAAAATATACAATATATTCATACCACTTTGTTATTTTATTTTCTGATGTTGCAAAAGGAGAAATTCCAATAGGACCAAGACTTTTTTGAGTGAAAATAAAAGTCATCAAACTAATAATCATCACGACTGCGACTAAACAAAAAGCGGCGTTCCACCTTAAATGTTCGGGAATATAATTACTTAAAATTGCACCTTTCGCAATGCCAATCATCAAGATGCCGCCCAAAGTAGCACCAATATTGATTCCTGCATAAAACAATGAAAATCCTGCATCCCTCCTGCTATCGCCTTCTTTATACAGTTTTCCCACCATCGACGAAATATTTGGTTTGAAAAACCCAGTGCCTACAATCAAAAATGAAATTCCCCAAAAGAAGAAAGATTTTGGATCTATAGAAAGAAAAAGACTCCCCACTATCATCATCAGTCCACCCCAAAGAAGTGATTTTTTAAACCCTAAAATTTTATCTGCAAACAATCCTCCAATAAATGTGAAAGCATAAACCCATGCTTGAGTTGCACCATATTGTAAATTGGCATCTTTATCTGACATTGCTAATTGGCTTGCCATAAAAATCGTGAGCATTCCCCTCATTCCATAAAAACAAAACCGCTCCCACATTTCGCTGAAAAATAAACCGTACAACTGTTTCGGGTAGGCCGTTTTAAAATCTTGTATTTCTTCTAATGTAATTTGTTTGCTCATTTTTTTATTTCAGTTAATTTTTAAAAAGTTAAGGTAAAACAATATTTTAAATTTAAATACTTTTTTAAATCAAATTACTCATTTGGAATTTAAGTTGAATGAAATGAGACTAAAATAACATTGTAAAAAAGGATCATGTATAATGTTTTTTAGAATTATTGAAATCAATTTGTAGGAGCATTTTTTTTTATTACAAAGAATTGGATGTTTATTACGATTCAAGTAGAATGAAAACAAAGACTTTTTTTTTAATATATAAAATTCTATTTTTTAAAATTACATTTGCATTCAATATGAGTCATTCGCCAAATAAGATATTACTTTTATTGAAGAAAGATTTTTTATTGGAATGGCGCCAAAAATATTCTCTGTATGGTGTGATTCTTTATATCGTCAGCACTGTGTTTACAATCAAAATGCTACAAGATAGTCCTGATGGAGAAGTGTGGAATTCCTTATTTTGGATCGTCATTCTTTTTGCAAGTATTAATGCTGTTGCAAAAAGTTTTTTTACAAGAAAGCAAACAGCGAAATATATACTATTACAGTGTGCATGATCCGAAAGATATTATTATTTCAAAACTCATTTATAATGTCGTTTTAATGTTAGGAATGAGTTTGATTACATTATTGCTTTTTGTCTTACTGCTTGGAAATCCGAGTTTCGATTTTTTTAAAATTTATGCTACTCAGTTTGTTAGGGGGAGTCAGTATGGCATTGCTTTTCACGACATTGGCAGCTATTGCAGGAAAGGCAGGTGGCAACTCAGCTTTGATTGCCATATTAGGATTGCCTATTGTGATTCCACAAATTATTTTATTAGCTGATTTGAGCAAACCTTTATTTATGAAAATGGCAGTGTCAGGATGGGAGCAGTTTTTAGGAGTTTTAATTTTATTGGATGTTTTGATTATTGCCCTTTCCATTATTTTATTTCCATTTATTTGGAAAGAATAAATACCATAAAATGACATTACAAACACTTAAAAAAAAAATCCATAAGATGTTTTTCTTTCAGGATAGTAGCCTATTTTTGAAGATTGTCAAATAAAAAATAGAATAGGTGACTAAATACAATATATTAATAGTTGGAGCAGGTCCTGTGGGTAGTGTGATAGCCGAACAATGTGCTAGCCAGCTCAATTGGAAGGTGCAATTGATTGATAAAAGACCACATATCGCCGGGAACTGTTATGACCGTTTTCACGAAAGTGGAGTGCTGATTCATCAATATGGACCTCATTATTTTAGAACAAATAAAGCTTCTCTTTTAGAATATTTATCGCAATTTACAGAATGGATTCCGGGAAATTATATCGTCACAAGTAACACAAGAGGGGAGCATTTTCCCTTTCCGATAAACTTAGATACTTTGGCTCAATTTTTCAAATTAGATCATATCGATGAAGAGAAAGCCAAACAACTTTTAGAAGAAAAAAGAGAAAAAATTGAAACCCCTAAAAACTCGGAAGAGTTTGTGCTATCACGCGTTGGCAAAGAGTTGTATGAAGCATTTTATTTAGGTTATACCTTAAAACAATGGGATATGCACCCGAAAGATTTGGCACCTTCAGTGTGTGGAAGAATTCCGATTCGCTTCAATCAAGACAATCGTTATGTAGATCATGAATTTCAATTTACACCCAAAGATGGGTTTTCTAAAATGTTTGAAAAAATGATTAGCCACCCTTTAATTGATTTGCAACTTAATACCGACTTCAAACAAATTAAAGAAAAACCTCCAATAATTGTTTACTCAGGAGCTATAGACGAATATTTCGATTTTCAATATGGGAAGCTCGGTTGGCGTTCATTATCTTTCGATTTTCAAGTGAAAAATGAAGAGTATTATCAAAAGAACGTACAAATCAATTATCCGAATGAACATAAATATACTCGATCGGTTGAAATTAAACATGTCACCGGTCAAAAGCATCCTCAAACGGTGATTTCTTATGAATATCCAAAGGCAACTGGTGATCCTTATTACCCAATACCTACCACCGAAAATCATGAAAAATATTTGAAATATAAAAAACTAGCGGATGAAGAAACTACCCAAAATCATGTGTACTTTTGTGGACGTTTAGCAGAGTATAAATATTTCAATATGGATGAGGTCATGGAAAATGCTTTCAGAACATTTAAAGTCTTAAAATCAAAATATGGCAATCAATAATTTATGGGTGATTATGCCTGTTTATAATGAAGAAGAAGCAATTGAATTTGTCATTGATGAATGGGCAAACGCATTAAACCAAGCCAACATTAATTATACCATTTGCTTATTAAATGATGGAAGTAAAGATGCTACATTAAATAAAATAAAAAATTTAGCTGTAAAATACCCAACTATCAAAGTCGTGGATAAGCCCAATTCTGGTCATGGACAAACTTGCGTTTATGGCTATCAAATGGCATTAGAAAATGATGCTGACTGGATATTTCAGATTGATAGCGATGGACAATGTGACCCGCAATATTTTGCTCAAATGATTCCTTTTACCGAAAGTTATCAATCAATTTATGGAGTTAGAAAAACGCGAGATGATGGTTTGCAACGAACCATTGTTTCTCATTTTGTAACGATTTTTACTTGTGTAGCTACTGGTAAATGGGTGCGAGATCCTAATGTGCCTTATCGCCTAATTCATCGTGATATTATGAAACAAATTGCCTATTGTGTACCAAATGATTTCCATTTGGCCAATATTTTTGTCAGTGTAAAATGTGCTAAACTTTCCAAAATCAAATGGGTGCCTATTCACTTTCGTGACCGCATGGGAGGCACAGCCAGCGTAAAAACATTTTCATTTGTAAAACATGGATTCAAACTCTTTAAGCAATTGAGAGCAGCCAAAAGTTAATCTAAATAAGCCGCTATCGCCTTATCCCCTTCACACAACACAGTGATTTTATCTTGCAAAGTAGTTGAAAGTTGCAAACCTACATAATCAGGGCTAATAGGGAATTGCTTGTGTTTTCGATCAACCAAAACCATCGTTTGAATACTAGCCGCCACTTCATTTAAAAATGGCTTTTGAGCATAAGTAATGGTACGCCCCGAACTACTCACATCATCAACTATAATGATATGTTTATTTTTAGGGCTAAAATTTTTTTTCTAATTCA
This sequence comes from Bacteroidetes bacterium OLB11, assembly GCA_001567165.1. Classification (GTDB taxonomy): domain Bacteria; phylum Bacteroidota; class Bacteroidia; order Chitinophagales; family Chitinophagaceae; genus OLB11. The sequence goes on from LNFQ01000031.1 coordinate 18,596, forward strand.
CATTCAGTTGGTTTTTTTTTGTTGATAATGATATTCACTAGCTCAACTTGCAACGAACTAATATTTTCAATATTTTTTTTCAATATTTTTTGAAATGACAACTCCACTTTTTTTGAATCCCCCGCCAATACAATCATTTTTATTTGAAAAAAATGATTTTCAACAAATTTGATATGCAATACGGTTAAGCTTCATTCTGATATCCACTTCATTTTAATATCGTAACTTGTGAATCCATTTTTTTTTCGTAAAAATAG
>LNFQ01000032.1 GCA_001567165.1 Bacteroidetes bacterium OLB11
TTTAAAGTTATTAAATATTGTATTCATAATTTTTTTAATGATGATATTATTTTAGACGTAATTTTTTAATTTGAATGTTTGCTGTGATATAATTATTTTTAACAATCGCGTAAAAGTAATCTTATTAATTCTTTTTTTTTTAATTTTTAATCAAAAAAAAGTAGCATAATATTTATAAGCAGATATTAAATTTAACTTTAATAAATTTTTGCAATTTTTTTGAATAGAAATAAGTCAATTTCTTTAAAAAAAATAGTGAGAAATATTTGTAAGAATAAAATTAATATATACATTTGCACTCCATAAAATTAAAAACGAAGTTCTTTTTATAAATGAAACGCAATAGATAAACAGTTAGCTTATCTATATAAAAAATTTGAAGCCACTTTAGCTCAGCTGGTAGAGCAACTGATTTGTAATCAGTAGGTCGCTGGTTCGATTCCGGCAAGTGGCTCTTTTTTTTTGGGTAGTTGCCCGAGGGGCTAAAGGGGGCAGACTGTAAATCTGCTGGCTTACGCCTACGGTGGTTCGAATCCATCACTGCCCACACTTGCGGAAGTCGTATAGTGGCTATTACCTCAGCCTTCCAAGCTGATGACGACAGTTCGATTCTGTTCTTCCGCTCTCAGATACCGGTTGTTTTTGTATTTTCGACAATGACAATCGGTTTTTTTTTACTCTTTTGCCGTTGTGGCTCAGTGGTAGAGCACTTCCTTGGTAAGGAAGAGGTCGAGGGTTCAATTCCCTCCAACGGCTCTTTTCCCCTTTTTAAAAAATGATGATTATTAAATAAAAAGCGACTTCAAATGAATCGCTTTTTATTTAAACCTAAATTCTTAAATGTGTAATCTGGATTAAAGATTTAGTTAGATGATTAATCATCATCACCCACTAGTCCTTGTGTATTTTCATTATCTTTTGCATTATAAAATACAAATACTTTTGCAGTATCTCTTAGGAAATTAATTGTTTTTATTTCAGCTCTATGAATGGGTAATCCTGTACGCTCTTTCAAATCTTCAATCATTTCTTGCCTTTTTTCTGGCTGAATCAAATCGACACGTTCGTAAGTAATTTCTTTTACATTTTCGTGTGTTAAACTGATATGTCGATCAAGTAAAAGAGTTAAAATTAAAATGGCAACATTGCAAATCAACATCACCCACCAGCCTTCATCTATCACAGATAAAGCATTGACCATCCCAAGCGCTAAGCATATAAAAAAGTAGCCCATTTCTTTGATGGGAACTGTTACCGTTCGATAGCGCATGATTGAAAAAAAGGCTAGTAGTCCAAATGCAAACCCGGGTTTTAGTTTTGTAGTACTTAATAAAATAAAAATGATTATATTAAAAACAAAAAAGGTAAATAGGAAATCTTTGTTTTTATGAATTGGATAGTATATTAATCTTATCAATATAAAAATGGCTACAAAGTTGATCCCAAATCGGGTAATCAGTTCTATGTAATTTTCTAATCCTAAAGAAGGAGAACTTGCTGTGCTTTCTGAAAAAAAATCAGTATTGAGTTCTTTAGCAGATTCTGCTGCTTGTGTGAGCAAATGTTCAATTATTGGCATACGCTTTTATTTTATTTAGTTTTAATAGTATAGGTTTAAAATTATTGTGTTTGATGGATGGTTCGAGTAATGAAACCCCGATTGCATATTTACTGAATCCGGTTTCGTGTATTCGTAGTTTTTTTAGCACTTGAATTGTGTTGCTAAAAACATCGCTTTTACCTTGTTTGACTTCTATGACACATAAGTTAGGAAGTGCAATTTTTTTCTTGTCGTTGATTTTCAAAATTAATTTCTAAATCAATTGTAATTCGTTCAGTGAATTTTTTATTCGTTAAGGTAATTCTTTTAAAATAGTTGGTGATTTTCTTTTCAATTGGGCGATTATGAAGCCTTTTGTATTCTATCAAATTGTAATCATCTTCCGGCACTGAATGATAAATTTCATTGACTTTTTTTCTTTGTTTGTCAGTTCGAGTGCCATATAATTTTCGTTTGATTTCATAAAAGCAAAGATTACTTTCAATATATTCTCTACTTCGGACTTTTACTCGATTGACACAACCATTATGATGGTCTTTATAAAATTGATAATTGGCTGTATCAAAATAAATCGTTTGATAATTAAATATACGAACATTATCTATTTCCAAAACAAATTGTTCTTCTTTAATTCCTTCTAATAATTGCAATAGCTCTGCTTTCGTCAAAATATATTTAGTGTCAATTCGGTTTTGAAGTTGTACACTATCAAGTTGTTTTAACGATACAGATTCGAATGATTGAATACATTCTTGAATTTTATCAAAAAGCATTTCTTATATTGTCTCCTTAATTTTTTCGATACTAAAGTAATCAAAATTTAATGATAATATAATATTAGTTTAATTAAATAGATTAATTTATAAAATAATTAGGTGTTTTTTTCACTTACGTCCATTAAATTAAAATCACAAATTAGAAATTTAGATATTAAAATGATATAAGATAACTATAAAATAGAGCGAAAAGCATCACATTTTGGAGTTTTGAATATTTCAAATGAGGTGTATTATTTGATTATTTCGACAACATTCTTTCGCCAATATATTTAATAGGAGAGCTGCCATAGCTCAAAAAATGTTCATGGAAATCTTTTAGCTGAAAGTCTTTCCCTTTCATGGTTTTATATTTTTCTCTAAGTTCTAAAATGGCAATAGCACCTGTGTAATATGAGCAAAGTTGTACTTGTGAAATTGTGGCTCGATGGTATTTTTCTGAAGCTTGAGCTTGTGTTTGAAAACAATCTTTTGTCAGTAATTTCAAAATTTCTTTTTCGGTTTTTCCTAAACAATGTATTTGATAGTCAACAAGCACATTTCCTAATTCTCTTAATTTTAATTTGCATAAAGCAAGCTGCATTTCAGGATGGTCGTCACCCCAACCGTTTTCTATCATCATACTTTCAGTATAGACAGCCCAGCCTTCTATCATTGTTCCATTTTGAAAAACTGCTCGCACAATGTCTTTTGTTTTTTTATTATTGTAGATTCCTTGCAGACAATGCCCTGGTATGGCTTCATGGATGCTCAAAAGTTGTGATGCATAATCGTTATATTCTTTGAGTGAGCCTAATGCTTTATCAACAGGATATTGAGATAAGTCATCTATGTTATAATAGGTGGCACCTTCATTTTGATAAGGTGGGGTAAACTCTGCACTGGCAATGGCAAAGCCTCTAGCATATTCCGGCATAAGTCGCACAATAACCGGTGGATTTGTTGTGTCAAAATCAAAAAGATTTTTTTCAATAATGAATTTTTTCAATCGATGCACATGATTTGTCAATGAGTCAAAAAAATGATTGACGGTGGTATGTTGGTTTTGAATGCTATCCATAACACCTTGAATGAGTTGAATTGTATCTTGAGGCTTGGGAGTGTGAGGGTAATATTTAGCCCAGAGGGTGTCTGCAATTTCAAACATTTGATGATGATACTTTGCTTTATCTTCTAATGCACGTTGATAAATTTGGTCGGGAGTGATGTCTGCAACAATATCAAATTTGAATTTTTCTTCAAATAATTTTTTTCCAATTTTAAAATCTCTAAAAGAAATGTTAGGATTGTTTAAAATGCTGGAAAGGCTATCTGCAAATGATTTCATTGCAGTGATTGTTTTTTCAATATTTGATTTTAATGTGCTTTTTTCTTCTTCATTAAGAGTTGAAACTTTGATTGAATCGAATAAATATTGTCCTAAAACATTAATACCTGCTTTGTTTTGTTGGACAGACATTTGAAGATGTTCTTTTGTAGGATTTTTAATCATTTGTAATGCAGCTTTGTAATACAAATCGCTATGGGCAATATGTTGAGATAATATTTTGAGTCGCTCATTCAATGGAGCATAAGGCTGGTTGATGATATAATCACAATCACTACTCAAATTATAAATCGTTGCATCCCATTCAAAAGGTTTCAAATCGGTCAAATACCATTTGTCGCTGTTGAGTTGATTTTCGATGATATGAAAACTTATTTTTTCATCTTCAGTCAAAGATTGAAAGTCAATTGATTTTAAAGAATCTAACCAATTATTCGAAAATGAAATAGAAGATTGAATTGAACTTGAGTCAGGAATAGTAAGGTTTTCATAATATTTTCCATAGCCAACTCCAATCGCTTTGGATGGGTATTGTTTCCAATAGGCATCTAAAAGTTGAATTTCGAATTGGGCGAAGTCTATCTTGTTTTTATTTTCATTTTGACATGATGAAAAAATGAAGATTATATAAAGGAAAGTAATTTGAATTGATTTCATTGATATATATAAAAAGTTTATTGAATGAATACAAATCTATTTTTTTTCAATCAAAAATCGTAATTCTTTTCTAAAATCTAACTCTCTAAGTAGCCATGAATTGAAAAACATGATTTTGTGTAAAGCTTAATATGGTTTAGTTTTGTTTTTATTTTAATAAATATGAACAACCAAAATTCACTCTCAAAACAATACATTCAAAAAGAAGAACTATATAATGCACATAATTATCATCCATTGCCAGTCGTGCTCAAGAAGGGTAGTGGAGTGTTTGTTTGGGATGTAGAAGATAAAAAATATTTTGATTTTTTAAGTGGATATTCAGCCATAAATCAAGGTCATTGCCATCCAAAAATTGTGCAAGCCATGATTGAGCAAGCTCAAATATTAACGCTGACATCAAGAGCTTTTTATAGTAATTTGTTAGGAGAATTTGCTGAATATATTACAACATATTTTGGCTATGATAAGGTACTACCAATGAATACAGGAGTTGAAGGGGTGGAAACAGCATTGAAGCTAGCCAGAAAATGGGGATATGAAAAAAAAGGAATTGAAGAGAATCAAGCTCAAGTGATTGTTTGTAATGATAATTTTCATGGAAGAACAATTAATGTGATTTCGTTTAGTAGTGATCCAACTTCTCGTACTGGATTTGGACCTTTTACTCATGGTTATATTAATATTCCATTTGATGATACAACTGCTTTAGCAGAAGCACTTAAAAATAAAAATGTATGTGCATTTTTGTTTGAACCTATACAAGGGGAAGCTGGAGTGAAAGTGCCTAAGGGTGGGTATTTGAAGGCATGTTATGATATGTGTAAAGCTGCAAATGTTTTATTTATTGCTGATGAAATTCAAACTGGATTAGCTCGCACTGGCAAAATGCTTGCTTGTGATTATGAAGATGTAAAACCGGATATTTTAATTTTGGGGAAAGCATTAAGTGGAGGCACAATGCCTATTAGTGCTGTGTTGTGTAATGATGAAATAATGTTGACTATTAAGCCGGGCGAACATGGTTCCACTTATGGTGGAAACCCTTTAGCTTGTAAGGTTGCTATTACTTCTTTGCAAGTTTTGAAAGACGAAAACATGGCTGAAAATGCAGCTCAAATGGGAACTTATTTCAGAGAAAAATTACAGAATATTAATTCTTCTTATATTAAAATTGTAAGAGGAAAAGGGTTGTTGAATGCAATTGAAATATCACATAAAAACGAAAATGCTGCATGGGAATTATGTATCGAAATGATGAATAATGGATTAATTGCTAAACCAACTCATGGTGATAAAATTCGTTTTGCACCTCCTTTAGTAATCACAAAATCGCAAATCGATGAGGCAGTTGCTATTATCGAAAAGAGCCTGAAAGTATTGGCAGACCTTAAATAGAATGATTCACAATACTGCGGGATGCAATCATCCCACAGCTCCACGCATGCTGAAAATTAAAGCCACCTGTTATTCCATCCACATCTAAAATTTCACCACCGAAGTAAATATTTTTAGCAAGTTTGCTTTGCATCGTTTGAGGGTCAACTTCATTAAGTGGAATGCCACCGCAGGTTACAAATTCTTCTTTAAAAGTGGTCTTCCCTTTCACTTCAAACGCTTGAGCGGTCAATCGATGAATGAGTTTATTTTGAGCTTTAGATGTTAGCTCACTCCACTTTGTGTTGAAGTCAATATTAGCTTCTGTTAGAATAAAATGCCATAGTCTTTGTGGAATTTGAAATGGATTTTTATTACTAATTAAAAGCCCTGCTTGCTTTTCTCTGATTGTGTTCCAATGTAGTCTCACTTGATGTTCTTCCTGATTGATCCAATTGATTTGAATCGAGAAATGATAATTCATTTCGTGGAGAGTGCGTGCTGCCCATGCAGAGAGCCGCAATATCGCAGGGCCACTAAATCCCCAATGTGTGATTAGCAAAGGTCCTTGCTCACTGAATTTTGTTCCAGCTATTTTCACTAAAATATTTTCAACACTCACACCCATTAAGGTGTTGATGGAAGAATGAGCTAAATTAAATGTGAACAACGAAGGAACAGGATGAATAAAAGTATGCCCCAATTTTTGCAACCATTGATACTGTGAATCTTTATGATATCCGCCTGTTGCAATCATGACAAAATCTGCCGTATAAGGGTAGCCATTTTTATCTTTCAATATATATGAAAAACCGTTTTTTTCAATAGAAATGATTTCTGTATTTGTTTTTAATGCAATTCGATATTGAGAGGTAAGATTTAAAAAACATTGAATAATGCTATCGGAATGATTGCTTGTTGGAAACATTCTGCCATCGGCTTCTGTGTGTAATTGAACGCCTTGATTGGCAAACCATTGCACTGTATCTTTTGTAGAAAATAAAGAGAATGTCTTCTTTAGAAAATTCTTTCCTCGTGGATAAAAAGTAACCAATTTTGAATTTTGGAAACAAGCATGTGTGACATTGCATCGGCCACCACCACTTACTTTTACTTTTTGTAAAACGTTTTTTTGTTTTTCAATGATAGTGATTTGAAGTGATTGATTTTGCATGGCAACGTTGATTGCACAGAAAAATCCAGAGGCACCTCCACCAATAACGATCAATTGTTTTGACATAAGCAAATGTATGTTTAAGTAGATGAACTATTATTGATTTTTCCTTATAAAAAAAAATTATCTTCGCACGGCATGAAGGTTCAGTCATTGAGTTTATACCACTTTAAAAATTATATTCAATCCGAATTTAAATTCGATGGAAATATTGTTTGTATTGTCGGCAAGAATGGAAGTGGGAAAACGACAATTTTAGATGCAATTTATTTTTTGTGTTTTACCAAAAGTTATTTTATTAACAATGACTCGATGTGTATTTCCGCAAATCAAAAGGGGATGATGTTAAAAGCTCATTTTCTTAAAGATAGTTTACATGAAGTGCAGTGTACGATTAGAGAAAATGGCAAAAAGGAATTTTCAAAAGATAAAATTTTATATACTCATTTGTCAAAACATATTGGCGAATTTTCTGTAGTGATGGTCACTCCTGATGATACACAGTTGATAACAGAAACGAGCGAGATTAGAAGAAAATATTTAGATGTATTGATCTCTCAACTTGATTCAAATTATATGAACAGTTTAATTTCATATAATAAAATTTTACAACAACGGAATGCTTTATTAAAAAACAATCAAGGGGTAGATTATCATTTATTAGATTATTACGATGAGCAATTAGCTTCTTTTTCCGTTTTAATATTTGAAATGAGAAAAAAAATTACTTTGATGATTGCTGATAAAACGATGAAGATATATCATTTTCTTTCACCCGAATTAGAAGAAGAAATTCAAATTCAATATTCATCGCCCTTAATGAATGGGAATTTAACACAATTACTGAAAGCTAGTCGGCAAAAGGATATTATAACACAACGATCTAATGTTGGGATACATAAAGATGATTTAATATTCACATTGCATGGAATGCCATTGAAAAATGTTGCGTCACAAGGGCAGCGAAAATCATTTTTATATGGATTAAAATTCGCTCAATATGAAATATTATTAGAGAGCAATTTGTTTTATCCAGTGTTACTTTTAGATGACGTTTTTGAAAAATTAGATTATTTAAGAGGGGAAAAAATTATTGAATATATTAGTAAACAAACGAGTCAAGTTTTTATAACAGATACACATAAAGAACGTTTAGAAAATGCTTTCATTAAAGTAAACCAAAGGCCTTTCTTTATTGAGTTGTAATGGATTTGAGAATGGATTAATTTTCTGATTCTAGTTCTTTTTCTAAAATTTTATTTATATCATAAAGACTTTTATTTATAGCAAAAATTTTCCCGTCTTTTATTAATAATTTATTTGGAATTGATTCAATATGATATTGCTTACAAGTTTTTCCATTCATGCCATAAGCATCGTTTACTAATACAAAAGGCAAGTTTAATTTTCGACACATAGCCACCCAATTGTAGTAATCTTTATCGAGTGAAACTGCGTAAACTTCAAGCCCCTTTTTATGATAATTTTCATAAATACTAATGAGGTCTGGCATCGATTGAACACATGGGTAGCACCATGCTGCCCAAAAATCTAATAAGATTATTTTTGCTTTCACCTCACTCAACGGTTTCCATTTTCCTAAAGAATCAGGGAGTTTGATTTCCGGAGCAATGTCTCCTACATTAAGCTGGGCTTGAGTTGTAGAAAATGTGAAAGCTAGAAATAATGAAAGGATAATGTTTTTTAGTTTCATTTTGGGTTTGAAAAATTTTTATTGTGAATAAATGAAGTATCAGTTAAAGTGTTTAAAAATACAATTAAATCGTCTATGTCATCATCTGATAGACGACCTTTTGGAATATTTTTTAATTCTGGTGCTAAATTTTTAGAGTAATGAAATCCGGTATTATAAAATTCGATACATTCTCTTAATGTTGCAAATCGTCCATCGTGCATATAGGGTGCTGTCATTGCAATATTTCTTAGAGTACTCGTTTTGAATTTTCCAATATCATCTGGATTTAATGTAATCCGATAACGTCCTAAATCAAGCGGAATACTGTCTAGTCCTATATCTCTAAATTCAAAGTCAGTGAAGGTATTCCCTAAAGTGTGGCAATGAGCACAGGTTCCTTTTTGTTCATCTAAAAAAATATTGAAACCATTCATTTCTTTGCTGGTTAATGTGATTTCACCACGTTGCCATTTATCAAAACGAGTGTTGCCAGATAGGAGAGTTCTTTCAAATTGAGCAAGAGCATAAAGAATGAATTTTGTTGAAATTTTATCAGTCCCAAATGCTTTTTTAAACAAGGAAGGATATTCCGGATTGCTTTGCAACTTATTGACGACATTGAGCATGGTTTCGTGCATTTCCAAAGGATTCGTAATGGGGCCGAGTGCTTGTGATTCTAAATCATTTGCTCCTCCGTCCCAAAAGAATTTTTTTTCATATCCAACATTAAATAAAGTCATTGCGTTTCTTTCTCCACGAAATCCATCTACACCAGTACTAAGAGCAAAGTTGCTATCTTTAAAATAGTTTTGATGCTGATGACAACTAGCACAACTTATTTTATTATTGGCAGATAAAAGAGGTTCATAAAATAATTTTCTTCCGAGAAAAACGCCTTCTTCTGTTAAAGGGTTATCCTCTGGAATGTGCATGGGTGGTAAGCCTGCTGGGATTTCTAATTTTAAAAAATGAGGATGATAGTCCGACTCTTTAGGAAAAGCAGGGTCGTGCTTACACCCTATGATGAAGAGAATAATGGTATTGAATAGAAAAAAAAACTTTCTGATTCATTTAGTAAAAATAAGATATTTTTAAAACTAATTTATACTTTTAAGGTTGATAGGTAATGCTGCAAATAAAAAAAATATTAATTGATTTGTATGGTACTTTAGGACGATTTCCTATACCCATTATGGCCTCGGTATTAGGGTTTATTTTTTTTTCAATTAGTATTCACACTGATAGCAGTGATTTGAAAGGTTTTGTATTTATTAAATTAGCCTTAGAATCTGTTTCTGGAATTTCATATTTTATAGCTCTTGATATTTTTGCAGAGTCTAAAAAGATTGATCTTGGAAAGCGTGTGGGTTTGTCATTGTTAGGCTTTTGCATGTTGGGCTTACATTATTATTCGATTATTCCTGCGATGTTAGATTCAGAAAGTGTATTCCTTACTCGGTATTTAGTGTTTATTACTTGTTTTCATGTTTTGGTTTCTTTTTCGGCTTTTTATGATAATGATGAAAATCAAAATTTTTGGCAGTTTAATTTCTATTTATTGACGAGTATTAGTATTGCCATAGTGTATTCTGTAACACTATTTTTAGGGGTTGCAGGTGCTTTATATGCTGTTGAAAAGCTCTTGAAAATATATATAACGACGAATGCTTATTTGGATTTGTTTTTATTTGTGTTTATCTTTTTAAATACCTTATTTTTTCTTTACCAAATTCCAAAATCATTTGATGTTTTTTCGCATAAAACAGTATTTAAAAATTCTTTACGAATCTTTGTTCAATACATTTTACTGCCAATATTGCTTTTGTACATTCTCATTTTATACATCTATCTGTTCGATATCGTGTTGACAGGAGTGATCCCTTCTAATGCAGTTTGTATCCCTATTTTTGTATTTTCAATTATTGGAGTCTTTACTTATTTATTAATTTATCCTATCCGAAAAGACAAACAATATAAATTACTTTATTTCTTCTCGAAATACTTTTTTTATATTTTACTTCCTTTACTTTCTTTATATTTTATTGCAATTACACTTCGTATTTTATCGTATGGGATTACCGAAGATCGTTATCTGATAGTCGTTTTTGGGGATTTGGCTATTGGTAATTAGTATTTATATTTTATCTTCAAAAAAAGATAATATCATAATTATACCGATTAGTCTTTTTGTTATTCTTTTTATTTCTTCATTTGGGCCTTGGGGATTATTTCAATTGAGTATTCAAAACCAAGTGAGAAGGTTGGAATATTTATTAAATAAAAATCATTTGCTTGTCAATAATAAATTAGTTTCAAATGAGAACACTCATAAAATTTCAAATGAAAATTTAGAGAGTATTCGTTCTATTTTGAATTATTTAAACAAGCGTGGGCAAATCAATCAGATTCATAAATGGCTTGATGAAGAGAATCAAAATATATTAAACAATGCTATCTCTAAAAATGAATTAGAATCCGTCAATGCTATTTTTTCTGACTTGCAATTTCAAGAGCAAAGTCCAATTCGCAAAATTAGTATTAGTCCTAATTATGAATTTTTAAATGAACTTCCTTTAAGTTCTTCCGAGTTTAAAAATATGATTTCGTTTAGCAAAGATGAAAATATCATTCAGCTTCATAAAGCAACTGCAACCATTTCACATGATAGTTTATTTATTCAATATCATAATGACACCTTGTGCCATGTGCATTTTGACACTCTTTTAAACCCAATTTTATATTCGATTAATCAGCGATTACATCAAGAAGACGAAAGCAATCGATTGAATAACAAAATGAAATTAATCAATAGAGACCAAGAAAAGAAATATTTAATATCAAACGATTCTTTGATTTTTAGAAGTGTAAAATGTAAAATTTATATCAATAAAATTTCTTTTAATAAAAGAGATTCAATATTGATTGTAAATGAAATGAATGGCATATTGCTATATTAAACATTACCGCTCTAATGAGATATTTTCATCACCTGCTTGATATGGCAAATAAGAAACAATAAACTGAAACATTTCATCGTGAGTGCCCATGCTGCCATTGTTATCTCTCACTTCTTTGGGAGGATGATTTGGATTAAATGGATTTTCTTTTGTGTTGTCAAAAATTCCTTCAACATATATTGTGCTTCCTTGTGGAATTTTTACCATCTTTTTAAAAGTATAAAAATACTGCCAATTAAAATTCCATTGAGGAATATAAATGAGACGAATCGTATCACCGTAGGGCTTGATAGCATAAGCTTTGAAACTTTTACCCAGTTTGTGCATGTGCGGATTGATAGTTAGAATCGATATATCTTCTGGGGTCGTAAATTTGGTGATATATGATGAAATTTTATTTGGGGGTATGATTAGTGGTGGCTCAATGGGCGACACCCCTAATGTTCCCATTTGAAATTCTAACACTTGACGATATGGGATATTTTTCCCAAAAAAGACATTGATGTATGAGCTATCCCAAACTTTTTTTTCTGTAGGTCCATAATGCAAATCGGCTAATAAAAATGCGTTTTTCTTATTTGCACGCCAAGCTCCAATACCATCAGGATACTGCTGAGCTATCACTCCTGGAAGGTAATTGACGATAGATTTGACAAGTGTAGGATAGGAGCCATCATCATTCAAAACACCAATTCTTTTATATGCAATTTGGATTGAGGTGTCCAATTTCATATCGCTCACTAATTCGCCATCATATACATTTTTCTTTTTTTCGTAATCAAATCGAACCATATCTCCATTTACATGATGTACAACCCTTGTGTTGCCTGGCACAAACTCGACGGCTCGTATAAGCGTATCCGTAGGTAATTCAAATGGGACTTTGATTAATAAAAATTTATCTTTGAAGTCACCCTTTAACTCAATTGGTTTTATCGGAATTCGCAAATCAGGCTCGCCAATCATTGAGCCACTATGAAAATGTGGCAATGGAGGAATCTCATTTTCATTCCCCAAAGGGCATTCGAGTGCAATCCATTTTTCAATTTTATTTTTCTCTTGATCAGTTAGATAATTTTCATTTAAAAATTGAGAATAATTTGGGTCTGCAGGCCATGGTGGCATGATGTTGTGCTTGATTGAATATAAAATGGATCTAGCACTGCTTTTAACCTGAATATAATTGGTAAATTGAAAATGACCGGGTTGGGAAGGGCGATGGCATGGAGTGCATTTTTCAAAAATAATTGGTGCGATGTCTTTTGAAAATGTAGGATTTTGTTCATTGGAACATGCTCCCATTAATATGTAAATGATAGTTATAGAGAACAAACAAATAAGAAGTTTATTTTTTTTATGATTTGATTCAATTTTGTTTGTGATGATACTAGCATTTAGTTCAAACCCAATTAATAAAATTTGAGCGATTAAATTAATCCAAACCATGAAGATAATTAATGTTCCAATTGAACCGTAAATCTTATTATAATTGATTAAATTATTCACAGCATAAAAAAATGAAATTGTCAAAAAGACGATTAAAAAGGTGGCAATAATTGCTCCCGGATTGACTAATTTTAAATGTGTGATTGCAGCGTATCCAAAGCGATACAAACAAGCGACTGTCAATAGAACCATGCCAATGATTAATATCGATGCGACTATATTCAACACGACAGAATTTGTCAGAAATTCAATGCCCAATACTTTAGAAAGCCATGATTGAAATATCATAAATCCTAAAGCTATAATGATTGAAAAGATTAGTTGAAATGTGAGAGCAATGGCAATAATTCTTTTTTTGAAAGCCGATCTTTTTTTAAATCCTTTTATATTTTTATCAAAACTTTTCATCAATCCCATGACACCATTGGATGAGTAAAAAATGGTCAACACAATCGAAAAAGAAAGAAGTGCATTTTTTTATGAGTAATAAAATCACTTATCAATTTATTGACACTTCTTTGCATGTTTTCATTTGGTGTCATCAGCAACATCATGTTATTTAAAACTTCTAAAATTTGTTTTTCAGGAAGTGGTAAATATGGGATTAAGGTGAAAAAAAATAAAAGCAATGGAGGTAAAGCCATTAAGAACGAAAAAGACACTGCACTTGCACTATAATTAAATCGACTTGAAAAAATTTGTTTTTGAAAAAAACTTAAAGAGTCAAAAAGAGAAACCCCTTCAAACCCGGGTAAATATACTTGTTTGAGCCAATTGCTTACGAATACAATAGGCTTTGAATTTCTAATATAATATTCAAGGCGAGTCATTTATTTTTCAAATCATTGCGAATATAAAATAAATAAATATCCAACGTGGAACTATTTTAAAAGAGACTATTAAAGACTGCGAGCACTGGCTGTTGTTTGCAAATCGGCAAATTCATTTTTTAAAAATTTGTAATATGCAGTAATCGCAATCATAGCAGCATTGTCTGTGCAATATTCAAACTTAGGGATGTAAGTTTTCCATGATTGAGTGATAGCATTCTCTTTTAATGCTTTTCTCAAACCGCTATTGGCACTCACTCCGCCAGCTATGCATACTTCTTTAATATTCGTTTGCTTTGATGCAAGAATTAATTTTTTCATCAAAATTTTTATTATCGTGTGTTGAATACTTGCACATAAATCGTTTAGATTTTCTTCAATAAATTGTGGATTTTCCTTTTTTTGTTTTTGTAAAAAATATAAAATGGATGTTTTTAAACCTGAAAAAGAGTAATCGAGATTTTTAATATTAGGCTCTGCAAATTTAAATTTGATAGGATTTCCTAACTGTGCATATTTATCGATTAAAGGACCTCCTGGATAAGGCAACCCAAGCATTTTGGCTGATTTGTCAAATGCTTCACCTGCTGCATCATCAATAGTGCTGCCTATTATTTCTTGCTCAAGTGGACTATGACAAACGACTATTTGTGTGTGTCCACCTGAAACGGTTAAGCATAAAAATGGAAAGTTGGGAGTAGGAGATTCTATCAAGTTGGAAAGCACATGAGCTTGCATGTGGTTCACTGCAATCGTAGGAATCGATAATGCTTGAGCCATACTTTTTGCAAAGCAACTTCCTACCAATAAGGAACCTATGAGGCCGGGACTTTGTGTGTACGCAATGGCACTCAATTCGGGTTTGGTAGTATTGCTTTTTTCCATAGCTTCTAACACCACAGGCATTATATTTTTGATATGCAATCGAGAGGCAGATTCGGGAATTACTCCGCCATATTTTTCATGAATTGCTTGCGTACAAATAATGTTTGACATGATTTTTCCGTCAATAATCACAGCTGCACTTGTTTCGTCACAAGATGATTCAATTGCCAAAATTTTAATGGCACTCATTAGAAAAATAAAAAATTAAATGTAAAGAATAGATAATTACCATCTCAAGATTCGTACTTGCTTACGCACCGGCTTGATTTTCTTTTCTGTATTTTTATTATAAGATAAAATATCTTCTTTCGGGGTGTCGTAAGCTTTTAAATTGAGGACAATATTTACCGAACCTAAGTAGTTTTCTTTATAAAATTTTTTATAAAGCATGTCAATTTCATTTTCGTCAGTTTTAATAACTAATCTTGCCTTATCTGTTTTGAAATAAACTAATAAACTATCCCATTCCACTTTTTCGATTACGCCTTTTAATGTGAGTGTTCCATAATATTTGCGAGGATCAAAATCAATCTGGTCACAACAACCATTGCCAGCATTTTGAATAACAAAATCTTCATTTATATAACGATAAGTTTCGTATTGACAAGTATAAAATGTTTCTGAAGCTCTGTCATAAATTCCGCAAATTGGTGTTGCATCAGGTATTTGATAGATACTAAAAAAATGAGGATCAACCACATTGATTTGAATATGATCATAACCCATTGTGTAAACGGTTTGGGCTTTTAAATTGAAAGCAAAAAGGAAGAAAAATAAAAAATAAAATAATCGCTTCATTAAAAAATGATTTGTTTTAGCAAACAAATATACAAAAAACTCTATCAAATAATATAGAAAACTTTTTTTCTTAAAACTTTTTTCAATTGTGATTTATATATTACCTTTAGAGTCTAAAAAAAAAAATGAGAAAACTAATTTTATTGAGTTTATTAACAATAATAGCTTGCTTATCTCTTACAACAATTGGTTGTAAAAAGAAGACCAATACAGGTAATAGTGGTGATTCAAAAAACCTCATTGTTGTACCTATAGACCGTAGTGATACAACTTCGTTGCCATTCGCAATACCGGCATCTCCTTCATCACTTGATTTTACACAGGCTCCTTTTGGTCCACTTCAATTGGATACATTTGCTACAAAAGTAGATGAATACATTACTCCTTATGGATTTCAGAAAAAGGATATCGCAAAAGTTTTAGTGAAAAAATTAAATATGGTGATTGAAAACGCACCCGGGCAAACATTTGATTTCGTAAAAGACCAACCTGTAAGTATCAAGGTGTTTGTTGATAGCTTCAATGGGACTAATCCTAAAATGGTTGGGTATTTGGATAATGTACCAAGAGGAATGACTTCATTAGAATTGACCGCAGTACAAGATGATATTAAAGATTATTTTAGAGCAGATTATATGAAAATAATGGTAGCATTCAGAACTCAAGAAAATGAGGGATGTGTTAGCGGTGCGAAATTTAGAGTAAACTATACATTTGAAGTGTCAGCTAATAAGCCATAGTTTTTTAAGTAGTTAAATAAAAAATACACCTTTTTTAAAAGGTGTATTTTTTATAGTTTAAGCGTTGTTCCAGCTTGAATCAACGCTTCAGGTATGAAATATTTATCAAATAAAATCCAACTTTTTCCTAACCCAATTTCGGCAAAAATACCCAAATGTTTTGTGGGGAAATACTTAATGCCATAAGTACATTCTAAGCTCAAGGTTGGGGGTAAATCATACACGATAGAGAATCGAGTAGTGTGTGCATAGGTATATGACCAAATATGAAAAAGTCCATATCCAATTCCAACTCCAGCGTATGAATCAATTTTTTCTCGTTTCCAAAAGTGATAATTTCCTCGAATGGTTCCTGCTAATTCATACGATTTAATTCCAAATTCAAAAAGATGATATGATTTTGAAATTGTGTCATAGCCATCATCTTGCCATGTGAGTTTATAAAAACTGAAAGACCCATTTAAGCAAATGCCAAAACGGTTTGACAACATAAATTCATTTTTGACTAAGAACGGTCCAAATCCAGAAATGGAAATTTTATCCCTACTCGTTTGTAATTTTAAATAGCTTCGCACTATACTGGGTGTGGCATACCCAACTGAAAACAAGTAATTATTTTTTTTTGATTGCATACTCATTATTATCCAGATTGCTATATCTATTTTGAGAAAAATTTATTTTTGAAATGAAAACAAATAAGCAAATAAAGATAATCACCTTCTTCATATTTTAAAACAAATAAAATTTAATATTGCAAGATAATCGTTTATTTTAATTTTTCATATCTGAATTTTTAATAATGAGATGTTGTTGTATTACATTTGAAGCTGACTATCTATCCATTAAAGAAAAATGAAGTTTGAAAAATATTCCATCGCAAAAGAGCTGAAGCAAAGTTTGGCTGAATTGAATTTTGTGAAGACGACCGACATTCAATACAAAGCCATACCTTCGATTTTGTCGGGTGAAGATGTGATGGCAGTAGCACAAACAGGCACTGGAAAAACAGCTGCGTATGCCATTCCGGTGATCGAAAAACTATTAAAAAAAATTAGTAAAAAGAATCAAGAAATTTTTATAAAATGCCTTGTATTAGTCCCGACAAGGGAGTTGGCATTGCAGGTGACTGAGGTATTTAAAAAGTTGTCAGTTTATACACCCGTTGAAGTGTTGAGTACTTTTGGCGGGGTATCACAAAATGAGCAAATTGAAGAGTTGGAGTTTGGTGTGGACATTTTAGTATCTACTCCCGGTCGATTATTTGACTTGAGAAGTCAAGGTTATATTCAGTTAAATCATGTGGAAATATTTGTTCTCGATGAGGCTGATAAAATGTTGGCACTTGGATTTATGAAGGATATTCAAGATATTATAAAAATTTTTACCAAAACGCCACCAGACATTATTTTTTTTCAGCTACAATCAATCCTCATATAAAATCATTGGCTTATGAATTGGTGAAAAATGCAATCCGCATTCAAATTTCACCTAAAGACCCTGTTTCAAAAAATGTTATTCATTCATTAGTAAAAGTCGAAATGGATGATAAACGTTTTTTTCTGGAAAGAGTTATTCGTGAGCATTTGAACGAAAAAATATTAATTTTTGTAAGGACAAAAGTAAGAGCAGAAAGAGTGCAAAAAGCAATGAAACGTGTCGAAATCAACACGATTACATTGCACGGTGATAAAACGCAAGATGAGCGGTTTGAGGCACTGCAACAATTTAAAGATAATGAATGTCGGATATTAATTGCAACTGATTTGAGTGCAAGAGGAATTGATATTCCCAAAGTTAATTTAGTAATTAATTATGATGTGCCTGATATTGCTGAAAATTATGTTCATCGGGTAGGACGCACTGGAAGGGGGATGGATAAAGGGATAGCTATCACTTTTTGTGCAAAAGAAGAACAAGAATTATTGAATGATATTATTGCATTTATTGGTTACCCTATTCAAGAAATTAAAATGACAAATCAAGAATATAGCATGGTACAATTGTTTGCAGAGGAATCAAAAAATGATTGGAAAAAATTGATAGAAGAGGAAGAGAAATCAAAATTAAAATTGAAGAAAAAGAATAAAAAAAATAAGCACTATTTGATGCTCCCTTTCACGTCCATCGCATCGCGTAACGCATTTCCCAATAAATTAAATGCTAACACAATCAGCATAATTGCAATTCCTGGAACGATTGCAAGCATCGGACGATTGGTAATGATAAAATTGTAATTTTCTTTTATCATTAATCCCCATGATGAAATAGGAGGCTGCACTCCAATTCCCAAAAAACTCAGACCGGCTTCAATTAAAATGGCGGTCGCAAAATTGCTAGCAGCCATGACTATGCTGGGCCCCATAATGTTTGGTAAAATATGTCGTGTGATAATTCGCCACGAAGAGAATCCCATCGTTTTGGCAACTTGAATATATTCTAGTTCTTTTAAACTTAATACTTGCCCTCTTATCAAACGTGCTGTCCCTACCCACATCGTGAGACCAATACTGATGAAAATAATCCAAAATCCTTTCCCTATTACAGATGTAATTGAAAAAACTAAAAGTAATGTAGGAATAGCCCAAATCACATTGATAAACCATGTAATGACCCAATCAATATATCCTGCAAAATAGGCACTAATTGAACCTAATAAAACTCCAATCCCAATTGATAAAATAACTGCGATAAATCCAACAGCTAAACTCACACGAGCTCCTATCATCAAGCGTGAGAGAATATCACGACCATATCGATCTGTACCTAAATAGAATGTCCTTTTTAAAATATAATGTTTGTTAATATCAGGAATATTGTTGTCAATTGGAAATGCCAATCGCTCTGTAAGTTTTTCATCAATAATATGCATCACAATCATACTATCACCAACAGCAGTGATTTGTGTAGCTGAAATGAGCTCTGCATCTGGTTTTTTTCCAAAAATTAATGTTTTGAGAAAATGAGTTTTAGGAATATTCTCTTTATACTTTTTAAAAAACAAACAAGAAAAACCTGGCTGTTGTGTAGCAATTTCTAGTTGAATCGTATTCGCATTTGGAGAAGAGTCAGGTGAAAGAATGTATGCGAAACATGCAACGAAAACAGTAAGCAAAATAAAGTATAAGGGCACTATTGCTGTTTTGTTTTTTTTGAATCGTAGCCAAGTTCTATTTTGTATTTTTTGTTGCATTTATTGTACGTTTCTTCCTTTCCATTGGTATGTTACAAATAAGGATAAAATAGCCGATATTACAATGTATGGGATATGAATCATTTGTAATGGTACAAAGTAAATCAATTCTTTTGACTTATTGAAAAATCGGCTGACAGGTAATAGTAGCAAGAATTCTACAAACACTTTCGTGCAAAAACTAACCCATAAGATGTGTAAATATAATCCATCAAAATAGCTTAAAAATCCTAAGAGAATAAACATCAAATTGAACACAAAAACAAAAGATAAAATCAATACTAAATTTTTATCTTTAAACTGTTTTGATTTGGAAGCCCAACGAATTCGTTGTTGAAAAAATGATAAAATGCTATTCATCCCTTTTGTATATACAATCGAGTCTTTACACTTTAAATAAGTCGTTTGCCTAGGATAATTTTGTTCAATCTTATGCATTAAAAGCATGTCGTCACCACTTGCCATTTTATCAATTCCTTTAAATCCTTTTACCGTTTCAAATACACTTTTTGTATAGACGAGGTTTGCTCCGTTACACATAGAGCCACTATTGAAAAAAGCGAGAGCTCCAGTAATACCTTGCATCGTGAAAAAATCAATCGATTGAAAAATTTGGAACAAATTGGAAGAATGTTGAAAAGCAACTGGACCTGCAATAAGTTTTTTTCGACTAGTTTCATAAGCTTGCACTAGACTTAATAACCAATATGGATTTACTCTACAATCGGCATCTGTCGTGACTATGAGCGTTCCTTTTGCCTGTTTGATGCCAATTTCGATAGCCTTCTTTTTATAAGCATTTAAGACCTCTGGTCCAATGATATCTGCAAGTGAAATGTATTGAACATCTTTAAACTGTTGAATAATTTGTGATGTATTGTCGGTTGAGTGGTCATCCACAACAATGATTTGCATTAATTCAATCGGATATATTTGAGCAATAAGGTCGTTTAATAAATTTCCAATATTTTGCTCTTCGTTTCTTGCAGGAATGATAATACTTATGTGTGTTCGTGGCGAATAATCTTTTTTTGTTTGCACTTCATTCAAACTCAACCAACCTCTTCTGAAATAGACAAACATAATAGCATATATCGCTAGAAGTACAAACATTAAAAATGAGATAACTTGAATCATTTAATAATAAGCTGCAATTTGTTGAAATGTAGAATGAGTGAATATTTGATGGCCTTTATCTATTAAATGAATCTCAGCAGTCGGAATTTGATTTTTTAATTTTGCGGCCGCTTTTATTTTGATGATAAAATCATTTTTCCCAAAAAATGATATGAGCTGAAAAGAATAAATTTCAATTTGATGATTGATGATTTTCAAGTCAGGAATCATGTATTTCATTTTTGTCCAACAATTATATAATCTTTTTTGTTTTGATTTGTCCTGAATATTTTTAAAAATAAATTGAAATTTTTCATTGTATAATAAAAATTTTTATTGAAAAAATAAAAAATAGAAAATAATCGGTGTCGAAATTTTCAAAAATCCAAGAAACAAACCACGACCAATTTTTGATTGAGTGGCAATCAAATATATCTTGCTTATCTGAATACCATCGGGGGCAATGAGAAATAAATTTAAAATTTTTGATGCTAGTTTTTCAGATAAGCAAAGGGCATAGCGACAGCCGATACTATATGAAATGATTGAAAAAATTCCTATTCCTTTTTGTTCGCAAATGCGAGAAATAAATTGAGTAAACTCTTGCTTGTTATAGGTTTCGTCTGAGTCTAGATAAGGTAAATCAAAAGCTATAAAGTTTGAGTGAGATTCAATCATTCGTACAAATGGGTTGAATACATTTGCATTTTGGCCATATCCATAAAATCCTAAAAAGGTATGCGTGTGATTGGTATGATATGACAAAATTTTAAAATTCATTTTAGAAATTGCATCAGCAAATTTGTAATTTGGGTTAAAATTAATCATTATTTAGAAGATGGGGTATCGTATCTTTTTTATTTCATCAATTTTACTTATTTTCACATTTAATGAATGTCATTTGGCTTTGCAGTTGGTATCCCAATCAAGTGGATAAATTCAGAGGGGATTTTATTCAACGTCAAGCTATTGCTGTGTCTGCATTGTTGAGAGTGGATGTGGTTCATGTTGTTTTTGTTGAAGAAAATGAAAGAACAGAATCTAAAATCGTCAATGAAAATCTAACGGAACATCTCTATTATAGACGTAATCAAAATAAATTATTGAATTTAAGAACACTGCTTTCTGTACACCAAATTTTTTTTAAATCAGTATCGTACTGACTTTGGTAGTCCAAGTTTGATTCATGTGCATATTCCTTTGCTGTCTGGGATGGTAGCTATATTTTGGAAGTGGAAATATCAATTTCCTTTTGTACTGACTGAGCATTATGGAATCTATAATCATCGGGTTGATGATCATTTCGAAAAGCGGAACTTTTTTATTTCGTTTTTTTTACAAAACAAATTATTAAATCTTCAAGTGCTTTTTTGCCGGTCAGTGAAAGTTTAGGAACTGAGGTTAATCAAATGGTTGTTGCAAAGCCTTTCACGGCAATTGCAAACGTGGTTGATACAAGTTATTTTTGTCGAGTTCCTATTTTTAAAAATCCGATTTTTCAATTTATTCATATTTCAGATATGAGTGAAAATAAAAACGTTTTTGGAATATTAAATGCAGTTGCATTGCTTAATCAAATTCGGAAAGATTTTCGGGTTCTTTTTGTTGGTAAAAAAAATGAAATGATTCTAAAACATGCTGAGCATCTCAACGTGAAAGATCAATGTGATTTTATTGGAGAGATTTCATATTTTGAAGTAGCAGAATATGTAAAAAAATCGCATGTAGGCATTTTGTTTAGTAAGTCTGAAAGTCAATCCTGTGTTGTGTTAGAGTGGCTTTGCTCAGGGCTTCCAGTGATTAGCAGTCGAGTAGGAGGGGTGGTGGAACTTATCCAAAAATCAAATGGTATTTTGGTTGATTCAAATGATGAAAATGAATTATACTGTGCAATGAATGAATTGATGAATAATTATTCAAAGTATGATTTGAATCAAATTTCAGAAGACGCAATCAATAAATATAGCTATCAAGCAGTGGCTCGACAAATCATGAGTGTTTATCAATCAATAGCTGAAAATAGGAAGGAGCTTTAATTGTTTTCAGAATTTGAATTTAAATACCTAATTGAGTTTTAAAATATTCTAAAGTAATTTTTAAACCTTCTTTTCGTTCAACTTGTGGTTGCCAATTCAAAATTTCTTTTGCCTTTGTAATGTCCGGCTGTCTTTGTTTAGGGTCATCTTTTGGAAGAGGCATATATACGATTTTTGAATTCCCGACAATGAGTTTTTGAATTTCTTGAGCAAAATCATTCAATGAAATTTCATGTGGATTTCCAATATTAACGGGTAAATGATAGTCACTCAAAAGAAGTCTGTATATCCCTTCTATTAAATCAGAAACAAAACAAAAAGAACGAGTTTGAGAGCCATCTCCAAAAACTGTAATATCTTCTCCTTTCAAAGCCTGACTCATAAAAGCAGGTAAAGCTCTTCCATCATCAAGTCGCATACGAGGCCCATAGGTATTGAATATTCTGACAATCCTCGTTTCTAATCCATGATATGTATGATAAGCCATTGTCATTGCTTCTTGAAATCGTTTTGCTTCGTCATAAACACCTCTTGGCCCAATTGGATTTACATTTCCCCAATATTCTTCATTTTGAGGGTGAACAAGCGGATCCCCATACACTTCAGAAGTTGATGCAATCAACATTCTAGCATTTTTTGTTTCGCTAAACCTAATAAATTATGGGTTCCTAATGAGCCAACTTTTAAAGTTTGAATAGGCATTTTTAAATAGTCAATCGGACTGGCAGGTGAAGCAAAATGTAAGATATAATGTAAGTCACCCGGAACAAAAACAAACTTACTTACGTCGTGATGATAATATTCAAAATTTGGGTGTTTAAAAAGGTGTTCAATATTTTTAATATTGCCGGTAATGAGGTTGTCCATGGCAATGACATAATAACCTTCTCTGATAAAACGATCACATAAATGAGAACCTAAAAAGCCGGCACCTCCTGTGATTAATACTCTTTTCATTTTTTTTATTTAAATTTTAAAAATCCATATTTTATAATACAATAAAGGGCTCGGAAACCATCTTTCCAGCCAATTTTTTTACCTTCTAAATAAGTGCGTCCATAATAAGAAATACCAACTTCGTAAATGCGGACATTCTTGATTCGAGCAACTTTGGCAGTCACTTCTGGTTCAAAGCCAAATCTTTTTTCCTTTAAGTTAATTTGCTGAATGATTTCTTTTTTAAAAAGTTTATAGCAAGTTTCCATATCGGTCAAATTGATATTGGTACTTAAATTAGAACAAAAAGTAAGAAATTTATTGCCGATAGTATGCCAAAAGAAAAGCACTCGGTGAGGTTTTCCGCCCATAAATCTCGACCCATATACAACATCTGCAAAGCCATCTATAATTGGTTTTAAAAGAATATTATACTCGAATGGGTCATACTCCAAATCGGCATCTTGAATAATAATATAGTCGCCGTTTGCCTGCTGAATACCAGTATGCAAAGCCGCTCCTTTTCCTTGATTGACTTCGTGTTTGTAGTATTGAATATTCATTGAAGGATTCTCTGAAATATATCGTAGAATCGCTCCTTCAGTATCATCTTTTGAGCAATCGTTCACAACAATAATCTCTTTTTCAATTTGGTCTAAAAGAGTTATTTCTTTGATTTTATTTAGAATAAAATGAATAGTTTGTGATTCATTATAAGCAGGAATAACAATAGATAATAGCTTTTGCTTCTTGTCCATTTGGTAAAGGTAAGAAGATTAATTTTTATTTGTTGTTTTAACCCGAATAGGTTTTTTATTGTTTAATAAAAAAAATATTACCAAATATATTGTAAATAATAATATAAAATTTAGCTATATCTTTATTGTTGAGATATAAGGATTGTATATATTAATTTATTTGACAGAATTGAATATCTAATAGTCGCCTCATATTTTTTAAACCCCAATTCTACATATTTATCCTCTGATGAAAATAGTTAAAAATACCAATTTTTTTACTATCTTGATAGTTGAAGTTTTAAACAAAGTATAGAATAGACTGACGCCACAGGTAATCCTAGCTGATAATTAACATTGATAAAATATTTATACATAGCAGCAGTATTTTTACTAATTTCTTTTGGACAGACAAACAATAAAACTGATAACATCAATGTTCACAACCAATTTGAAGAATACACTATCTCAACTGTTGATATGAAAATATACGAAACTTTTTTCGAAACGATTGACCTATTGCCGAAGTCATTAAAATAATTTATTTCAATTGATTATTCCGCTTTAAATGTTTCATCAGGTGACGCTAATTTAGATGGATAAAATGATAAAATTTTAAACCTTATAAAAAATACAGAAGAAACAACATCCAATAATGCGGATGCAAAACCAAACAAACAAACTTTGCTTTTACTAAAAAGTGCAATCAGATGGCTCATACAAACTTGTAATTTAAAACGAAAATATTGCCGATATGTGGCATGATCAATATGTTTTTGCTTTGTCATTAGTGACAATACTCGTTATTCCAATTGCATTGTCAAAATAAAAAATATTTTAGATAAGAAACATAAATACTAAATAAAACTTAACTTACCTTTGCCTATGCTTTTAGACTTTCCAGTTCAAAATGAAAAAGAAACCCGTGCCGGATTTGGCGAAGGGATACACGAAGTAGCTAAATTGAATCCAAATGTTGTGGTGCTTACTGCCGATTTAGCGGGATCTTTAAAATTAAATGAGTTTATTAAGGATTATCCCGAACGCTTTTTTCAATGCGGCATTGCAGAGGCTAATATGATAGGGCTAGCCGCAGGTATGACTATCGGTGGCAAAATTCCTTACACAACGACGTTTGCTAATTTTAGCACATCTAGAGTTTATGACCAAATTAGACAAAGCGTTGCTTATAGTGGAAAAAATGTAAAAATCTGTGCTTCTCACGCTGGACTTACTCTTGGTGAAGATGGTGCTACCCATCAAGTGTTGGAAGATATTGGGATGATGAAAATGCTTCCAGGTATGACTGTAATCGTACCCTGTGATTTTAATCAAACAAAAGCTGCAACCATTGCTATTGCTAACTATGATGGTCCTGTGTATCTTCGTTTTGGCAGACCTAAATGGCCTAATTTTACTCCTTTAGACATTCCTTTTGAAATAGGAAAAGCACAACAAATAAATGAAGGAACGGATGTAAGCATTTTTGCATGTGGTCATTTAGTTTGGGAAGCAATGAAAGCTGTTGAAGAACTCCAAAATGAAAATATTTCGTGCGATTTAATCAATATTCACACTATAAAACCAATAGACAAAGAAGCAGTCATTCGTTCGATTGCTAAAACAAAATGCATTGTCACAGCTGAAGAACATCAACAAAATGGAGGACTTGGCGATAGTATTGCTCAACTAGCTGCAACGCATTTTCCTTGTCCTCAAGAATATATCGCTGTTCAAGACACCTTTGGCGAAAGTGGTAAGCCGCTTGAGTTATTGAAAAAATATGGATTGAGTAGCGAAGCAATTATTCAAGCTGTCAAAAAATCAATTGCTAGAAAAAATCAATAATAATAGAAAAGCTCAATTTTGAAATTTTTTATTTAAATTATTTTTTAACATTTTAAATAAAAAAAATAAGTTATTTTTACTCTTCACTTTTGATAAAATCTTTTCTTGAAAAAAACACTACTCATACTAATAGCAATATTTTGCCTGAATGTGATTAATATTCACATGTTATATGCAAAACCTCTAGTGGATGAAAGTTTTTCAAACTCAAAAGTGAAAACTGAAAAATACATTTCTTATATCTATGAAAAAATAAAATTCCCTCAAAATGGAGTTCTGTCTTTTCAGGCTTTTAGAAATGCATTTTATGGATATTTGAATTTGGTAGAAGATGGAAAAATTAGCCGCGAGAATATTTTAACTGTTTGTGATTTTACATTGTCGAGTAATAAAAAAAGACTTTGGGTGATTGATTTGAAAAATAATAAAGTATTATTTCATTCGCTTGTGGCACATGGAATGGGTACAGGTGAGGAATATGCTACTGTTTTTTCAAATATTCAAGACTCACATCAAAGTAGTTTAGGTTTTTATATCACACAAGAAACCTACACCGGCAATAATGGCTATTCATTAAAGTTGAATGGGGTGGATGGCAATTTCAATAATAATGCTTATGAACGAGCTATTGTCATCCATGGGGCTGAATATGTTTCTGCCCGATTTGCAAAAGATAATAAAAGGCTAGGTCGTAGTCATGGATGCCCTGCATTGCCTGTGGATATTGCATCACAAGTGATTGATAAAATTAAAAATGGCACATGTCTTTTTATTTATCACACAGCCAATAATTATTTGTCAAAATCAAAATGGATAAATAACCCTATTCGGAATTTACCCAGAGATGCTGATTTTATGGATTTGCAAGTTGAGGAAGTAAAAAATAATCCACGTTATATTGAACCAAAAAATATAGCTATGAATCAACCCGAAGAAATTTCTGAAAAAATCACTTCTAAAGAAAAGGTCATTAGTTCTGTAATCTATGTAGAGTATAACAGCCGCACCGGGGCATCGGATACATGTATTGTAAAATAGTATTATTATTGTAGCAAATTTACTGGATTGCAAATATTCATTTTCCTTTTTTATCTGATATTATTTTGCCTTCTATTGAGGCATTATCAATTTGAAAAGAACACAGGATTGAGTGCTCAATGGATGTTATTTTTGTTTATTTTAAAAGTGTTGGCAGGCGTTGCGAATATGTATATTCACTTTGTGATGTATGTGAAAAATGATGTTGGTTTTTATCATGCACAGGCCTTGCAAGATTTGTCAATGCTCAGTTCTGACCCGGTTATGTTTTTTAAAAATTGGCTTTTCAATTGGGGGTCTCTTCAAAATGCAGTTGATTTTACCAGTCATGAAGCCTATCTTTTTTATAAAGATATTGGAGTTCAAATTCATACAAAATATATGGTTCTTGCCAATATTTTTTCATTTGGAAATCCTTATGTCAATGTTCAGTTTTATAATATCATTTTTTTTATTGGTCAGCTTTATTTATATAAATCATTTTACATACAACAACCTCAAAAAAAGTGGCAATTAGTAATCGTGATTTTTCTTATTCCATCTGTTTTATTTTGGAATAGTGGCATTCACAAAGACGGCTGGATTTTAGCAGCATTCGGTTTTATTTTTTATTCATTTTATCAATTTTTAAAAACTCGAAATCGGACCTATATCGTCTATTTTTTGCTTAGTTGTTTATTACTTTTGATTGTTCGTTATTTTTATTTTATCAGCTTATTTCCCTTATTATTACTTTGGGGAATCACTTACCATAAAGAAAGAAAATGGGTTTATTACTTCGTCGCATTTTGTGTATCCTTTTTCCTATTTTTCAATATTCAAAAAGGAATTCCTGCATTAAATCCAATGAAAATGGTACAAACAAGGCAAGCAGAATTTCTCAATCAAATCGGTTATTCTGATATGAGAACTCCGATTTTGAAAAACAATATCAGTAGTTATATTCAAAATTTACCCACTGCGATTGATCATATTTTTTTTCATCCTAAATTATCTACTGAAAACCCCTGGAAATACAATGTTTCAGCCCTTGATAATTATTTAATTTTGTTGATTTTGCTTGTGTCACTTATATATTTAAAGAAGAACAATTTACAAAATTCGATGTATATTTCATTATTGTTTTTTGCAATTTCGATGTATGTTTTTATTGGATATACTATTCCAAATTGTGGTGCATTAGTGCGATACAAAAGTGAGTTTACAGTGCTTTTACTAGCAGTTATGATTTCGATGAGTGAGATTCCCTTTTTACGAATCGAAAGCAACTAGTTAATTCGTGATACGGCTAAAAGCTTGTAAATATTTATCAATATATAATTGCTTTTCTTTGGATTTATATTGTTGAATAAATCGTGGATGTTCTAATACAATTAATTTTTTGAATAGCCCTTCTTCTCGATTAATTTTTTTAATAAAATCTGCATTTTTTTTGCCAAGAATATAAACTTCATCTGTGTCAAGCCCGATTTGAATTTGTGTATTCAAACATTGAACCATATAGGGTTTTACAGCATCAAACAACTGTTTGTCGTCATAATAATTTGCATTGAGCCAAGTACCGATATTTGTTTTTCGAATAATGGCAAAAGGGAAAGGAGAATTAATATAAAATTTTTTGAAAAACACTTTGGCCCCACCAAATTGTTGAATCATATCATACATAAAAAGAGATGAAATTTCATGTGTATGAGCCGATTTCATTTCAATGCCACATTCACTGAAAAGTCGTTTGGTATCGGTAAATGGAACGCCGGTAACGCCTGCACCATGGCGACTTGGATTGATTCCAATAATAAACTTTCGTTGACAATGATCATGATAAAATTTTTGATAAAATGCATTAGAAACTCGCACTGTTTCGGGGTTCATAGAAAATGGATTGATGATGTCAAATCTATTTGGTAAAGTGCCTGTAAATTCATTTCGTTTATAAAACGAAATCACTTTCTCCGAGAACTTTAGATTATTTGTCATTTTAGAAAATAAAGGATATTTGAATTTAATTAAAAATCGTTGTTTTTTTATACAAAATGCTTCTATATTTTAAATTGGATGGTGTGCAAAATTAAACTTTCTTAAATTGAATGACAAGATGGGTTGTTTGATTAATAGAATTAGCTAGTTTTTTGAGCAATTGAAATCATTTAGGAACAGAATTTTCTTATAGCAAAGAGTCTAAAGCGTAATTTGTTTCTATATTTTTGTTCTGAAATAAACTCAAATTCCCCATTCTACAATTTGGGGCAAAATGAGAGATATCATGTTCAGTTTATAGATAAAAACTATTTCTTAATTGAAAATAAAATGGACAAGTCGGATTCAAGATAATAACTTTGCACCCCATGTACACAATTATTTCAGGAACAAATCGCCCCGGTAGCAATACATTAAAAGTAGCTAAGGAATATCAAAAAATTTTTTAAAGAATTTCAAGTAGATGCTAATTTATTTTCATTAGAAGATTTGAATTCTTTGTATAAAGACAGGATGTTTTGTCAATTAGAAAAGGAGCTTTTGATACCCACACAAAAATTTATTTTTATTATACCCGAATACAATGGCAGTTTTCCAGGTGTTTTTAAATTAATGATTGACAATTCAGATATTAGACAATGTTGGCATTCAAAGAAAGTGATGTTGGTTGGTATAGCTGATGGGAGAGCGGGCAATCTTCGAGGTTTGGATGTATTGACAAATATGTGTCATTACATGAAAATGTCCGTTTATTATGACAAACTACCGATATCAAGAATTAATATTGAATTGATAGATGAGCAGTTTGTGAATGCAATAACCATTCAGGTAGTGAAAAATCAAATCAGTGGATTTATTCAATATTAAAACAAGATTAAAATGAGAAAAATGCCTGTGTTTGGGTTGCTGCTTGTTATATTATTATTAGTCATTTTAGAATATTACACCTACACCGCATTGCGTTTTTTATTAAGGACGAGCAGACCTTCATTTCGCACATTTTTTACAACTATTTATGTTGCAGTTTCAATTATTATAATTCTCATGTTTCTATTTTTCCCTTATTTAAGGACTATAGAGATTAATAAAGCACTCAAGAATTTTCTTTTTGGATTTTCATTTGGTTTCATCATTGCAAAAGTGCTTATATCTCTTGTTTTGATTTTAGATGATTTGAGAAGACTATTTTTTTATATGATTTCATTTTTGCCAAATGGCGAAATATCTCCTGAAAAAATTGAAAAGGGGATGACGCGTTCACAGTTTCTAAATACGATTGCCCTTCTATTGGGAGGAGGTTTTTTTATGACACTTTTGTATGGAATGAGTAATCGATACAACTACAAAGTCAAAAAGATTAAATTGAAATTTGATAATCTGCCGGAGTCGTTTCGAGGATTGAAAGCAGTGCATATCTCGGATATTCATTCAGGAAGTTTTAATAATATAAAAGCTGTTAAACGGGGAGTTGATATGGTTAATTCACTCAATGCAGATGTTGTTTTTTTTTACAGGAGATTTAGTGAATAATAAGAGTTCGGAGATGGAAGAATATTTCAATGTGTTTAAAAAAATCAATGCACCGATGGGCGTTTTTTCGATTTTAGGAAATCATGATTATGGAGATTATGTCGAGTGGGAAAGTCAAGCAGCCAAATCTCAAAACTTAGAAGAACTCAAACAAATTCATCATCATTTAGGCTGGAATTTACTTTTAGATGAGCATGTTATTTTAGAGAAACAAAATGAAAAAATAGCTATTTTAGGAGTTCAAAATGTTTCATTCAATACTCGATTTCCGACCTATGGAAATTTGAGTCGTGCATATCAAGGTACAGAAACTTATCCTTTTAAAGTTTTACTTTCACATGACCCAACGCATTGGGATGGTGAAATAAATACGAAGTATAAAGATATTGATTTAACTCTTAGTGGGCATACTCATGGATTTCAATTTGGGGTTGAAATTCCAGGTTTTAAATGGAGTGTAGCACAATATGTTTATAAACAATGGGCCGGTTTATATCAAAAGGAAAATCAATATATCTATGTCAATAGAGGCTTTGGATTTTTAGGGTATCCGGGTAGGGTAGGGATATTGCCAGAAATTACTTTAATTGAGTTTGCCTAAGTCGTTTTTTTTTAAATTTATAATTCTTTTTACAGCTTAATAGTTTTAGATACTTGTTCATTATTTTTGATGTTGATTAATTCAATAAAGGACATTCCTTCGATGATATTTCTTAAATTTTAATGGTTCGATTTTGAGATTTGTTTTTTGAGTAAGAATAGCTTTTCTGACTAGCCTATTTTAGTAATGCGAAAAAAAATTATAACTCATTCATTCAATATATTAGTGTATTTTTTTAACCAATATGCTGGAAAATAGCTTGTTTTTGATCATAAAAGTATTGTATTTCACTCCCAAAAATTGAGCGAGTTCAAGAGGTAATATTTTAATTGGAATCGCATTGGGAAATATTGCTAGTTAGCTAGAAAAACTATCAATCCTTTGTTCAGCTTTTAATCTCAAATTCTTATAAAAAAATAATATTAGTGTGTAAATAATAACCTTTTAAAAAGTTTAGACGTGATAGCCAATAATTATTTATCGCTCTAATTTTAAAAAGAACAAGTCAGAAAATAAATAGCCAATTTACTTCCTGAAAAATTTTTCAATAACTCCTTTTTCTATCTTGGTTTTTGAATGTAACCGATGGGGCTTTTGCTCTTTATTCTAACACTAGATTTTGTTTATTTTATTGCAAATTTTGTTATCTATTCACAATAAAAATCTTCTCTGTTGTATTGTCATTTTCATCAACTGCTATCATTTTCAGAATGTTTTTCCCTTTTGGTAAATTATCATCCAATTCGTAAGTAAAGGTATTTCCACTTTGCACAAGTCGCAACCATTGTTCTCCGGCATAAAGATTACAACTCTTCAAAGAAGTTGTTTCTTCAGTCACTTGAAAAGATATTTTTTTCAATTGTGAGATGTTTGTATTGTTTTTTAGAGTTGTGTTGATATTGGGTGGAGTTTGATCAATTACAATTTTAAAAACTCCAAATGAATTAGTCTCAATCTCAATACCACTGGGCATTACAATAGCTGCTATTCCATTTTTTGATTTTGAATTTCCTGCATTGTCTGTTCGAACAATAGCTACTTTCGATTTGTAATTTTGAGGAATTTCCGTTTTCGGTTTTATTCTTAATTTATATTTTGAATGAATCGGAACATAACTAAAATGAATTTGATATTCATCAGAATAAGGGTTGTTTGTTTCTATTTTTTTGTAATCAAAACAGATATTGTCATATAATGCATCTTCATTTAACTCAATGGAAATATCTTGATTTGAAAGTTTATTTTTTGCTCCGGCTTTAAAGTCATATTTGCAAGTTGCTGCAGAAGAAGAAGTTAAATTTTTATTGTCTGTTTGAATATAAAATTCGATTACGTTTGAATTATAACTTGCATCATAAAGTTCAATTCGTATTTTTTTTGGTTTCATATCAGACAAATCCACACGCCCATTTGAAGGAGAAAATGATTTATAAATATTGAGTTTATCATTTGGTAATTTTGCACAAAGTTGCACCCATTGATTATTTAATTTTTTGTGTTTATAATCTGCATGTGCATTCATATATCGTGTCGAATCATAGCTGATATCGTCAAGCTGCCAAGCAAAAAATGGTTTTTCATTGACAAATAGTCTGAGTTCAAAAACGCCTAAAATTCCAGGCATATTTTGAATAAAATCATCTGCACTCACTCCAAAATAAACTGATTTTGAACTAACATTGATTGTATCCTTTTTTAATTTTCCATTACTTACTTGCAAAATGTTTGGCGTTTGCTCATAAATACTTTTATCGGCATTATATACAGCAATCCCTTTCAGGATAGGCTTTTTAGTGTCATTCACTTTAAAAAATAGCAATGGATTTAAAGGGCTTTCTGTTTTAGAATCTCTAATTTCCAAATGCAAATGAGGTCCAGAAGAATTCCCGGTGTTTCCACTATATGCAATCAATTGACCTTTCTTGATAATAAATTGATGGGGCAATAAAGGGATATCAATTTTCCATGTTTTATTTTTGTATTGCTGATCTCTGACATATTTTTCTAACAAGGGATAAAATCGATTTAAGTGAGCATAGACAGTGGTATAACCATTTAAATGAGTTATGTAAATGGCATTTCCAAAGCCTCCTTTCTCTATTTTGATTCTGGAAATATATCCGTCTAGAACAGCATAGACTGGTAAATTTTCTTTCCCTTCTGTTCTAAAATCTAAACCTGAATGAAAATGATTTGGACGACATTCTCCAAAGTTTCCAGCAAAAGAGTAGGGTATTTTTAAGGGGTCTCCAATATTCTCTTTTAGGTATTGTTTCTTTTTAAAAAATTCTTGCGAGTATAGGTTTTTGCTTGTTACAAAAATGCTTAAAAGCACAAATATAATTTGTTTCATTTTTCAATTTATTTAGTAGATGATTTGAATCTTCTACGCATGCACATCCTCAACTTTCATCTCTTTTGATTTTGATAAAAGTTGTTTTTTGAAATACAAAAATAGAAATAACGCCTATAGAAATTGCCATATCGGCAATATTAAAAACAGGTCTAAAAAAATTCAAAATCTTCACCACCCCATATTGGAAACCAATTAGGATAATGTCCTGAAACTATAGGAAAATAAAGCATATCCACTACTCTCCCATGTAACAATTTTTCATATCCTTGTCCCCAAGGCACAAAGCGAGCAACATGAAAACTACTTTCAGAAAATATTTTCCCATAAAAAATACTATCAATCGAATTGCCTAAGGCTCCAGCTAAAATAAGTGCACTACAGAAAATGAGTCCATTGTGATATTTTTTCTTTGATAAGTGTATTTTTAATAAAAAAGCCTCCCCAAATCACAGCTACAATTCGAAATAAAGTTAAAAATATTTTCCCCCATTCTTCACCAAATTTCATTCCAAAGGCCATTCCTTCATTTTCAATAAAATGAAGTTTAAACCATTCTCCAATTACATTCACTTCCTCTCCATAAAAAAAATGGGTTTTAATATAAATCTTTGACCATTGGTCTATTAGTAACACTATAAATACCGTCAATAATACGTGCTTAAACTTCACTTTTTTTCGCAAATTTATATGATATAAAACAAATAGCACCATTTAAATTCTTAAAATGGTGCTATTCAACTTTTAATTTGTTACTATTTATAGTTTTGTGAACTTACTCACAAATATTTCATCTTTTAATTTAACCTTCAAAGTGTAATTTCCTTTTGATAATTGTACTGTATTGATTTTGACATTATTTTTTCCTTGTGATAAATTAGCTTCTTTTTTCAAAATAATATTTCCAAAAATATCATACACGATTACTTCCGAATTCGTTTTGTCCAATGAATGAATATCAATATTCAATTCGCTACTTGTTGGATTTGGAAAGATTGAGATTGAGTGATTTACTTTTTCAAGGAAAACACTCACCACATTTGAATATGTATATTTTCCATCTTTGTCAACTGATTTCAATCTGTAATAGTTGGCACCTATATTTGGATTTAAATCAATATCATCATAATTATGGTCTGCTTTTGAATTGCCAATTGCCTTTGTTGTTGACATCCATTGAAATACTCCATTCATATCTTTTTTCTCTAATTCAAAATGAGATACATTCACTTCATTACTTGTTATCCATTTTAAATCTACTGTCTGATTTTTATTAAGTACAGCATCAAAATGTAAAAGGGTTAATGGAAGTGGTGCTGAACAAGGGTTAATAAATGTGACATAATTATAGCAATTAGGAGAAGTAGTATTTCTCAAATATAAAGATGAATTTGTTGGAGATCCCCATGCAGCCCATCCTGTATCTGCAGCGGAGAATACATTATTATTACTCCAATTAATTCCATTGGCTGAATACTGAACACCTGAAGCACATGGTATTGGAACACAATCTGGAACTGGTGCAGTGAATGTGACAGTGATTCCATCACAAACTACTGTTGGAATATTGGGTAAAGGATCTATGATGATATTCACAGCAACTCTACTTCCTTCGCAATTGGCTGGAGCCCCTGTTGTTGCTGATACATAAAACACAGTGTCGGTTGTTGGAAATACAAATGGATTTATCGGTGAGCCTCCACTTGGGACGCTATACCATAAAAAATTCGTTGTGATTGGTGATGTCGTAATTTGTGGTTCTATTGAAGTCAAATCAATTCCATACAAATAGCATGTATGAACACTAGACGGAGCATAGGTTATAGATGGAATACTCAAGATATTGACATTCGCACTTCCTTCAAATTTTGGTGAACATTTACCAGCTGGAGGTGTTACAGAGCTAATTGTCCACAATCCAGAATTTGAAACTGTTGTATTAAAAGGACCAGCTCCTGTCGCAGGATTGATGGTTGCATTATTTACTCCATTTGATAAATTGATGATGTAATTACCCACCAAAGTATTTGAGGTTGCAACTGAAATTGGAGCTGTTGCTGGGTCGCAATAATAGCCGTCACCACTCAATGTTAGTAGCTCACATGGTGGTATCGTATAATTAGCCGAAGCAACAACATCACTTTTCAAACATGGTGCCACTGGCTCTGGTTGATAAATTGCTTTTATTGTAAAATTTGTATTGGTCAATTGATTGCAAGTATCAGGCATTGTAACTGTTATGCTTGCTGTCACTGGAGGTGGTGGACATTGTGTACCAAAAGAGAGTATGTTTCCATCATAGACAGATGGATTTGCAGCCTTAGGAGTTCCGTTTCCATAAGTGAAAGTTGACCAAGTATTTGAGCTTGTTCTATATCGTCCTTCATTTGAACCACTTAAAGCACCACCACTATTTGCAAATGAGCCGGCTGCAGGTAATGTAACACTTTTTTGAACAATATAATCCCCACAACCCGTTGCTAATGCAGTATTATTCGTTGCATCAGGTAAAGATTGTCCTCCTCCCCATAAAACGCCATCTATAAAATTGCCTGAACAATCAAACAATGCGATTTGCTCATTTGCATCAGTCAGATTCATAATATCTTGACCATTTGGATACACCGTTGCACAGTTACATGTTTCAATATTTAAATCAGGAAGAACCCCACTAGAACAGTATGTGCCTCCTCCTCCTATCAAATAATAACTGTTAGCTGGCATATTTACTCCTGCAGGAATAGTGGCAGTCCAGTCTCCATCTGCTATAATCCATCCACCAATGTCAACACTTCCAGGGCCTGCATTATAAAGTTCAATCCATTCGCCACTATTGGGATTTTGACCATTGGGAGTTCCGGGGCAAATTCCTTGAGCAGGTCTAGGTACAAATTCATTAATCATCACTTTCCCAGTTGCAGTAGTTGTTGGCGGTGTCGCACCGACAATCGTATTGGTTGTTCCTAAAGAAATTCCTTGTGTGTATGGGTCAAACATTGGATCAAAATCATAAACTAACTCGACATTTCCAGTATTACACACCCCTGTGATACTTACTGTAAAATCCAAATTAGAACCTGCACAAACTGTTGTATTGTTTGGAGGTGTAAATGTTGGCATTCCGGGTCCTGTAATATCATATTTTGCACATGCTGGATTCCCTATACATGAATTAGGAACAGCTGCAATGATTGGAATTGGGTTGACACATGCATTATTAGTTGTTGAAATCAATACTTGATAATTTGGAAGAGCTGGGTCGGCATCATCATCAATCACTCCACCGAATGAATTTCCACTTTGTGGGCCTGCAATGGTATTAAAAGCACCGCCAACAGTGGTTTGTTTTTGAAGAGTGTATTTGATATTTGTTCCAGTAGCACCGCTAATGGTAATACTTCCAGGTAGAGAGCAGTAAACAAGAGGAGTACCTCCTAATGGTTCTTCTCTTTCAAATGTTATTTTACGATATACATAACATTCTTTTTCTGGTGAACTGAGATCATTCGTTACACTCACGATATTTGAACCTGGACATGAAGCACAGTTCGTATTTGCATCACCCCAAACAAACTCATAACTTGAATTGCCAAGAGCAGGTGTAAAGGTATATGCTAGCGTGGTTTTGCCGGTA
The DNA here is from genome assembly GCA_001567165.1 of Bacteroidetes bacterium OLB11. Taxonomy (GTDB): domain Bacteria; phylum Bacteroidota; class Bacteroidia; order Chitinophagales; family Chitinophagaceae; genus OLB11. Next base: position 37,221 of record LNFQ01000032.1, read on the forward strand.
ACGCTATTAAATGTAGCAGTTGTAAAATTGATTGGATTGGCATTCCCAATTTTTACAAAAGAACCCAAGTTTCCAGTGGCTTGATTTTTAGTAAGAGCAACATTTGTAAAATTATTAATTTCAAATTCAAAAGTTTGAGCAACGGCTCCACAAATACTTATATTATTTAAAGGATTATTTAAATCAATTCCATTTAATTTTGAAGTGAATGGAATTGAAATGTTACTAATTCCAGGAGTAGGCTGATCGGCACTGGCTGTATTTGTTGCTGGTCCACAAGGATTTAGGCACCCAACACAATTAAGATTTCCAGATTGAGCCCAAGTGACAATTGCACCATTATTCCCATCGGGTACACGAGCGTACGAAGAGTTGCATCCTGATAAATCATTACAGATAGAACGCCCATTGAAAACGGCATCTGTATTGGCAGGGAAGGTAATATTCGGCAATGGTGCACAAGCATTCATTGCTGGAAAATTTATATTCATAGCTGATCCTGCAGCATAAAAATCTCCATTTGCAAACATCATAGCATCCATTATCGTTCCATTTTGATCATATAAAACTAAACGATCACCTGAAAGGTTTCCATTGTTGATGGCCCCACTTCCTACTAAGCATCCACAGCCTCCATTAGCGGCATCATTTGTATTTAGAAATTGTGTGTTTGAATAATTATCAATACCATAACCGTATCCACTTGCATTTAAAGAAAATTTGGTATTTAAAAATTTAAAATCACAGGTAGCACACATCATCTTAGCATCATTCCCAATCAGTAAATATTCGTCTGGTTGTAAGATAATCCCCGAAGGAATGGATAGTTGAAAAGAACCTCCGTTGGTCAATCGCCAACAACTCAAATCAACAGCAGTAACTCCAATGTTTTTTAATTCAATCCATTCACCAGATGATTCAAAATTGCCGGCATCAGCTTCTACTTCATTAATAATAATTTGTGCATTAGCATTGAAGATAAAAAAAGTGAAAAGAATAATCGTAGTTAATATTTTTTTATCATATTTTTCTATTTTATAATTAATGCTCCAAAATTAATACATGGAATTAATATAAAAAACAGCTTAATCAAAACTTAATTACAACAAAAGAACCCGCCCAATTGGGCGGGTTCTTTGAAAAAACATATTATTTCAATTATTATTCAGAAATAACTTCAAAATCAATTTCGATTAAGTTGGAATTTCCAAAATCAATTGTAGCCTTGTGTAGGCCAAGTTCTTTCACTTCTTCAACGATTGAAATTCTTTTTCTGTCAATTTCATAACCTTTTTGTTCACGAATAGCACGAGCTAATTGAATAGGAGTTACGGATCCGAATATTTTTCCTGAAGTTCCAGTTTTTGCTCCAACTTTTATTGGGCTTGATTTTAGAACATCTGATACTTTTTTGATTTCACTAAGTAATGCAGCTTCTTTTTTTAGCTTTTACTTTTATTTTTTTCTGTTAAAACTTTTAGGTTGGATGCAGAAGCTTCGATAGCAATTTTTTGAGGGATTAAAAAAATTACGAGCATAGCCTGGTTTTACATCTACCACTTCATTGGCAGAACCTAAATTATCTATATCTTTTATTAATATTATTTGCATAGTTTATTTTACTTTAAAAGGTCTGTTACAAAAGGTAAAATAGCCATTTGTCTAGCTTTTTTAACAGCTTGAGCTACTTTACGTTGAAATTTCATTGAGTTTCCTGTGATTCGGCGAGGTAATAATTTTCCTTGGTCATTTAAAAATTTTTTTCAAAAATTCGGGATCTTTATAATCAATATATTGGATTCCCATTTTTTTGAAACGACAATATTTTTTAGGTCTAACCTCTACACGATTTGTTGAAAGGTATTTTTATATCTGATTTTGCCATGTGTTATGCTTCTGTGTTTTCAGTTAAAGAATTTGATTTTACATTGGTTGATTCACCGTTTCGTTTTCTTGCATTGTATGCAACAGCATGTTTATCAAGTGCTGTTAAGAGTGTTCTCATGATAGACTCATCACGGCTCATTTGAATTTGTAATTTTGAATTAAAAGAGGGGGCTGCTTTAAACTCAAGTACATAATAAAGTCCAGTGGTTTTTTTGTCAATGGGATAGGCAAAAGATTTTAATCCCCAAGGATTATCTCCTACTATTTCTCCTCCATTGTCCGTGATAAATTTTTTTAAGTTTTTGGTTGCCGCCTTAAATTCATCATTTGACAGAATTGGCGTGTAAATAACCATTAATTCGTAATTATTCATATTATAGATTTTTAAATTTTCTTTCAAAATATTAGCAATGAAATTGGATATTTATAGCATTTTATAAATAGCTAATATTTTTGGGACTGCAAAGGTATATTATTTTTTCATAATTCAAAATATTATTTTAAATTTTATCAATCATCTATTCAAAATTAATCTTCCTTATTATGATTTTTTCACTACCAAAATTGACACCGTTAAACCATCGAATTTGGAAAAATGATCGAAATGAGCATCAAATTAATCATTTTTTAACCTAAAATAACCAAAAACAATAAAAAATAGTAAATATATTTTGATAATAAAATAATATAAACTACTTTCGCACTCCCAAAATGGCGATGCACGTGCACATTTTTCAATTATTGACTTTATGCTCAGTAAATAACTAAAAGGGCTTTTCCTTTTTGGGATTATATATTATTATATAACAAAACGCGTTTAAAATTAATTATGGCATCAACTAAAAATGCAAAAATTACCGAAAGATATAGTTTCGGAAAAATCAAACAAAGTTCAGACACCCCCGACTTATTAGACATTCAGTTAGCCTCTTTTTCTGAATTTTTACAGTTAGAAACAACTCCCGACAAAAGAAATAACGAAGGCCTCTTTAAGGTATTTAAAGAAAACTTCCCAATTACTGACACTAGGAACATTTTCGTACTTGAGTTTTTAGACTATTTCGTTGACCCTCCTCGTTATAGTATTGATGAATGTATTGATAGAGGACTTACTTACTCTGTTCCCCTAAAAGCAAAATTAAGATTAAGCTGTAATGACGAAGAACATATCGACTTTGAAACAAAAGTACAAGATGTTTTCTTAGGAAATATACCATACATGACTCCAAGAGGAACTTTTATCATCAATGGCTCAGAAAGAGTTATCGTATCTCAATTGCATCGTTCTCCGGGAGTATTCTTCGGACAATCTACCCACCCCAACGGAACAAAAATTTATTCAGCACGTGTGATTCCTTTCAAAGGAGCTTGGATGGAATTTGCGACCGATATTAACAATATCATGTATGCTTATATCGATCGTAAGAAAAAATTCCCTGTTACCATGTTATTGCGTGCAATTGGGTATGAAACAGATAAAGATATTCTTGACTTATTTGGAATTGCAGACGAAGTGAAAGCTGACAGAGAAACTTTAACCGAAAATATCGGAAGACTACTTGCAGCTAGAGTTTTAAGAAGTTGGACTGAAGATTTTGTGGATGAAGATACCGGAGAAGTGGTTTCAATGGAAAGAAATCAAGTCATTTTAGATAGAGATTCCATATTAAATGAAGATGATATTGAAATGATTTTGGAATTAGGAATCAAATCAATATTCCTACAAAAAGAAGATTCTGCAGGTGATTATTCAATCATTTATAATACACTAAATAAAGATACTTCTAACTCAGAGCTAGAAGCCGTTCAACACATTTATCGTCAAATTAGAAGTACGGACGCTCCTGATGATGAAACTGCTCGTGGTATTATCGACAAATTATTCTTTTCTGAAAAAAGATATGACTTAGGAGAAGTAGGACGTTATAAAATCAATAAAAAACTAGATTTTGATTTAAGTATTGATAAAAAAGTATTAACTAAAGATGACATTATTGCCATCATTAAATATTTAGTATTATTGACCAATGCGAAAGCTGAGATTGACGATATCGATCATCTTAGCAATCGTAGAGTGCGAACCGTAGGAGAACAATTATACGCTCAATTTGGTGTCGGACTAGCTCGTATGTCCCGAACAATCAGAGAACGTATGAATGTGCGAGATAATGAAGTATTTGCTCCAATTGACTTAATTAACGCTCGAACTCTTTCGTCTGTTATTAATTCATTCTTTGGCACTTCGCAACTTTCTCAATTTTTAGACCAAACAAACCCTCTTTCTGAAATTACACATAAGAGACGTATATCAGCGTTAGGACCCGGAGGTTTAAGTCGTGAAAGAGCCGGATTTGAAGTAAGAGACGTACACTACTCCCACTACGGAAGGCTTTGTACTATTGAAACACCAGAAGGGCCAAACATTGGATTGATATCAACCCTTTGTGTACACGCAAAAATAAATGATATGGGGTTCATTGAAACTCCATACCGAAAAGTTAAAGATGGAAAAGTAGATAATAAACATATTTATTTAAGTGCCGAAGAAGAAGATGAAGCTAAAATTGCACAAGCAGATGTGCCTCTTGATGAAAAAGGATTCTTTATCGAAGATAAAATTCGTTCTCGTCAAACAGGTGATTTCCCTATTTTAGAAAAAGAAGAAGTTGAATACATGGATGTCGCACCGAACCAAATCGTAGGTTTGAGTGCCTCCCTAATTCCTTTCTTAGAGCATGATGATGCGAACCGTGCTTTGATGGGATCAAACATGCAACGTCAAGGTGTTCCATTGATTAGACCCGAAGTGCCTATTGTAGGAACAGGGTTAGAAGCCAAAGCAGCTAGAGATGCACGCATTCAAATCACAGCAACAGGAGAAGGCGTTGTGGAATATGTAGATGCAAACGAAATTCATGTCCGCTATAAACGAACCGATACTCAAAGACTCATTTCATTTAATGATGATTTAATCGTTTATAAACTGACCAAATACTCGAAAACAAATCAAAGTACTTGTATCAACTTAAAACCTTATGTCGTAAAAGGACAAAGCGTAAAAGCTGGTGATTTCTTGACAGATGGCTATGCAACCAAAGAAGGTGAAATGGCTTTAGGGAGAAACTTACGAGTTGCCTTTATGCCTTGGAAAGGATACAACTTTGAAGATGCGATTGTTATCAATGAAAAAGTAGTACGTGAAGACTGGTTTACCTCAATCCATATTGATGAATATGAATTAGAAGTTCGTGATACAAAACTTGGTGAAGAAGAATTAACTCCAGATATTCCAAATGTTAGTGAAGAAGCGACAAAAGATTTGGATGAAAATGGAATTATTCGCCTAGGAGCTCAAGTAAAAGAAGGTGATATTCTAATTGGTAAAATCACTCCAAAAGGAGAAACAGACCCAACTCCGGAAGAAAAATTACTTCGTGCCATTTTTGGCGATAAAGCTGGCGACGCAAAAGATGCTTCTCTGAAAATGCCTCCATCTATTGAAGGTGTTGTCATTGGTAAAAAACTTTTTGCGAAAGCTAAAAAAGATAAAAATTCAAAAGCAAGAGAAAAAATTGCTTTAGAAAAAATTGAAAAAATCCATCAAGAAAATATAGATGATATTAATAATAACCTCTATATAAAACTTGAAAAATTACTTGAAAATCACACATCTGCTGGTGTTACCAATCACTATGGCGAAATCGTGTTAGGAAAAGGAGCTAAATTCACTCAAAAAGCAATTAAAACAATTGACTTTTTGACAATAAATCCTTTAAATTGGACTGCTGAAGAGAAAATGAATGATTTAGTCAACCAACTTTTACACAACTATAATATTCGATTTAATGAAGAAATAGGTCGTTATAAAAGAGAAAAATTCAATATTACTATCGGTGATGAACTACCAAATGGGGTACTGAAATTAGCTAAAGTTTATTTAGCCAGCAAACGAAAACTAAAAGTGGGTGATAAAATGGCAGGACGACACGGTAATAAAGGAATTGTTGCCAGAATCGTACGTCAAGAAGATATGCCATTCTTAGAAGATGGAAGTCCAGTGGATATCGTTTTAAATCCACTAGGTGTACCTTCTCGTATGAATATTGGCCAAATTTATGAAACCATACTTGGTATGGCAGGAATGAAATTGGGTGTAAAATTTGCTACTCCAATTTTTGATGGAGCTTCCAAAGAAGAAATTGAAATGAAAGTAAAAGAGGCAAACCTTCCTGAATGGTGCCATACTCGTTTGTTTGACGGAGAAACTGGCGATCAATTTCACCAAAAAGCAACAGTGGGAGTTATCTATATGATGAAACTTCACCACTTAGTCGATGATAAAATGCACGCTCGTTCAATTGGGCCATACAGTTTAATTACTCAACAACCTTTAGGAGGTAAAGCACAATTTGGAGGTCAACGTTTTGGAGAGATGGAAGTGTGGGCAATAGAAGCTTATGGAGCATCTAATATCTTACAAGAATTATTAACTCTTAAATCTGATGATATTGTAGGAAGAGCTAAAACTTACGAATCAATTGTAAGAGGTGATAATTTGCCAAAAGCTGGAACCCCAGAATCATTCAATGTATTGGTGCATGAGTTGAGAGGCTTAGGTCTTGATTTACATTTTGAAGAATAAAAAATAAGCACATACAAAACAAAACTGCTTCTCATTTGAGAAGCAGTTTTTGTTTGAAAATTCTATAAAGTGATATTTTGAACGATAGCACTTTTTTCAGAATAATCAATAGTGTAATGCAAGCCCCTGCTTTCTTTGCGAAATTGAGCACTTTTGATAATTAAATATGAAGCTGTAATCAGGTTTCTCAATTCACATAATTGAGGCGATAAAGTGGTTGTTTTATAAAGCTGTTCTGTTTCTTCATGCAATAAATCGATTCTACGCATTGCACGTGATAAACGAACATTACTTCGCACAATTCCAACATAGTCTGTCATTGCTAATTGCACTTCTTTTAGGCTTTGAGTAATAAGTATCATTTCTTTTGGAACCATTGTGCCACTTGCATTCCAGTCGGGTATGCCTCCTTGAAATGAAATGTTTGCTATTGTTTTCATGGTATCTTCAAAAGCTCTTTTCCCAAATACCAATGCTTCTAAAAGGGAGTTGCTAGCTAGGCGATTGGCTCCATGCAATCCGGTGCTTGCACTCTCTCCACAGCAATATAGATTTTTAATTGAAGTGCGGGCATATTCATCCGTTTTTACACCACCACAACTATAATGAGCAGCGGGTGCTACCGGAATCATATCTTTTGAAACATCAACCCCAATACTCAAACATTTATCATAAATATTTGGAAAATGTTCTTTGAATTTTTCAATATTCATGTGTCTGCAATCAAGATAGACATGTTCATCACCTAGAATTTTCATTTCGTTGTCAATAGCACGTGCCACAATATCACGAGGGGCTAAAGAAAGACGAGAATCATATTTTTTCATAAAATCTTCTCCTTTGCTATTTCTTAAAATGCCTCCATCTCCTCTCACTGCTTCGGTTATTAAAAAAGATTGTCCAAAGCGTTTTCCAGCTTCAAATAATGCTGTTGGATGAAATTGGATAAACTCCATATTTTCAATCCGTCCTTTTGCACGATAAACCATAGCTACTCCATCTCCTGTAGCAATTTTAGGATTTGTTGTAGTGCGATACACTTGCCCGCAACCACCGGTTGCTAGCATTGTTACTTTTGAAATGATTTTTTCGATTTGTTGCGTTTTTATATTTAAAACATATACTCCAAAGCAATGAATATTTGTACTCGATTTAGTGACTAATTCTCCCAAATGATGTTGTGTGATTAGGTCTAATACAAAACAATAATCGACAAATTGAATATTCGGAAACTGATGAGCTTTAGCCAATAAGGCTCTTTCAATTTCAAAGCCGGTGATGTCTTTATAATGTAAAATTCTATTTTGAGAATGGCCACCTTCTTTTCCTAACTTATAAACTCCATTTTCTTCTTTGTCAAAATCTGCCCCCCAACTAATCATTTCATTCATTCGTTCAGGTCCTTCATGTACTACAATATCTACAATCGCTCTGTTGCATAGTCCATCGCCGGCAATCAAGGTGTCTTCAATATGTTTTTCATAACTATCATTGTTGAGATCAAACACAGCAGCAACACCACCTTGAGCATATTTTGTGTTTGTTTCTTCTTCATTCGTCTTGGTTAAAATTGTAATTTGCAAATCTTGATTATTAATTGCTAAATTGACAGCGTACGTTAAGCCTGCAATACCAGAACCGATAACTAAAACATCTGTTTCCATAAAAAAATATAATTTTCAAAGATAATGGAAAATTGTTTTCTATTTTTACCATCTGAATTTCTACTTTAGAAAGATATATAATTAATATTTATGAAGTTTATAAAACCCGCTATTGTCTTTTATTTTTTACTAATATTTTGTTCTCATTTTGATTATTTGAATGCACAACCAAAACCTAAAGGAAAATATATCCCAACAAAATTTGATTCTGTCAAAAAAGTGATTCCACCACAATATTATGGAAATGCAAGAGAAGTCAAAAGAAGAGATTCTATTGAAAAGGCAGTTGAGTTGCAAAAAATAAAGCAAGAACAACAACTTAATGAACAGGCTCAATTGAAAGCAGAGCAAGAAAAAGAAAAAGAATAATGTGTCAAAAAAAGGAAAGATTGATAGTTTTTTTAAAACAAAATCTAAGCAAAAAAAGTCTGAAATAATTTCTACTCCCAAAGTGGTTGAACAAAAAACGATCATTAAAAATCATCCGATTAAAACAGAATCAACTATTTCGAAAAAATCGGAAACAGGAGAACAAGTAGTTGTTCAACCTTCAAATAGAAATTCTTTAGATTTGTCAAGAAAGGAAATATGGACTTTGTCTGAATGCATTCAATATGCAAAGGATAATCATTTACAAATTGCAGAAGTCGAATTAAATAAACGATTTGAAGAGTTACTTCTTGAAGAAAATAGGAATATGCAATATCCCGATTTGAATGGGGACCTCTTTGCTGGTAAGTCTTTCGGAAGAAATATCGACCCCGTAACAAACGCATTCACAACCAAAAAATTTAATTATAGTTTGTTGGATTTTAATTCTAAAACACTGCTTTTTGGATGGTTTCAAAAAAAATATGAAAATGACCAAATGAAATTCAATATAGCAGCTTCCTCAGCACAAAAAGAACAATTGGAAAACGATGTTGCACTCAACATTACAGTTGGATTTATTAGGGTGATACAAGCAAGAGAAATGAGTAAAATTTTTCAAAATAAAATTCAAGCAACTCTTGCTCAACTCAATTCGGTGTCTTATCAAATGAAAAAATATTTAAATGCAACTCTTGCAAATGATAGCCTTCAATATGTTGAATCAAAACACAAAGAACATATTTCATTATTAGAATTAAAATCTTTAATGAATTTAACATCCAACCAAAAGTTTGACATACAAACCAATCAAAGTGAAATAGAATGGTTTAAAAATGTTCAACAAATTTCTGATATTCAAAGCTACACACAAGAAGCATTAAACAAAAATAGTTTGGTTCAGTACAATGAATATAAATTAATGTCATCACAAAAAATACTTGACATTGCTAAAGCAAAACAATATCCAACACTCTCTTTATATGGGAATTTAGGAACAGTTTATTCCTCAACAGTACGAAAAATAACATCGCAAAATTATGAAGGAGAATCACCAATAGGATATGTTAATATCAACGGAACTAGCTACCCACTGACACAATCAGAATATTCTTATTCTTATCAAACACAGAGTTTGCTCAATCAATTTTCAAATCATATTAGAGCAGGTGTGGCTCTAGGATTAAATATTCCTCTGTTAAATGGATACCAAGAACGTTCAAATATGCAAAAAGCAAAAATCAATCTTGTGCATGATCAAATGATTTTAGACCGTCAAAAACAAAAACTTTCACAAGATGTTTTATTAACTTATGAAAGTGTGAAGTCGTTACAAAAAGAATACCTTGCATCGCAAAATGCAAAACGAAAAAACGAAACCATCATAAATGAAATTCATCAAAACACGATTTCCTCTCCAATTGAATATTTAGAATGGAATCAAATGGCAGATCATTTTATCAAGGCTCGTCTTGTGGAGAATGAAAAAAAATATCAATTATTATTCAAATTAAAAACGCTCGATTATTTATTAAGCAATCCATTAAATTTGTAAACTAATGTTTAAAAATAAAAAAATTTTGGATTGTCATTTTCATCGCACTAAGCTTATCTTTTACTCTTTTTAAAATTTTTAAAAAAAGAAACTGCTATATCGGTGGCCGTACAAGAAGTGATTCAACAAAATATTGTAGAAACGGTTTATGCAAGTGGAAAAATATACCCCTCTGTCGAACGAAAAGTGTATGCTGAAAGTGCAGGAACGATTATAAAAATATTAGTCAATGAAGGGCAAAATGTTCAAAAAGGACAAATCCTTTTTACACTAAAAACAGTTAATTCAAATCCAATTTTTGATTTGCCTTTACCCAATGCAGGAATGTCTGAATCAAAACCGAAAGTACAATATCAAAATGTGTATGCTCCAATAACAGGGACAATCAGCAATATCAATTTTCATGAAGGAGAATCAGTAGCAGGAGGGACACAAATGATGGGAGCTGAAATTTTGAAAATTGTAGATGCATCTGAAATGAAAGTTGTTGTGAGTATTAATGAAAATGAAATTCAAAAAGTAAATTTGAACGATAAAGTAAGCATTAAAACAGAAGCATACCCCAACCAAATATTAAGCGGTACTGTATTTAAAATATCTCAAACAAATGAAAATAATTCTCTAATGCAATCAAATATGAATGTGATGGCAGATCAAACAACTAATTATTATGTGAGCATTCTCATTACCGATAGTTCGATGAATAAATTGAAAATAGAATCCAACAGAGAGCAACCATTTAGAGCAGGGATGTCAGCAACAGCTCATATCCAAACTAAAGAACATCAAGCTGCATTGACTGTACCTTTTGCATCGCTTACTACTCGTGAAAAGATTGATAGCGCCTCTTTAAACATAAGCCAAATTGATGATGTAAAAGAATGTGTTTTTGTTTTGGAAGGAGAAAATAAAGTGAAGTTGCGTGAAGTGAAATCGGGTATTAGTGATAATCAAAATATAGAAATTATTAATGGCTTAAATAAAGGAGAAAAAGTAGTAGTAGCACCCTTTGCAGCAATCAATAAAACCTTGCAAGACGATATGAAAGTGAAGGTTGTTTCAAAATCAGTATTATATGCTGATAAAGAAAATGAAACAGAATAATCAGCAAAAAAAATTAATTTGATTTTAGTTCAATTGGTTTATGACAAGCTCTTGCAGCCGGTCCCCAAGAAGCGATCATTGAGATAAGAACGACAGTGAAAATCACTAACAAATAATCAAAAACCATAGGCTTGATAGGGTAGGCATCAACTAGATAATTTCCATCACCTGATAATTTGACAAACCCAAACTGAAGTTGAGCAAGCGTTAAAATGAAAGCAATTACACAACCCACAATAGCACCAGAAATACTAATGAAAACGCCGGTTGCAATAAAGATTTTTCTAATTTGATGATTTTGCATTCCCATCGTTTTGAGTATTGAAATATCTTTTTCTTTGTCTATTACTAACATCGATAATGAACCCACAATATTAAATGAAGCAATGATCAACATCAAAGTCAGAATCGCATATACAGCCCATCTTTCAGACTTTAGAATGAAAAATAAAACTTTATTTTGTTCATATCTATTTACAGATTTTAATCCATGTGGAGCGATGATTTTTTCTAATTGTTCTATCACCTCTTTTTCTTTTGCATTGGGTTTTAGTTTGATTTCGATATTGCTAATTTGATGTTCATTTTCTGTTAGAAGTTGTAAGGTTTCCAGAGTGCAAAATGAATATTCATTGTCTAAATCATTTTGAATTTGAAATACAGAATTAATCATCATCAATTCATTATTATAAACTCCCGTAGGATCAAGGCTAAAACTCGCATTTTTTTTAAAACTATAACATTGAATAGGTAAAACGGTTTCTTCATTTGCACCCAAATTATTAGAAACACCAAGCCCTATACTAATCGTAGGAAAATGATTTATTGAATCGAAATTTGAAACTCCATACTGAATGTTATTGTTGAAATGCGTTACAGAATCATACATACTGTCAACACCTTTTAACGTAACAATACATTGGTTTTCTTCAAAAAGGAGTAAAATTTTTTCTTCTAAAGTAGCACTCACAAACTCAATGCCATTCAGATTTCTGATGTCTTGAATAACGATTGGATTATAGGGAAATTTATTAGAATGAATCGAGTTGATTTTGATATCAGGATAAAAACTACTGTATAAATCTTTGATGAAAAATTCAAACCCATTAAAGACAGATAAAACTAAAATAAGGGAAGCTGTTCCGATAGCCATTGCTAAAACACTCACCCATGAAATAAGCTGAATAGCTTGTGTTGATTTTTTACCAATAAAATATCGCCATGCTATTCTGTATATCATTTTGAATTTTGAATTAATTTTTTTAATGATTTCAAATGTAATACAATTATATATTTTAAGGCTTATTCATTCTATTTTGAAAGATAAATTGCAATTAACAATCGTAGTTGTATAATCAAAAAATGAAAAAATCCAAAAGAAATTCTTTTGGATTTTAAGGTGGGAGTGCACGGGTTCGAACCGCGGACCCTCTGCTTGTAAGGCAGATGCTCTGAACCAGCTGAGCTACACTCCCTTTCTATTGTTTGGGAGTGCAAAGATAATAGAACAATTTATTTTGCCAAATTTTTTTTTAAAAATTATCGAAAAAAAAACTGCAAGTATATAAGCCGGATTCTGTTTCAAGTTTTAACAAACATGAAGACTATCATTTATCTACCACAATTGTTACCAATTGCATGTATCTGCCTACCCATGAGCATCAAACGAGCAGTTCTCAAACGCTCACTTATTTGGCATTTCAGCACATAAGGTTTACCCAATTTTGATGTTACCATCAAAACTCGTGAGCTCTTACCTCACGTTTTCACCCTTATCTTACATAAAGCAAGACGGTTATTTTCTGTGGCACTTTCTTACTTGCTAAAAACGCAAGCCCATCTGTTAGATGGTATGTTGCTCTATGCTGTCCGGACTTTCCTCTTTGAGTTTATCAAAGCGATAGTCATACTTGCAGTTGTGCAAAGTTATTGATATTTTATTTGATTTAATGATTTGTCAAATAGAAAATAATGTTTTTTATAATGAAACCTGGAGTTGAACGTTTTATTAATAATGGATTTGAAATGATAATAGCCAATCAAAACTTTGATATTTAAATGTTCAACAACCTCTTTATTGTTTTTTCTCAAAAGAAGACAATACCACTACAAATTCGCCTTTGGGAGGATGAGTTTGAAAATGAGTAATCAATTCGTCAATAGTCCCCCTAATCACTTCTTCAAATTTTTTTACTCAACTCACGACAAACCGCAATTCTACGTTGTTCATGAAGATATATTTTTAATTCATTTAAGGTTTTTAATAATCGATGAGGACTTTCATAAAACACGATTGTGTTATCTTCTTCATTCCATCTTTTAAAAATAGTTTGTCGCCCTTTTTTTAAAGGTAAAAACCCTTCATACAAAAATCGTTGAACCGGAAATCCACTTAAAACCAAAGCCGGGACAAAGGCCGTTGCTCCCGGAAGACATTCAACTGATATGTTTTGCTTAATACATGCTCGCACGAGCAAAAAACCGGGGTCTGAGATTGCAGGAGTGCCAGCATCTGAAATCAAAGCAATTTTTTTTCCAATTAAAATCTCATTAATAATTTTTACTAAAATGAAATGTTCATTGTGTTGGTGGTAGCTCCATAAAGGCTTGTTTATTTGATAATGGTTCAATAAAACTTTTGATGTTCTTGTGTCTTCAGCCAAAATAATATCAACATCATTCAAAACATCTAAAGCTCTCAAAGTAATATCTTTTAAATTGCCAATGGGAGTGGGAACAACATATAACTTCATTTTATAAAAGTACAACGTGTTTTTTTAATGAGTTTATTTTTATTAAATTTTGAGAATTTATTAAAAATATCTAACTTTATTTTGTCAAAAATGAAAGCACTAGAATCGTATAATCTTAACGAAGAAGAAGAGAAAAAATTAATTTTAAGAGAATACCGCTCTTTACTAAGAGCTTTAAAACTTAAACTCAAAAAAGGAGATAAAAGGCTTGTCAGGAGAGCTTTTGAAATAGCTGCAGAAGCCCATAAAGATATGAGGAGAAAGTCAGGAGAGCCATATATATTGCACCCTTTGGCTGTTGCAAAAATTGTTGTAGAAGAAATTTCCTTAGGTGTTACATCTGTTATTTGTGCATTGCTTCATGACACGGTGGAAGATACAGAAGTAACCTTAGATGAAATAGAAATGGAATTTGGAACTTTGACTGCTCGTATTGTTGAAGGCCTCACCAAAATATCTTCGGTTGTAGAAACTAGAAACACCACGCAACAAGCAGAAAATTTTAAAAAAATACTTCTTACTCTTGCTGATGACCCACGTGTTATCTTGATTAAAATTGCCGACCGTTTACACAATATGAGAACGCTTGACAGCATGAGTCGTGAAAAGCAATTAAAAATTGCTTCTGAAACTTCTTATCTCTATGCACCACTTGCTCATCGACTCGGACTTTATGAAATCAAATCGGAACTAGAAGACTTAACGCTCAAATACACGGAAAATGACACGTATCAAGCTATTATAGAAAAATTAGATAATTCAAAAAGAGAACGAAAAAAATATATTAATGAATTTATTAAGCCAATCAAAGAAGAACTAGAAAAAAATGGATATGAATTTGAAATTTATGGCCGACCAAAATCAGTTAGTTCAATCCTCAATAAAATGAGAACAAAAAATGTTTCATTTGAGCAAGTTTATGACCTGTTTGCAATACGAATCATTTTGAAAAATTCGAAAGATGAAACTAAAGATTGCTGGGGCGTTTTTTCAGTTGTTACTAACTTACATAAATACAATTCAGAACGATTAAGAGACTGGATTTCAGACCCCAAAAGCAATGGCTATACTGCTTTGCATGTCACTGTAATGGGAAATGGTGGAAAGTGGGTTGAAGTTCAAATTAGGACAGAACGAATGAATGAAATTGCCGAAAAAGGGCTTGCTGCTCACTGGAAATATAAAGAAGGAAAAACAACCAGTGAATCAAAAATTGATGAATGGCTAAAACAAATTAGTGAGATTCTTAAAAATCCTGATAGCAGCACGCTTGATTTTATTCATGATTTAAAAAGCGATATCCTTCAGGATGAAATATATGTTTATACACCAAGAGGAGATATGTTAATGCTACCTTCGGGTTCTACTGCTCTTGATTTTGCATTTGCTATACACTCTGAGTTAGGGAAAAATTGCATTGGAGCCAAAGTCAATTACAAGCTTGTTCCTTTAAGCCACGTTTTGCAAAATGCAGATCAAATCGAAATTATCACCTCTAAAAAACAAAAACCAAATGAAGATTGGCTGAAACTTGTAAAATCAGCAAAAGCCAAATCGAGAATCAAATATTATTTAAGAGAAGATAAAAGAGTGGTGGCTCAAGAAGGAAAATTAGCTCTAGAGAAAAAACTAGAATCGCTAAATATTCCAATCGCAAATAATATCATGAATGACTTGGCTAATTTTTATCGATTTGCTTCCCCTTTGGATTTACATTATGCGATTGCAATGAAATCTTTTGACCTTAGAGACCTCAATACTTTACAATTTCAAAATGATAAACTAGTTTTTACTCAAGCAGAAAATAAAGATTTTAAAAAAGATTTCCAACAAGCTATTGGTAATCCAGAAAAAGAAGTTTCAGCAAAAGATTATGAATTGATTTTGTTTGGAGAAAGCGGAGATAAAGTACAGTATAAATTAGCAAATTGTTGCCAACCGATTCCAGGTGATGATGTTTTTGGATTCGTCACATCTGGTGAAGGATTAAAAATTCATCGTACAAATTGCCCCAATGCAGCTACTCTACTATCCAACTATGGGCATCGAGTGATTAAAGCCAAATGGGCAAAAAACAAAGAAATATCATTTTTATCAGGAGTGAAAATTAATGGAATTGATGATGTTGGGGTCATCAATAAAATCACAAATGTCGTGTCAGGAGAATTAAAATTGAATATGCGTAGCATGAGTATTGATTCTAAAGACGGGCTTTTTGAAGGAACTATAAAAATATTTGTGAATCATAAAGAGCAACTCGATAATCTTTGCAAAAAACTCGAAGAACTTGATGGAATCAACAAGGTAACCCGCTTAGATTATGAAAAGCAACTATAAAAGGAAATACGATTTTTATAAAAAATAACCATATTTGGGACTTCATAAAATAAGTTTTTTATCTTTATTTTTAGAAATAACCTTTCTAATTCGTAACTTTGTGCCTCATTAAAAAAAACGAATATGGCTTTCGATATAAATATGATTAAAGAGGTTTATTCAAAATACCCTCAAAAGGTGAGTGAAGCACGTCAAAAATTGGGTCGTCCACTTACTTTAACCGAAAAAATATTATATGCTCACTTAGATAAAAGCATGGAGCTAAAGGATTATCCACGACTAAATTCGTATGTGGATTTCAACCCCGATAGAGTTGCTATGCAAGATGCAACTGCTCAAATGGCCCTTTTGCAATTTATGCAAGCCGGAAGACCAAAAGTAGCAGTGCCAAGTACTGTCCATTGCGACCACTTAATTTTAGCAAAAGAAGGAAGCCAAAAAGATTTAGAATTTGCAAATCAAGAAAGTAAAGAAGTATTTGATTTTCTTAGCTCTGTTTCAAATAAATATGGAATCGGATTTTGGAAACCCGGAGCCGGCATTATTCACCAAATTGTTCTAGAAAATTACGCATTCCCCGGTGGAATGATGATTGGTACAGACTCTCACACTGTTAATGCTGGAGGATTAGGAATGGTTGCTATTGGTGTTGGGGGTGCTGATGCTTGCGATGTGATGGCTGGTTTACCTTGGGAACTCCTTATGCCGAAAGTTATCGGAATAAAACTCACGGGAAAACTCAGCTCATGGGCAGCACCTAAAGATATTATTTTAAAAGTAGCAGGATTATTAACCGTAAA
Organism: Bacteroidetes bacterium OLB11; assembly: GCA_001567165.1. Taxonomy (GTDB): domain Bacteria; phylum Bacteroidota; class Bacteroidia; order Chitinophagales; family Chitinophagaceae; genus OLB11. Next base: position 54,332 of record LNFQ01000032.1, read on the forward strand.
AGGAGGTACTAATGCAATTGTTGAATATTTTGGTGATGGTGCAAAAAGTATCAGCTGTACTGGTAAAGGCACTATTTGTAATATGGGTGCAGAAATTGGAGCTACAACATCCACTTTTGGTTATGATGATAGCATGGAACGCTATTTGAGAGCAACAGGTAGAGCTGATGTTGCCGATGCTGCAAATGCTGTGAAAGACTGCCTCACAGGCGATCCTGAAGTTTATGAAAACCCAACATCCTTTTTTGACGAAGTCATAGAAATCAATTTGGATGAACTAGAACCCCATTTAAACGGACCTTTTACTCCCGATTTAGCAACCCCGATTTCAAAAATGAAAGAGGCTATTAAAGCAAATGCTTGGCCTTCAAAAGTAGAAGTAGGTTTGATTGGAAGTTGTACAAACTCAAGCTACGAAGACATTTCAAGAGCTGTGAGCTTAGCAAAACAAGTGAGTGAAAAAGGATTAGTTAGTAAAGCAGAATTTACAATCAGTCCGGGGTCAGAACAAATTCGATTCACAATAGAACGCGATGGATTTTTAAATGTATTTAATAAAATAGGAGCCAAAGTATTTGCAAATGCTTGTGGACCTTGTATTGGAATGTGGGCAAGAATGGGAGCTGAAAAGCAAGAAAAAAATACAATCGTACATTCATTCAACAGAAATTTTGCAAAACGTGCTGATGGAAATCCGAACACTTACGCATTTGTTGCAAGTCCTGAAATCGTGACTGCACTTGCTATTGCTGGTGACTTAAACTTTAATCCAATGACAGACACACTCCTAAATGATAAAGGAGAACAAGTGAAATTAGACCCTCCAAGTGGAGATGAATTGCCAACAAGAGGTTTCGCTGTAGAAGATCCTGGATATCAAGCACCTGCCGAAGATGGCTCTAATGTGCAAGTTCAAGTAGCTGCAACAAGTAATCGTTTGCAATTGCTAGATCCATTCAACGCATGGGAGGGAACAGACTTGAAAGGCTTAAAACTTTTAATCAAAGCAAAAGGAAAATGTACAACCGATCATATCAGTATGGCCGGACCATGGTTGAAATTTAGAGGACACTTAGATAACATTTCTAATAATTTATTGATAGGTGCAGTGAATGCATTTAATGATAAAACTAATTTAGTAAAAAATGAACTAACTGGAGAATATGGCCCAGTTCCTGAAACACAAAGAGCTTATAAAGCAGCAGGAGTGGGAAGTATCGTAGTCGGTGATGAAAACTATGGAGAAGGTTCGTCAAGAGAACATGCCGCCATGGAACCTCGACATCTTGGAGTGAAAGTCGTGCTGGTAAAATCTTTCGCTCGTATTCATGAAACAAACCTTAAAAAACAAGGAATGTTAGCAATCACTTTCGTTGATAAAGCAGACTATGACAAAATTCAAGAAGATGATATTTTTGACATAGAAGGATTAACAACTATGGCACCGGGTAAAAATTTACAAATAGTATTGAATCATAAAGATGGTACTAAAGACATTCTTAAAGTAAAACATTCTTACAATGAACAACAAATCGAATGGTTTAAAGCTGGTGGAGCATTAAACATAATTCGTAAAAATCTGAATAAGTAATATCGTTTACTTCTAACAAATCAAAAAATCTAAATACAAATAACGATGTTAAATGTATTTAGATTTTTTTTTTGAAAAAAATTTTAGTATCAAATTTCAAATTGCAATGTTTCATTGAAAAAAACTCTAATATTATTTATAATTTTACGAAATGAATATTGAAGAGATTTATCAAATATATTTAAAGTATCCAAGCATACAAACAGACACGAGAAAACTCAAAAATGGAGATATTTATGTTGCCCTAAAAGGAGAGCATTTTGATGGTAATCGCTTTGCCGAAGATGCATTGAAAAAGGGAGCAGCTTATGCAATCATAGATAATCCAGCATTAGCCGATAATCCGCATTTTATTTATGTAGAAAATTGTCTAGGCACCTTACAAAAATTAGCTAATTTTCATCGTCGCCAATTTGATATTCCTTTTATTGCAATCACTGGAAGCAACGGGAAAACGACAACAAAAGAACTTGTAAATATTGTACTCTCAACATCATATCGAACTTATGCTACTGAAGGAAACTTGAACAATCATATAGGTATTCCTTTGACCTTACTTAAAATAAAAAAAGATGCTCAAATAGCAATTATTGAAATGGGGGCAAATCATCAACAAGAAATTGCTTCCTATTGTCAAATTGCAGAACCAACACATGCACTGATTAATAATTGCGGACGAGCCCATTTAGAAGGATTTGGTGGCATAGAAGGGGTGCGAAAAGGCAAAGGAGAATTGTATGATTATATCAAAAAAACAAATGGAACTATTTATATAAATCATGATTTGGATTACTTGACTGAATTGGCAAAAGGCATACAACATCAAATTTCTTATGGAAGTCAAAATGCACAATATATTGGAAAAGTCTATCAGAATAATCCTTTTTTAAAAATAGCCATTCTGAACTCCAATAATGAAATACTTATTCATTCCCATTTGGTTGGTGAATACAATTTTCCAAACATCATGGCAGCTGTTGCCATTGGAAGAAGCTTTAATATTTCAATTGAAAAAATAAAAGAAGCGATTCAAAATTACACCCCTGACAATAGCCGATCTCAATTGATACAAAGAGGTACCAACACAATCATTCTTGATGCTTATAATGCTAATCCAAGTAGCATGTCATTAGCGATTCAAAACTTTGCGATGACAGATTATCCCAATAAAACAGTTATTATAGGAGCTATGATGGAGCTGGGCAAAAGCAGTATTGAAGAGCATCAAAACATCATTTCATTACTGGAGCAATACCATTGGAATCAAGTGATATTAGTTGGTGGTGATTTTAAATTTGTAAAACATTCTTTTCAATTTTTTGAAAATATTGAAGCTGCTACTTTTTGGTTTTACCAACAAAAATTTGCTCATCAAGCCTTTTTAATTAAAGGTTCTAGAGCATTTACGATGGAGAAAATTCTAAACAATCCTTTAATCTAAAGACATAAAAAATGAAGATGAAGAAAAAAATATTAGTAACTGGAGGCACCGGATATATTGGTTCACACACGATTGTTGATTTAATTGAAAATGGGTTTGAAGTGATTTCAATAGATAATTATTTACGCTCAATGCCAAGTAGCTTGCAAGGTATAAAAAATATTACGGGTGTCGAAGTGAAAAATTATGATGTGGATATGTGCAAGTTTGATGATTTAAGAAACGTATTCTTGCAAGAAAAAATCATTGATGGAATCATCCATTTTGCAGCGTTAAAAACAGTTCCTGAAAGCATTGACCAGCCTTTGTTTTATTATGAAAACAATATGTTTTCTTTAATTAATTTAATGAAATGTGTCCTAGAATTTAATATTCAAAATATTGTATTTTCATCTTCCTGCTCTGTTTATGGAAATGTCAAACAATTACCAGTTACAGAAAATTTACCGCTTGAAAAACCAGAATGTCCGTATGCCTCAACGAAACAAATGGGGGAACGAGTATTCATTGATTTCGTAAAACGCTATCCAGATTTCAAAGTCATTATGTTACGTTATTTTAATCCGGTAGGGGCTCATCCTTCAGCAGAAATAGGAGATAATCCAATTGGAAAACCTAACAACCTTGTGCCAGCTATTACACAGACTGCAATTGGCTTAATCGAAAAATTATATGTTTGGGGTGATGATTATGATACAAGAGATGGCTCCTGCATCAGAGATTATATTCATGTAGGAGATATTGCCAATGCTCACACAAAAGCATTAAACAGAATTTTAGAAAATAATAATGAAGAAAATATTGAAATTTATAATTTAGGCTCTGGAGAAGGAATAAGCGTGATAGAGGCAATCAAAACTTTTGAAAAAGTCAATCAAATTTCGCTGAACTATGAAATAAAATCAAGAAGGGCAGGGGATGTGGCTGCAATTTATGCAGATAATGAAAAGGCAAAATCGAAATTAGGTTGGGAAATCAAATATACACTAGAAGACATGATGAAGTCGGCGTGGCTGTGGCAATTGAAATTACAAGATAATAGCTAAATAAATTTTAGCGATAGTTTGGCCTTTGGATTAAATTAGGGTTTTATTTTCCAGATTTTATTAAAAAAATGAAAATGTTTAGGTAATGCACCTGACCCCATACCTAGTATAAATATCCTAGTCTAAAAGCCAAGGTTACACTGATTAACGTAAATATTATAAATCAGTTTTTTATTTAGTTTGTACTAAACTACTGAGTTGCAATTTTAGGAGTATGAAGTTTTTTTATAGAATTGAGTGATAAGAAAATTATAATGTGCTTTTTGAGAAATTGCAATTCATTTAAAATAGATATTATTTATATCAAAGCACCCAATGATTCATTTGGGGAAAAGGCTTCAATAGAAATTGATAGCATCTTAATTAATGAAATTTTATTGAACTAAAAGCCCTTCTTAGTACAAATCTGTTTCGGAAATGTATTGCCTAATTTTGGCTAGTTCTGGGTATCGTGCTTTATCTTCAAGTACAAATTTTGGACACAATTTTCGAACAGTATCATAAACACTTTTCGTGATTGGAGCTAGCTTATTTTGAATACCTCTATAATCTACTGCTTGGCATATTGCAATCAAGTGAACTGCCAACACATCGAATGAATTTTCAATCACTTTGTTGCACAACAATGCAGAGTTAGCCCCCATGCTGACTATGTCTTGATTATCATTATTATTTGGAATACTGTGGATATACATTGGATTGCTTAGGGTTTGATTTTCGGCAACAGTAGAGGTTGCAGTATATTGCATTCCTTGCAATCCAAAATTTAACCCTAATTTTCCAAGATTTATAAATGGAGCTAATTTTTGATTTAAATTATGATTGAGTAAATAATTTAATTGACGTTCTGCAAGCATAGACAGCTTTGTTATCGCAATTTTCAGTTTATCCATTTCAAGTGAAACGTAGTCTCCATGAAAGTTTCCGCCGTGAAAGATATTCCCATTTTGGTAGTCAATCACTGGATTATCATTGACAGAATTAATTTCCTCGGTTAATATTTTTTCAGCATGAGAAATGGTTTCCCATATTGGACCTATTATTTGTGGCAGACAACGTGAACTATAATATTCTTGCACCTTTTCATCAAGGACATCTGCCAATACTTCTTTATCGTAAAGATGTTCGTGTCTATTTTTCAGAAGCTTACTTCCTTTCAAAATTTTACGTAATGCTGTTGCGACTTGTTGTTGTCCCGAATGTGGTTTTACTTGATTTAATTCTTTAGAGATGTGGTCGTCATAAGCTTCAGAAATTTCGTTAACCATCGCACTCATCAGCATTTCCCATTTTGCTAATCGATAGCTCATCACAATATTTATCATTCCGATACCAGTCATGCAAGATGTGCCATTCATCAAAGATAGCCCTTCTCTGATATGAACTTCGAGGGGCTTAATTTTTAATTTTTGCAATACCGTTTTTGTATTTTGTTGTTTGGATTGGTATATCACTTCACCTTCTCCAATTAAGCAAAGTGCAAGGTGGGCAAGTTGCACTAAATCGCCACTGGCACCGACTCCACCATGAGTGAAAATGACAGGTAGAATATTATGATTAACAAAATCACGAATGAGCTCTACTGTGTTTCGGTGAATACCTGAACGGGCTTTCATCAAACTGGAAAGTCTTGCAACCAATGTTGCCTTTAAAAAATCAGGGCGTAATACTTCACCACATCCGCTTGCATGGCTTCTAATCAGATTAAATTGCAGACTGAGTCTATCTTCATTTTTGATTCGATACTGAGCCATCGGGCCAAAACCAGTGTTGATACCATATATTAATTTTTTTTCGGAATATTCTCTTAGGAATTTGTAGCATTTGTCTATTTCATTTAATCCATTTTTATTTAGAACGACTTCTGCATTTTCATAGATGATTTGATAAAACTCTCTTAATTTTAAATCGCCTCCTGTAATCTCTATCTTCATATTATTATTTAACAATTTTCAAAAGTAAGTATTTTTTTTTCAAAAAAAAAAGGAGTATTTCACTCCTTTTTTTGATATTTTAGTTTGTTTACCGGATTAATACAAAATCTCCCTTGGAAATTTTTTGGGTGATATTTCCTTTTTCGTTACACTGATATATGATGACATAATTATAAACATCTCCATTTTGTGGTTGCCCTTTATAGTCGCCATTCCAACCTTCTCTTAGGTCTCTTGTGCTAAACACTTCCAAGCCCCAACGGTTAAAGATTTTAAATTCTCCTAAGATTACTCCCCCACAATAATCTAACATTCGATAGATATCATTTTTGCCATCTCCATTAGGCGTGAAAGCGGTTGGCATATATAACGAGCAGGTCAATTCCAAATTGCTGGTGATTGACTTGCAGTGATGCATCCGTTGGCATCTGTTGCTACAACTGTATAAACTCCTGATGCTAAGCCAGTGGCGATTTGAGTATATTGCCTTGGATAAATGTCCCATTCATAACTATACGGAGGCACTCCACCTGTTACCTGTGCTTCAATAGAGCCGTTTAAGTTATTGCCTTTGCAAGTTGCATCATGTGGAATTAATGTAATGCTTAGTAAAGAATCGGGTTGTGACAAATGGGTGTCTATTGAATCTAGGCAACCATGGGCATCTTCTACATAAAAGCGAATATCACCAACAGCCAGATCGATAAACTCTGGATTAGTGCGAGGAGTTATATTATCATACCAATAATGGTAGGCAGGTGTACCACCGAGAGCTGAAAGTTTAACGTATCCATT
>LNFQ01000033.1 GCA_001567165.1 Bacteroidetes bacterium OLB11
TACTTTTTTTTCTACTGCTACGCAGTTGGATTTTTCGATACTAATCTAAGTGTTTTTTTTGCTATTGCGTAATCTGGGTTAAAAGGAACTTACCCAATAAAAATTAATAGTATGCGTGAGCATATTTTTCACTCCAATTAATTTTTTCACCAAAATGTCCTAATCCAAATAATTGATTGAGTGAAAAATTAATACCAATTTCGTTGTAAGCTCCTACAATATGATAGTAGGATTGAGCATAATGAATCGTAAACTTATTGAGATAAATCCCCGCTCCAAATGAAAAACCGGACACTCCTTTTTTTTCTGAAATAGCCAGTTCACTTCGTCTTAAATGATTATAACCGGCACTAATCTCAATTCGCTTTCCTAAATTCATATCTAATGCAAACACAAAATGTCGAAACAATTTATCAGCAAAATAGTTTTTCTCTTTGGCAGTTGTCTGCCCACTAAAATCTAAAATATTATCGGTTTGGTCGGCAGGATTATCATAACGAATATCCCATTTATAAAGATGATGTGCTAATATGCTGAATGCAAATGGAGCTTTTTTAAATTTTTTCATTATCCCAATTTGCAAGTCCAAAGGCATTGGTTCCTGACCAATATTTTTAGAATAGGATTTCAATTGAACCCCTGCATTTTTCACCGCTGCACCGATATACCATTGTCCATTTGTATCGGCAAACACAACACCAACATCTCCCAATAATGCAACAGCTTTTTTATCAATCATTGATGATTGAGCATACTTCAAAGTAGCACCATATCGCCATTTTTCGAGATACTGTTTAGACGCACTTAATTTAATACAATAATCAACCGCTTTTTTATCGCCTAAAATATTTCCGATATTATCGGTCAATGTAAAATTCCCATAATCAATATATTGCAACCCCAAACCAAATGTTGTATGGATGTTCGGAGAATGATGTGCATAATAGAGATTACTCACTTTAGTGCCAGCATAATAAATATTGTAATTTAATCCTAGATTAGTGTGAAATTCAGGTCGCAATAAGGCTGGATTCGCATTGCTCATCATCACATCACTTGATGGGTTCAACACGTTTACGCCACCTAATGCACTCAAATGAGGACTTTCAGATAATCTCAAAAATTCAAAAGCATGTTCACCACCCACAACTTGTGCTTGAATTTTGGAAGTAATGATAAGTAAGACAAAAACTCTTCTTAAAAATTTCATTTTGGATTATAACGTATATTCGTCAAATATATTTTAAATTTGGAATAAAATTGATATAATTTAAAATTGGCTAATGAGAACTCGAATTTTATATTTCTTATTGAGTATTGGATGTTTGTTCTTAATTTATAAAACTTTTAAATCAAATCTAACAAAAGTGATTAAATATCCGAATTTTGGAATAAGAATTCCAGCTGGGTATGAAATTCACGGCATAGATGTATCGAGGTATCAATCTGAGATTGATTGGGGGCAAGTTGTGAAGATGAGAGATCGAGGGCAAAAAATATCTTTTGTGATTATAAAATCTACTGAAGGCTTGAGACTAAAAGATCCACATTTTGAATATAATTGGGAAAAATCAAAAGCAAATAAATTGATACGAGGAGCTTATTTTTATTTTCGTGCTAATTGCGATGCAGAAAGTCAAGCTCAATTTTATATTAATAATACAAAATTGACATCGGGTGATTTGCCACCAATTATTGATATTGAAGATAATTTCAATCTGCCACCTTCCAAAATAAGAGAGTCTTTAAAAAAAATGCATTAAAGTATTAGAAAATAAATACAACAAGAAGCCAATCATATATACAGGGGCACATTTTTTACAAAAAAAAATCTTGGAGAAGAATTTGATGAATATCCTTTATGGGTTGCCCATTATGGAAATGTAAATGCACCTCAAGTGGGGAGAAATTGGGCAATGTGGCAACATAGCGAAAGAGGGAGAGTCAACGGAATTGTTGGCCATGTGGACTTTAATGTATTTAAAGGCAGCCATAAATCATTGTTATCTATGTGTCTTTAAAAAAGAGGGATATCGTGTGAATATCTTAAAAAAACGCAATTCACACATTTTAAAATTTAGATAAAAAGTATTGATGCTCTCTACCAATACAATTCAGAAAAAAAATAGGGTGCTTTCATGAGGTCTAAGAGTTTATTTGATTAATAAAAATTGGAAATAAAATTATAGGATTATATACAAATATGTCATTCCTTTCAAATAAGTCATATATGGGTGGAGCAATATTCATTGATGAAAGATTTAGAAACCTTGAGTAGAAATAAAAAAATCATGACACTTGCAGAGTTCAAAAAAAAAAGAACTACAGAAAATGGGTTACAAAGAAACACGACTAATTAGAAGCACGAATTTCAATACTTCAAAAAATAGTTAAACTTAGTTTTGCTGTATATAAGCACATATCAATTTAGACAATGACGATAAGAAAAAAATTTCCATAACAAACTCTTCTCCATAGTGTAACTGCCCTACAACATAAATAAAATCATTTTTTGTACTGTCATTTTACCACCAACATAATCAGTGTAAAAATACTTTTGAATTCTTAATGGATTTTTGCAGAAAAAAAAGAGTGATATTACTCACTCCTTTTTTCATTTTTTTGAATCAGTATTTACTTAACACTAATTTTTCCGGTTTGAACCGATTGGTTCTGCAAACTTAAATTATAGATATAATTTCCTGCTGGCATGTTTTGCATATCCAACACATTCAACTCTTTATTGATTGAAAAAGATCGTACTTTTTTACCTTGAATATCAAATAAAGAAAACTGGTAAATATTTTTATCGTTTGCTTGCAAGTTGACATTTAATTTATCTGTTACTAAAGTTGGATAAATGTTTGCTTTTTTAGAAGATAAAATATATTGTACAACCCCATTAGGTGCTGCTACTTCAATATCATCTACGGCAATCCATGTGCCATTATTTAAGCCTGTGAAAAATCCTAAAGTATCAATATCAAAATTAAGACTTGATGAAATAAGCACTCTCAATTGAGTTGTACTGTAATTAGGATTATATCCTTTGAAAGGCAAGGTAATTTGAGTGAACGTATTAATTGTAGCTCCCAAAACAGTGTCAGCATAACACACAAGACTATCATCTCCATCAGAATTGTCAAGAGCAAGAATTGTGATGCTTGTTGAATCGCCATTGATAGGATTGTTTTTAACCCACAGTGTTGCATACACTGGGTCGTACATGCAAGGAGTACCACCAATAAAACTAAGATCTCCATTGTTTATATCGACATTAATTTGAGAGTTGGTAGCCATGCAAGGCATAGGACCTGCATTGATAAATCCTGTTAATTCAGCTTGATTTTTGGTTTCTACTTTTATTGCAGTCGCTGATGCCCCAGCACCCGGCTGTTCTTTTGAAACTTGTGGTACAAACTGCCCTATTGGATTAGTCATAAACCCAAGAGTGCAGATGAGAGAGTCGGTCGCATTCCAACCATTAGGAATAGAAAGAGTGGTAAGCCCTCCAGTGAAATTGTGCCAATTTTCAAAATTATTTAAAACTTGTGCATTCCCTGCAAAGTAAAATAAAGTGATGCAAAATGAGATGAAAATTTTTTTCATATAAATTCAGATTTTAAATATTAAGCGTTTAGCGTTTTTAAACATTGTTGAATTGCATCAAAGTTTGGTAAATCACCAGCATTTTCAAGTATTTCGGCATATTGAATTTTACCTTCTTTATCAACGATGAATGATGATCTTTTTCCTACTCCTTGCATATCAAAAAGAAAGCTTTCATAAAGACAGCCATAAGCAGTAGCAGTTGATTTGTTGAAGTCTGAAAGGATAGGGAAATCGTAATTATTATCTTTTTTATATCGGTCTAACGAAAACAATGAATCTACAGAAATTCCTAATACCACTGCATCTAGAGAGTTGTAGATGTTCATATTGTCACGAATAGAGCAAAGTTCTGTCGTGCAAGTGCCAGTAAAGGCTAATGGGAAAAATAGAATCAATACATTTTTTCCTCTAAAATCTGAAAGGGATACTTTGTTTTTTTCGGTGCTATACAAAGTAAAATCGGGAGCATTTTGTCCAATTTGAATTACCATAATTTATTAAAAATTTTCTCAAAATTAAAATTAAAATTCTATGATAACAAAAAAACATTTGTGGATATTCATTTTTGAAAAAATAAATACTTTTCAATATTATTGCTTATCACAATAAACAAAATATTTTACTTTGACAGAACAAATTATTAACCTTGAAACAATCAACCCCATCGAATTTTTTGGAGTCAATAATAACAAGTTTGACCTTTTAAAGAAAAAGTACCCTTTACTAAAAATATTGTCGAGAGGCTCATTTATCAAGCTATCGGGGCAAGCAATAGAGGTCAATCAAGCAAAAGAAAAAATTGAATTAATCGTTCAATATTTAGAACGAAATGGGCACCTTTCTGAAAATTATTTTTTGAAAATATTAGGTGATGAAGATGGAAATATTGATGAAAAATTGATGGAGGATATCAACAACGATATTATTGTTTTTGGACAAAATGGAAAAGTAGTGAGAGCTAAAACGGCGAATCAAAAACTCTTAGTAAAAAGTGCTGAACAGAACGATATTATTTTTGCAGTAGGTCCTGCCGGTACCGGTAAAACCTATACAGCTGTGGCTTTGGCCGTAAGAGCATTGAAAAATAAATCTGTAAAAAAAATCATTCTCACCAGACCTGCAGTGGAAGCCGGTGAAAGCCTCGGTTTTTTACCCGGCGATTTAAAAGAAAAAATCGACCCTTATCTCAGACCCATTTATGACACTTTAGATGATATGATACCGCCAGATAAACTCAATTATTATATGACAAATAGAATCATCGAAATAGCACCGCTCGCCTACATGAGAGGCCGAACACTTGATAATGCATATATCATTTTAGACGAAGCCCAAAACGCTACAGAGCTTCAAATCAAAATGTTTCTTACTCGAATTGGTCCCAATGCAAAGGCGATTATCACAGGTGATATGACTCAAATTGATTTACCCAAAAACCAAGTGAGCGGACTAGGGAAAGCCATTCGTATTTTGAAAAATATAAAAGGGATTACGCATATCGAACTCGATGGAAATGATGTAGTGAGACATCGCTTAGTGAAAGAAATTATCAAAGCATATAATCATGAAAGTGAAATGAGTCAAAAAAAAGATGAGCATTTTAATGGCAAATAAAAAAAATATTCATATTAAAATTACTCTTTATTCCTATTGTTTTTCTGTGCTATTCCTGTCGAGAAAATAAACCAAAACAAATAGTAGCAACTCGCCCAAACCCTTATCCAGTAAAAGATGCAATACAAAAAGGAATAGACAGTTCTAAATTATTATTAAAAAATGGAGATGTCGTATTTCGTCGAGGGAATGATGTAATCAGTCATTTATTTTCAGAGATGAACACACAAGATAAATCGTTTTCGCATTGTGGGATTGCCTTTGAGGAGAATGGAAAATGGTTTGTGTTTCATTCAATTGGAGGAGAAGATAATCCTGATGAAAAATTAAGAAAGGAACCCTTTGAAAATTTTATTACACCAAAAGATAATACAGGATTTGGTATCTGCGATTTTTCGTTTACTTCACACGAAACGCAGCTTCTCAAGTTCATTGTAGATTCTTTATATAAAAAAGAAATACCGTTTGATATGCAATTTGATTTAAAGACTAATGATAAATTATATTGTGCGGAAATGGTAGCCAAAGCAATTCAGTTGACTTTGAAAAATGATAGTTTTTTTCGATACATACAATAAATGGATTTCAATTTTATTCAACCGATAATATTTTCACACAAGAAAAAGCCAAATTAATTTGCAAGATTGATTACAAGTAATTTTTTATGTTTTACTTTTTAATAATGTGTCAATTTTGTTTCACTTAAAACTTCTAGTGTAGTGTTGAGTGAAAATAATAATCGATTAATTTAATTCGATTTTTTCCCTTTGGGGGCACAACGAGAAGCTTTTCTCAAATTCTCTTCTCCATTCTATTGCTGTAAGAATATAAAAAGTTGAATGAAAATCTTGTAAATCAAAAAAATCAGCAATGAATTTTCAATAGGTATAAAACATCCCACTTAAAAAATGAATTGATTATTTAATTAGAAGTTTGAAGATGAAATTTCATTAATCAGCTGAGTTTTTCCACCAGCATATCTCAAAAAAAAGTTTTGCGATATTCTTTTTAGCAAACTTAATTTTTATGTTTTCGAATCTACAATTTTAATTGAATAACTTTCTTTTAAAATTCAAATTTATTTAGATTTTATTTTTTTAAAAAAATCCCATTTTCACCATTTTGCCATGACTTTTCAGGATTTTACATTTTCTAAGCTCCATTTTTGAATAAATTTTTAAAAACATTGTGAAATAACTTTATTAGTCCTAATTTTGAACTCAATTTTAAGCTTTTTAGCATTTTTAAATGAATTTAAAACGTATTTTGAACGAAGGAATGACGAAAATAACAAATAATAAAACACCCGGAGCCTTATTCAGAGAGGCAATGAAAAATGAAAACCCTTTACAAATTGTTGGAACAATCAATGCAAACCATGCTCTTTTAGCAAAACATGCAGGATTTAATGCTATCTATCTTTCTGGAGGTGGAGTGGCTGCCGGTTCTTTGGGTATCCCCGACTTGGGTATTACTACTTTAGAGGATGTTTTAATTGACATCAATCGTATTACAAACGTATGTGATTTGCCTTTGCTCGTTGATGTAGATACCGGATTTGGATCTTCTGCTTTCAACGTTGCTCGAACCGTAAAATCGCTTATCAAAGCAGGTGCCGCGGCTTTGCATATTGAAGATCAAGTAGGGGCAAAACGATGCGGACACAGACCCGGTAAAGAAATCGTTTCTAAAGAGGAAATGGTTGACCGAATCAAAGCAGCTGTTGACGCTCGCACTGATGACCAGTTTGTCATAGGTGCACGCACTGATGCTTTTGCGAATGAAGGATTTGAAAAAACAATCGAACGTGCCGTCGCATACAAAGAGGCCGGTGCTGATTTTATTTTTGCTGAGGCTGTTCCCGATTTGCATTATTATAAAGAATTTACAAAAGCTACAGGAGTGCCGGTGTTGGCAAATATTACCGAGTTTGGAATGATTAAAATGTACACCGTGGATGAACTCAAAGAAGCTGGTGTAGAGCTTATTCTCTATCCTTTGTCTGCCTTTAGAGCAGCCAATAAAGCAGCCAAAAATGTATATGAACATATCCGAAATGAAGGTACTCAACAAAACGTGCTTGACACTATGGAAACAAGGAGTGAACTTTATGAAAATATAGGCTATCATGCTTACGAACAAAAATTAGATGAACTTTTTAAAAACAATAGAAAATGACAAATATTAAAGACACAAAAACAACTTTCAAACCTAAAAAAAGCGTTGCACTTTCTGGTGTAGCCGCTGGAAATACTGCACTTTGTAGTGTCGGAAAAAGTGGAAATGATTTACACTATCGAGGATATGATATTTTAGATATCGCCGGAAAAGCAAGTTTTGAAGAAACAGCTTATTTATTGATATACGGAGAATTACCTACAGATTCTCAATTAAAATCCTATATCCAAAAATTGAAATCATTAAGAGGTTTACCACAACCAATCAAAGAAATTCTTCAAAGAATTCCGGCTCACACTCATCACATGGATGTCTTGAGAACTTACACTTCCGCTTTAGGAAGTTTATTGCCAGAAAAAGATGACCATAACGTAGTCGGAGCTAGAAACATTGCTGATAAACTGATAGCTTCATACTCATCAGCTTTGCTTTATTGGTATCATTATTCTCAAAATGGAAGAGAAATAGAAGTAGAAACAGATGACGATACAGTTGGAGGACATTTTTTACACTTATTACATGGGGAAAAACCATCTCAATCATGGGTGAAATCAATGGAAACCTCATTGATATTATATGCCGAACATGAGTTTAACGCTTCTACTTTTACATGTCGTGTCATTGCAGGCACTGGTTCTGATATGTATTCTGCTATTACAGGTGGAATCGGAGCTTTAAGAGGTCCTAAGCATGGAGGAGCAAACGAAGTGGCTTTTGATATTCAAAGTCGATACAACTCTCCTGACCAAGCAGAAGAAGATATTAAAAGAAGATTAGAAAATAAAGAAGTTATTATCGGTTTTGGACACCCTGTTTACACAATCTCTGATCCAAGAAATGTAGTCATAAAAAATATTGCTAAAAAACTATCAAAAGAAGCAGATGATATGCTTTTATTTAAAGTGGCAGAAAGACTTGAAAAAATAATGTGGCAAGAAAAAAGAATGTTTCCAAACCTCGATTGGTTCTCTGCCGTGTCATACCACCGCATGGGAATTCCTACACTCATGTTCACTCCACTTTTCGTCATTTCAAGAGTAACCGGCTGGAGTGCTCACATTATTGAACAAAGGGAAGATGGAAAAATCATTCGCCCAAGTGCAAATTACGTTGGACCAAATAATCGAAAATTTACTCAGCTAAAAACAAGATAATTTAACTTTTAAAAATCAAAAAATACAATTAATGTCATCTCATATCTCAAACGAAAGACCACAACCAGACCAAGTATTAGTCGATATTGCAGACTATGTACTCAATTATAAAATCGAAAATAAATTAGCGTGGGAAACAGCTCACTACTGCCTTCTAGATACCCTAGGATGCGGGTTAGAAGCATTGACTTATCCCGCATGTACAAAACTTTTAGGACCCATCGTCAAAGGGACCATCGTTCCCAATGGAGCAAAAGTACCTGGAACTCCTTTTCAATTAGATCCCGTGCAAGCCGCTTTCAATATCGGAGCTATCATTCGTTGGCTTGACTTTAATGACACTTGGCTTGCCGCCGAATGGGGACACCCTTCAGATAATTTGGGCGGTATCTTAGCCACTGCAGATTGGTTATCTCGAACCAATATCGCAGAAAATAAAGCCCCTTTAAAAATGAAACAAGTTTTAGAGGCAATGATTATGGCTCACGAAATACAAGGAGTGATTGCTCTTGAAAACTCATTTAATAAAGTAGGACTTGATCATGTGATGTTAGTGAAAATTGCATCTACGGCAGTTGTCGGAAAATTAATCGGTTTGACAAGAGATGAGCTTATCAATGCCATTTCATTAGCATTTGTGGACGGTCAATCTCTCCGCACTTATCGACATGCTCCAAACACTGGAAGTAGAAAGTCATGGGCTGCTGGTGATGCTACTTCAAGAGCTGTCAAATTAGCATTGATTGCACAAACAGGCGAAATGGGATATCCTTCCGTTTTAACCGCTAAAACATGGGGGTTTTATGATGTCTCTTTCAAAGGAAATGAATTTAAATTTCAAAGACCTTATGGAAGTTATGTAATGGAAAATGTCCTTTTTAAAATTTCGTTCCCAGCCGAATTTCACTCACAAACAGCAGTAGAAGCGGCAATGACCATTCATCATCTTTTAAACGAAAAAGGAAAATCGACAGATGACATTCAAAAAATCACTATCCGAACTCACGAAGCGGCTATCAGAATTATTGATAAAAAAGGTCCTTTAAATAATCCTGCTGATCGTGATCATTGCATCCAATACATGATTGCAGTTCCTTTAATTTATGGACGACTCACAGCCGCTGATTATGAAGACAAAATTGCCGCCGATCCTCGCATCGACTCGCTAAGGGATAAAATGAATTGCATCGAAGATCCTCAATTCACAAAAGATTATCACGACCCAGAAAAACGCTCGATTGCAAATGCTCTAACTGTGGAATTTAATGACGGAACAATTTTGGATGAAGTGATTGTGGAATATCCTATCGGACACAAACGAAGAAGAAACGAAGGTATTCCTGAATTAATTAAAAAATATAAAATCAACCTCGCAAGAATGTTTGCTGAAAAACAACAAAGAAAAATTTCTGAAAAAACATTGAGCTACGAAGGCGTTGTTGACATGAACGTAAATGATTTTGTAGATTTATTTATCATCTAAAAATAAATTTGCTGAACGAAATTCTTTGTTTACCCTCAAACACAATGCTACATATCTATGATTGAAAAAAAGAAAAAACTCACTTCACAGGAGTTCGATTCTTTAATAGAAAAATTGAAAAATAGGTTTGATAAAATCAATTATATTCAATCAAAAGTTTCATGGCAAACGATTGAAACAATATTATCAAAACAGGATAAAAAATGCCGGGCTCTTTTTCAAATGGAAAAAACCGGTGGGGAGCCCAATTTGATAAAAATGAATAACGAAACCAATCAATATACTTTTTGCGACTGCTCACAAGAAAGTCCACTCGCAAGAAGAAGTTGCTGCTATGATCAAGAAGCACTCGATAAAAGAAAAAACAACAAGCCCCTTTTCAATGCTATCGAATTTGCTAAAGAAATAGGAGCTCAGCTCTTAGATGAGTCACAATATCGATTTCTTCAAACGTTAGCCCCTTTTGATTTAAAAACTTCCAGTTGGATTTTGACCCCTGATGATATTCGAAAATTAGGAGGAGCATTGTTTTGCGAAAGAAGATACCAACATGTATTCACGTTTCACAATGGAGCAGAATCATATTATTCATCAAGAGGATTTAGATGCATTATTGAAATATAAAAACCAATCAAAAAGAAAATAGAATGTTTAAAAAAATATTAATATCAAACCGCGGTGAGATAGCGATTCGAGTAATGAGAGCCGCCGCAGAACTTGGCATTACCACTGTAGCCATTTATACTTATGAAGACCGATTTTCGATGCATCGCTACAAAGCCGATGAAGCATATCAAATTGGAGAAAATGACGAGCCACTTAAACCGTATTTGGATATCGAACAAATTATTCAAATTGCAAAAGAAAATCAAGTGGATGCTATACATCCCGGATATGGATTTTTAAGTGAAAATGTAGAATTTGCAAGGCGTTGTCGCGAAGAAAACATTGTATTCGTTGGGCCATCACCAGAAATTATGGAACAACTTGGTGATAAAATTGCAGCCAAAAAACTAGCACGCTCTGTCAATATTCCAGTGATAGAAGATGCTATAATTAATGAAAGTGAAATAGATACTGTTGATGATATTGCTGAAAAAATTGGGTTTCCTATTATCTTGAAAGCCGCAGCTGGCGGAGGTGGTAGAGGAATGAGAGTCATCCGAAAAAAAGAAGAAGTGAAAAACGCATTCTATGAAGCAAGCAGAGAAGCCAAAAAAGCCTTCGGAGATGGAACCATTTTTATCGAAAAATATATTGAAAAACCTAAGCACATCGAAGTGCAAATCCTTGCTGATAATGCAGGAAATATTGTTCATTTATTTGAACGAGATTGCTCTGTTCAACGTCGATTCCAAAAAGTAGTTGAAATTGCACCAGCACCTAATCTTTCTCAAAAAATCAAAAATGAAGTTTACGATTATGCAATTCAAATAGCTAAAAAAGTAAATTATAATAATGCAGGCACAGTCGAGTTTTTGGTGGATCAAAAGGGCAATGTTTATTTCATCGAAGTGAATCCTAGAATTCAAGTGGAGCATACGATTACAGAAGAAATTACTAATATCGACATCGTGCGAAGTCAAATTTTAATTGCTCAAAATATTCTATTATCAGACCCTCGCATTCATATCCCGAATCAAGAAAGTCTAAAAATAAATGGCTATGCAATTCAATGTCGTATCACAACAGAAGACCCTGAAAATAATTTTAAACCCGATTATAATACACTCATTGCCTATCGAAATGCGGGTGGATATGGAATCAGAATTGATGAAGGTTCAGCTTATCAAGGAATGAAAATTTCACCGTTCTTTGATTCAATGATTGTTAAGCTTACTGCCTCAGGTCGTACGCTGGGCGGGACTTCCCAAAGAATGCTTCGTGCATTATCTGAATTTAGAATCAGAGGGGTGAGTACCAATATTTTATTTTTAGAAAAAGTTATCAGCCATGAAATTTTTAGAAAAGGAATGTGTAATGTCAACTTTATAGAAGACCATCCTGATTTATTTGAACTAAGAAAACTAAAAGATTCATCAACTAAACTGTTGAACTATCTTGGGCAAGTAGTTGTGAATGGGCATCCTGATGTAAAAAACTATGATCCATCTAAAAAATTTAGAAATGATCGCCCTCCTTTTTTTAATCCTACAATGCCAATTCCGGACGGATTTAAAACTCAGCTTGACCAAATAGGAAGAGATGAATTGATGAAGCAAATTAGGAGCAGCCAACAAATTTTATTTACAGATACAACCTATCGAGATGCTCACCAATCATTAGTGGCTACTCGTATGAGAACCGAAGATATTTTGAAAGCAGCACCCAGTTTTTCACAACAACATTTTGGAATTTTTTCTTCTGAAGTGTGGGGTGGTGCTACGTTTGATGTTGCTTTGCGTTTCTTACATGAATGTCCTTGGGAACGTTTGCAAAAAATCAGAAAAGCAATGCCTAATATCTTATTGCAAATGCTTTTCAGAGGAAGTAATGCGGTTGGCTATTCATCATATCCAAAAAATATTATTCAAAAATTTATTGAAGAAGCTGCTCACAATGGAATCGATATTTTTAGAATTTTTGACTCGCTCAATAATTTGGAATCAATGGTGCCTGCAATTGAATATGTCTCAAAATATACAAACTCAATAGCTCAAGCCTCTGTGTGTTATACGGGTGATGTGTTGCGAAAAGAAAATAATAAATACAACCTTCAATACTATATTGATATTGCAAAAAGGATTGAAGATTCTGGTGCTCAAATGCTTGCAATAAAAGACATGTCTGGGCTGCTCAAACCCCAAGCGGCAGAAGTGTTGATAGCCTCATTAAGAGAAGCCGTTCAAATGCCGATTGCACTACATACACATGATACGGCAGGAACTCAAATTGCTACATACTTAAAAGCCATTGATGCCGGGGTGGATACGATTGATTGTGCGATTGCTTCTTTCAGTGGCACTACCTCTCAGCCAAATTTAAACTCTTTAGTGGCTATTCTAGAAGGTCATCCAAGAGAAAATAAAAACATGAACTTAGCAGCTTTAAATAATCATTCGGATTATTGGGATATCGTGAGAGATCGGTATTATCCTTTTGAATCAGACTTGAAATCTTCGACTGCAGAGGTTTATGAAAATGAAATTCCGGGTGGACAATATTCTAACCTAAGGCAACAAGCAGAAGGCGTTGGACTTGGTGAACAACTTTCACAAATCAAGACAAATTACAAAGTGGTGAATGAGCTTTTTGGAGATATTGTCAAAGTGACACCAAGTAGTAAAGTAGTAGGAGATATGGCTTTGTTTATGACAGCAAATCATCTTACTGCGACCGATATTTTAGACGAAAATCAAAGCCATTCATTCCCAGCATCTGTAATCGGCTTTTTCAAAGGAGAAATCGGAATTCCTTATGGAGGATTTCCTGAAAAACTTCGCAAAATTGTGTTGAAAAATTCGACTGATCATACAGAGCCTAAAGCATTTATTTTGCCAGATATCGAGCTTGAAAATGCCTTTCAAATTTTTATAGAAAAATTTCCAAAATCAAACTTTTTAGATTTTTTATCTTATCAGATGTTTCCTAAAGTGTATGAGGAATATTATTCCCATCTCACACAATTTGGGCGAGTGGATATTTTGCCGACTACCTCTTTCTTTTACCCACTGTCACCCGGTCAGGAAATTCAAATCCCTATTGCAAAAGGGAAAGTCATTCATGTGACATTGAGGTATGTGTCGTTGCCAGATGATGATGGAATGAGAACCGTGTCCTTTGGATTAAATGGAGCTAATCGATATTTAAAAATTAAAGATAAAAAAATCCAATCGACGAAAGTAGAACACCGAAAAGTGAAAAATGGAGAAACGGAGCTGGGAGCTCCATTGCAAGGATGTTTATCAAAAGTGTTGGTGAAAGAAGGCGAAACAGTGCAAGCTGGATTCCCTTTATTTGTCATAGAAGCAATGAAAATGGAAAGTACTGTGAATGCACCCAAAGTCATGAAAATAAAATCAATCGTTTTGAAAGATGGAACGATGGTCGATCAAAATGATGTAATTTTGGACGTTGAATAGATTCTTTCATATCATCAGATTAAGAATTTTCTTTTTATTAACTCTATCCTTTTTTGTTTTAAAAGAAGAGACTCTTTTTGCTCAAAAATCAATCACAAAAGAAAGTCGAAAAGAAATTATCAAACTGCCAAGCACAGGGAGTTATAAAGTGATAAAAATTAAGGACGGAGATACTTTTGTTATCTTAGTGAATCAAACACCTCTAACGGTGAGATTTGCTCATGTTGATTGTCCTGAAAAAAAGCAAGACTTTGGAAATCGTGCAAAGGAATTTGTATCACAACGAGCCTTTGGAAAAAATATCCATTTGCTTCACAACAACCAATATGACAGCCATGGGCGTTTGATTGCTGAAATTATTTTGGAAGATGGAACGAATTTAAACAAAGAACTTGTAAGAAACGGATTGGCTTGGCATTTTAAAAAATACTCAACAAGTAAGGTGTATGCAGCATTAGAAATGCAAGCTCGAAAACAAAAAATTGGGGTATGGTCGATGCCAAACCCAATTGCCCCGTGGGAATGGAGAAGAATGAAATGATTTTCATTTTTTAAAATTTATTTCTCCCCAATTTTTGAGAAAGGATGTGAAAAAATAATTAATCCTTTCAAACCTATTCAATTTCATTACTTTTTTGAATTTTTAAACATAGGGTGGATAAAACTCTTTTTAATCTTATTTTTCCCTATCTATATTTGAACTGAAATTTAAATGGAGGATATAAAGGATTGGTGAAGTTCAAAATGAAAGGTAGATTAAAGAAAAGAAAAGCAGGAACACGGCCTTTATAGAATCTTTTTTTTAACATTTTAAAACAAAATAATTAAATTATACATAGCCATGCACTTCGATTTATATACTAATTTTAACCTTTTGCAAAACATGAAAACTTCAAAAGAATCAAAATATTCACAGGTCTATTCTAATGAAGAAGCTTTTGAAGAATCTCTCAAATATTTCAAAGGGGATGATTTGGCTGCCAGAGTTTGGATTAATAAATATGCACTCAAAGATTCTGAAGGAAGGCTCTACGAAAAGTCGCCTTTTGATATGCACAAGCGAATTGCAGAAGAGATTTCTAGAATCGAAGCAAAATATCCAAATGCCTTGTCTTATGATGAAGTTTATGATTTGATAAAAGATTTTAAATATATCATTCCACAAGGTAGCCCTATGACGGGCATCGGAAATCCATTTCAGGTGGCATCGCTTTCAAATTGTTTTGTGATTGGAAATAAAGGAGAAAGTGACTCTTATGGTGGTATTATGAAAATAGATCAAGAGCAAGTGCAGTTGATGAAAAGAAGAGGCGGAGTAGGGCATGACCTTTCACATATCCGTCCGAAAGGTTCTTCTGTCAAAAATTCAGCACTCACATCGACTGGATTAGTTCCTTTCATGGAACGCTTTTCTAACTCAACCAGAGAAGTGGCACAAGATGGAAGAAGAGGAGCATTGATGCTTTCCGTTTCAATTAACCATCCCGATGCAGAAGATTTTATCAATGCAAAATTAGAACAAGGAAAAATCACAGGAGCCAACATTTCTGTTCGTATCGACGACACATTTATGAAAGCGGTGAAAGAAAATAATGAATACACTCAGAAGTATCCTATCTTTAGTGAAACGCCTAAGTTTAGCAAAAATATTCAAGCAAGAGAATTATGGAATAAAATCGTTCATAATGCATGGAAATCAGCTGAACCCGGCATTCTTTTTTGGGATACAATCATCAAAGAATCTTTGCCTGATTGCTACTCCGATTTAGGATATAAAACAATTTCAACAAACCCTTGTGGTGAAATTCCACTTTGCCCGTATGATTCTTGTCGTCTTCTAGCAATCAATCTTTTTTCTTACGTAATAAATCCTTTCACAAAAGAGGCAAGTTTTGATTTTGAACTCTTTAAAAAACACGTTGCTTTTGCACAACGTATGATGGATGATATTATTGATTTGGAACTTGAAAAAGTAGATGATATTCTCCAAAAAATAGAAGAAGACCCAGAAGATGTAGAAATAAAAAGAGTAGAAAAAAACCTTTGGCTCGAAATAAAAAATAAAGCACAAGAAGGGCGTAGAACAGGCGTTGGTATTACAGCCGAAGGCGATATGCTAGCCGCTTTAGGAATACGATATGGTAGCCCTGAAGGAAACGAATTTTCAGTGAAAATTCATCAAACACTTGCACTCTCTGCATACCGTTCATCAGTGACAATGGCTCAAGAACGGGGTGCATTTTTAATTTACAATGCACAAAGAGAAGAAAAAAATCCATTTGTATTGCGTTTAAAAGAAGCAGATCCTCAACTTTTTGAAGACATGCAAAAATATGGTCGCCGCAATATTGCCCTTCTCACTATTGCTCCAACTGGAAGCACCTCTTTGATGTCACAAACAACATCAGGAATTGAACCCGTGTTTATGCCGGTTTATAAAAGAAGAAGAAAGGTGAATCCAAATGATAAAAATGTGCGTGTCGATTTTATAGATGAAGTGGGCGACTCATGGGAAGAGTACACCGTATTTCATCATAAATTTAAACAATGGATGGAAGTCAATCAATATGACACCACCATCAACTATAGCAATGAAGAGATAAATGATTTAATCGAAAAATCACCTTACTACAAAGCAACCTCCAACGATGTAGATTGGCTTAGTAAAGTAAAAATGCAAGGTGCAATTCAAAAATGGGTCGATCATTCAATATCTGTTACCATTAATATTCCGAATGAAGCAAGCGAAGAACTCGTGAATCAATTATACATGACCGCTTGGGAAGAAGGATGTAAAGGAGTTACTGTATATCGCGATGGCTCACGCTCAGGAGTGTTAATCTCAAACGAAACTAAACCTGAAAAAAGTGAAGAAGAAACACCAAATCAGACTAAAACCACTTTCCATTTTCCAACTAAAAGACCACAAACATTAAAAGCAGACGTCGTTCGATTCCAAAATAATAAAGAAAAATGGATTGCCTTTGTAGGAATAATAGACGACCAACCTTACGAAATATTCACAGGATTAGCTGATGACGAAGATGGATTTTTATTACCTAAATGGGTCAGTGAAGGTTATATCATCAAAAATAAAAGCGAAGACGGCAAAACAAGATACGACTTTCAATATGTCAACCAAAGAGGTTTTAAAACCACTATAGAAGGCCTATCTCACCACTTCAATCCAGAATTTTGGAACTATGCAAAATTGATTTCTGGAACATTAAGACACGGTATGGAAATTGATAAAGTGCTTAAACTAATCAATGGTTTACAACTAGACAACGAATCAATTAATACATGGAAAAACGGAGTTGCCAGAGCATTGAAAAGATTTATACCTGAAGGGTTGGATGCAAAAGGACAAAAATGTACAAATTGTAATTCGAGTAATTTGATGTATCAAGAAGGGTGCTTAACCTGCAAAGATTGTGGTGCATCAAAATGTGGATAGTATCAATAAAGAGAAAAGAGCCTTTACAATTTTGTAAAGGCTCTTTTTTTATGTAAAATACCAAAAGCAGCAGAGCAACTTAAGAGAATATCTTCAATCAGCGATTAAAAGATATAGATATAATAATTACTTTTGCTGATATGATTTGGATATACTTATTATCTCTTTTTATTCTGACCCTACTAGGTGCTTTTATACCGATATTTTTCAAAAAATTTGACCAATCATGGATGACGCTTTTGCTTGCATTTTCAGGTGCGTTTTTATTGTCGATTACTTTAATTCATTTATTACCTGAAGTATTCCATGAACTAGGCGAAAAAGCAGGAGTTTATATTTTAATCGGTTTCGGAATTCAACTATTGTTGCAAAGGTTGTCACATGGTGTGGAGCATGGTCATACACATGTTCATGAAGGTTCATCATTGAATATTTTTCCGATATTTATAGGATTGTTCATACATGCATTTATGGAAGGGATGCCAATGGGATTTGTGTATCAATCGCCTGCTGCTGCTCCATCTATTTTCTTAGCCATTGCTGCTCATAAAATTCCGGAGGCAGTAACGCTTAGCACCATTTTAATCGGTAGTCATTTTGCAAATAAAAAGTGGAAATACATCCTGTTGTTTGCACTTGCATCACCTTTGGCAGGGATGTTAGCAATGTATTTTGGCGAAAAATTTGATTTTATTTCCACACAATTAGTTTATATAATCCCAATCGTTGCAGGAGCATTTTTACATATTTCTACAACTATTTTGTATGAAAGTGGCACAAAACATCACCAATTGAGCAAACAAAAATCTATCGCTATCATATTTGGCATATTGCTTTCTTTTGCAACACTTCTTTTTCATGCTCACGAGTAAAATTATTTAACTCCAATTATACAATAAGTATTTTCTTTTTATCTAAAACCCAATTGATTTTTGCTCTGCAAAACTAATAGTTTCGCAACCCTATTAATACAGCCATTGGCAATAAATACGGGGAGATGGTGTGGTCGTTAATTATTGATAATAAAATCATCAATAATTAAGAATATTATACCAAAGGAATGCCATCTTTTAGCCCATTCCAATCAACAATTATATTCGATTGCAAACAATAAAATTTACTCCAAATAGGATTTGTTATTTTACTCCGTGCATCATTTTTACAATGAATCTGTTCAAAAGGATTAACATGATACCGCAGACCATCACAAAGCCGGCAATGTAAGTAAAGACCTCACCTGCACCCATTTTCTCTACAAAAGAAGCTAAATAGCCACCAATAAAGTTAGCAACGGAAGAAGCCAACATCCAAACGGCCATTAAGATTGAAGCTAGTTTTGGAGGTGATAATTTAGTCACTACGGATAGCCCTACTGGTGATAAACATAATTCACCAATTGTATGTAAAAGATAGGTCATCACTAACCACATCAAAGCTGCTTTGTTACTTTCATCTGCGATATTTCCATTGGCAGCTCTTTCACCAACAGCTCCTAGCATAAACAAGAATCCTAATCCAAGGATAATCATACCTACACCCATTTTGACAGGGGTAGAGAGCTTTTTCCCAAATTTAGAAGTCCAGAACATAGCAAATAATGGAGCTAAAGTGACTATAAAAATTGGGTTTACAGATTGAAACCAAGCAGTTGGAATTTCAAAACCACCAATCGTTCTGTCTATAAATTTATCGGTATATAATGAGAGGGATGAGCCGGCTTGCTCAAATCCAGCCCAAAAGAATACTGCAAAAAGGAACAAGATAAAGATTACTGAAATACGTTGTTTTTCTTGTGCATCATTTAGCTTTTCGCCAGTTTGTGGATTAACAGAAAAGGCAGTCTCTATGTTTTCATCAGATTTTTCACCTGAAACAGATTTAATAGGCTTTTTACCTAGGTCGCCTAAGTATTTTTGAGCAAGTGTGTTAAATAATAATTGCCCCAAAAGCATACCGATACCTGATGCTAAAAATCCGTAACGATATCCAAAAGCTATTGTTCCATCTGCATTAGTTGTTTTAAACATATTGTCGGTAAGGTAGCCGATGACAAATGGTGCCAATAAAGCTCCAAGATTGATACCCATGTAAAATATTGAAAATGCAGAATCTCTACGATCGTCCCCATCTTTATACATTCCACCAACTAAGGTTGAAATGTTGGGTTTGAAAAATCCATTCCCAATGATTAGTAGGAAAAGACCTATGTATAGACCAGTCATATCGTTCAACGCAAATAACACAAATTGCCCAATCATCATCGTGATACCCCCAATCGTAATTGCATGGCGCTTACCAATATATTTATCGGCAAGCCAACCACCAATAAGTGGAGTGAAATAGACCAATCCTGTAAAATAACCATATAACAAAGTTGCTTCGGAGGCATCCATAGCCAATCCACCTTCAAATAATTTTTTGGTTAAGTAGAGAATCAAAATAGCACGCATCCCATAATAACTAAAGCGTTCCCACATTTCAGTGAAAAACAATAAATAGAGTCCTTTAGGGTGTCCTTTTTGTGTTTGTGTATCTTCCATTTTTAAAATTTAATCACCCAAAGTAATATTTTTTTTTGAATTGAAAAATATTTAATTCTATTTTTTATTTTCAGAAATTAAATCCATAAACACGATAATTATTTTGAACAGCTTATTTTCGCAAATAAAATTAATTGTATGAGAATCCACAAAGAAGGATATATCTATTGCATCATTGCTGTTATTGTATTTGCATTTTTATTTTGGTTTTTGAGAGCGACCCTTCCGATACCGATTGCTCATTCTTTGTTGATGATTTCTTTCCTGATAATGCTTTGGGTTTTCTGGTTTTTTAGAATACCATCACGCACATTTACAAACGATGAAACTCTTGCTATTTCTCCATGTGATGGTAAAGTTGTAGTGATTGAGGAAACAGAAGAGCCAGAATATTTTGGAGATAAAAGAATACAAGTTTCAATATTTATGTCGCCGCTCAATGTGCATGTCAATCGCTATCCTATTCGAGGAATTGTTGATTATGTCAAATATCACAAAGGAAAATATTTAGTCGCATGGCATCCCAAATCTAGCACTGAAAATGAACGAAGTACGATTGTTGTAAAAAATGAAAAAACGACAGTCTTAATTCGTCAAATAGCCGGAGCCGTTGCAAGGCGAATTGTCGTTTATGCTAAAAAAGGTGAACAAGCTGTTCAAAATGAAGAATTGGGATTTATAAAATTTGGCTCTCGTGTAGATTTATATTTTCCCATCGGGACAAAGATCAATGTCAAAATTGGAGATGTGGTGCAAGGTGGAATCACGTCTATCGCTCAATTTTCATAATATTACCAAGCAAATTTGGGCTCTATGAAAAATAAATCAATCTGCAAATTTATAAATAATGGAGTGGCTTCTTATTTGAAAGAAAAAGAAAAACTTTCAAA
Source organism: Bacteroidetes bacterium OLB11 (assembly GCA_001567165.1). Taxonomy (GTDB): domain Bacteria; phylum Bacteroidota; class Bacteroidia; order Chitinophagales; family Chitinophagaceae; genus OLB11. The sequence goes on from LNFQ01000033.1 coordinate 21,011, forward strand.
ATTTATCACAACATTCATTTCTGAAAAATCCAACAGAGAAAGCCATATCCAATATATTTTTGTTGATGATGAATTCCTTTTGGATCTCAATCAAAAATTTTTACAACACGATACACTAACCGATATTATAACTTTTGATTTAAGTAAAAAAAAAACAGACAAGCTAGAAGCAGAAATTTACATTAGTATCCCCCGTGTCAAAGAAAATGCAACATTATTTCAAGTAAAATATCAGCATGAATTACACCGAGTTATTTTTCATGGAATGTTACACCTCTGCTCATATAATGATAAAACGCCCACTCAAATTGCTAAGATGCGAAAAATGGAATTGTTCTGTATAGAAAAATATTTTAACGAATAGTATTTCATTTACTCTTTAAAAAATGTAACTTAGCATTTGTAATAATATCATGAGTTTTAAAAATAATTATGTAGCCATCATGGCTGGTGGAATTGGGAGCCGCTTTTGGCCAGAAAGTCGAAATGAATTTCCTAAACAATTTTTAGATATTTTAGACACCGGTAAATCACTCATCCAATGGACTTATGAACGTTTTAAAGATATTTGCCCAACTGAAAACATTTATATCATTACAAACGAAGCCTATATTTCAACACTCAAAAGTCAAATTCCAGATATTCAAGAACAAAATATTTTGAGTGAACCAAGTCGCAAAAACACAGTTGCTTGTGCTGCTTATATCGCTCATAAACTCTATGCACTCAACCCGAACGCTAATATCGTGATGAGTCCTTCCGATCATTTAATTTTTGATGAACGAAAATTTGAACGCGACATCGTGAACGCACTTGATTTCGTTAGCAAAAATGAAGTCCTCGTTACACTTGGTATCAAGCCCACTCGTCCAGATACCGGATATGGCTATATTCAATATAATACTAGCAAGAAAATAGAAGATTTTTATCAAGTCAAAACATTCACAGAAAAGCCTTCACACGAATTGGCTGAAACTTTTGTACGAAGTGGCGATTTCTTATGGAATGCTGGAATTTTTGTTTGGAATGTCAATGTCATTTTGCAAGAACTGCAATTGTATTTACCAGAAATGAATGATGTTTTTGCTCAAGTAGAAACTTACAACAAAGAAAATGAATATCAGGATATCGAAAAGGTTTATACACAATGCACCAATATTTCAATTGACTATGGCATTATGGAAAAGACAAAACGGGTATATGTATTGCCTTCTTATTTTGGTTGGTGCGATTTAGGAACTTGGAATAGTGCTTATGAAAATTCCAAAAAAGATTATCTTGGAAATGCTGTTTATGGGAAAAATGTCATGATTATTGATTCATCTCAATGTATGATCAAAGCACCTGATGATAAACTGTTAGTCTTGCAAGGTCTTGAAAATTTTATCATTGTAGATTCAAACGATGTGTTGCTGATTTGCGAACGAAATCGAGAGCAGCAAATCAAAGATTATGTTGCAGAAGTTAGAAGAAATAAAGGCGATAAATTTTTATAATTCATTTTTAACCGAGTCAAAATGAAACGATTAAAAGGGATATTAATTTTATGCTTTGGTTTTAGTTGCACCTTGCAATTATCTGCAGAAGTCACTCATGGAGTTTCTTTCCAAGTGGGACTGACAAACAGTTTGTACAAATCCACAATCAAGGGAGTTCAAAATGTACCTAAAATTTTCATGCCTTCTTTTGCATTAGAATATGGACGGTTCAGTGAAAATTTATTTTGGGGAGGTGCTGCTTTTGGCTTACAAATGCGAAATATTCCTTTCTATAAATACACCAACGGCAATACGCTGAGTGTGGGTAAATCGGAGTATTGGTTGAAAGTCAAAACAGGGCTTCATATTCACAATGAGTTTTTAACGCATTTGCCATTTATTTCCTTAGGTGCAGGTATTTACGGAAAAAGTGAAACACGTTATAAAAGTCAAAACGGAATACCTTATAATAACTTAGGAAATTATAAAAACTTTAATCTGCAAAACACAGCTCCTTTTGTCGAATTAGGTACAACTATGATAAATTCTAGTTTTACAGAAAATAAACGAAATATTTTTATCACATTGAGTATGCGGTATTATCCACTTCCTGTTTTTAAAAGCAATACAGATATTGAGTATGCTCCTTATGAAGTTGTGACAATACAATATCAATTGTTTGAGTTTAATATTATTGCTGGTATCCAACAAAATTTAAGGAGGTAAAAATACCTCCTTAAAAACTGAAATTCTACAATCTAATTTGGATTCAATTAGATTGATTATTTGTTTTGATTTTCTTTATCCGAATTTGGTTTTGGAATCAAAGCTTTGTGAGAAAGTTTAAACTTCCCTGTTTTAGGATCGGTTCCTGTTAATTTCACTTCCACTTTTTCACCTTCAGTAAAGACACCATCCATATTTTCAAGACGCTTCCAACTGATTTCTGAAATATGTAAAAGACCTTGTTTGCCTGGCAAAAATTCAACAAATGCTCCAAATGGCATAATTGATTTTACGGTTGATTCATACACCATCCCAATTTCAGGAACGGCTACAATTCCTTTCACCCATGCTAAAGCCTTATCAAGTCCTTCTTTTTCTTTAGAAAAAATACTCACATGACCTTTATCTCCCACTTCTTCAATCGTGATAGTCGTTCCGGTTTCGCGTTGAATTTCTTGTATGATTTTTCCGCCAGGGCCGATAACGGCTCCGATAAACTCTTTTTCAATTGCTAAAAATTCCATACGAGGTGCATGAGGTTTTAAGTCATCACGATGTTGAGGAATACAATGATACATCGCATCTAAAATGTGCAAACGACCTTTGTTAGCTTGAGCAAGTGCTTGACGCATCACATCCATACTTAATCCATCTACTTTGATATCCATTTGAATACCACAAATTCCGTCTTTTGTTCCAGTTACTTTAAAATCCATATCACCCAAATGATCTTCATCGCCTAAGATATCTGTCAACACAACCCACTTGCCGTCTTCTCTTGAAATAAGCCCCATTGCAACACCCGAAACGTGTTTTTGAATTGGAACACCAGCATCCATCAAGGCTAAAGAACCGGCACAAACCGTTGCCATTGATGATGAACCGTTACTTTCAAGAATGTCAGAAACAATACGAATCGTATATGGAAAGTTTTCTTTGCTTGGAATCACTTGTTTTAATGAACGTTGAGCTAAGTTTCCATGACCCACTTCTCTTCTTCCAGGACCTCGCATTGGCTTGATTTCCCCAGTTGAAAAAGGAGGGAAATTGTAGTGAAGATAAAAGGAAGAGTATTCACTTTTTTCAGCATCTTCTATTAGTTTTTCATCTTCGGGCGTTCCGAGAGTAACAGTACTCAAGGATTGTGTCTCACCTCTAGTGAATAATGACACGCCATGTGGTGAAGGGAATAAATCAATTTCCAAATTAAGTGGTCGTACCACATCTAAAGCTCTTCCATCTAGACGAATTTTCTCATCTAGCATCATATTGCGAATCACTTCTTTTTCCAAATGGTGAAAATAATAACCAACCAATGGAGCATCTTCTTCAGACAATTCACCGAGTGCTTCAGTTACTTCTGTTTCGATATTTTTTAAAGAGTCACTACGGTCGTGTTTTGCTAAAGCTGATTTAGCAACCTGATATATTTTATCTTTTGCTAATGAAATGATTTTAGCATTTAACTCTTCATTTCGATAGGGTTTAGTGTACTCACGTTTTGCAGGTGATCCTACCATTTCCCAAAGCTCACGCTGTGCTTGCACTTGAATTTTGATGGCTTGATGGGCTGCTTCTATTGCATTGATAAGGTCTTCTTCACTACATTCTTTGCTTTCACCCTCTACCATCATAATATTTTTTTCGGTAGCACCAATGATGAAGTCCATGTCAGATTCAAGCATTTGAGTGCGAGTAGGATTGATGACAAATTGGTTGTGAATGCGAGATACTCTAACTTCTGAAATGATTTCTTCAATAGGAATATTGGAAACTGCTAATGCAGATGAGGCTGCTAAGCAAGCCAATGCATCTGGCATAATTTCTGGGTCAGATGATATAAGAGTTACTAATACTTGAACATCGCATAAATAGTCGCTTGGGAACAATGGACGCAATGCACGATCAATCAAGCGAGAAATAAGAATTTCATAGTCGCTCAATCGACCTTCTCTTTTGAAAAATGAACCGGGAATACGTCCTGCAGATGCAAATTTTTCTTGATAGTCCACTGAAAGTGGAAAGAAACTTTGTCCGGGTTTGGGTTCTTTATTGGCTACAACTGTTGCTAGTATAGCACATTTGCCCATTTTGACTAAAGCGGCTCCATCTGCTTGTCGAGCTAATTTGCCGGTTTCAATGGTGATTTGACGACCGTCGCCTATATCAAAGGTTTTTGTTTTTATGTTAAACATATTATTTTATTTTATTCGTTTACAAATTTATTTTTTGAAAAAAAGAATCTTTTTTTTCAATTGTTTGAATAAAAAAAATGGTAAATGCTTTGAAGAAATGTAGAACAATTTTAATAGCTCCAGTCCATTAAAGGAAGGCTATATATAAATATTCCCAACCGAAGTTGGGAATATTATCCGTTTTATTTTCTTAATCCTAAAGTCGCAATTAACGCTCTGTAACCTTCCAGATTTGTTTTTTGCAAGTAAGACAAAAGGGATTTTCGCTGACCAACTAGTTGAATCAATCCGCGATTAGAGTTATAGTCTTTTTTGTTTTTTTGCATGTGTGAAGAGATATGCAAAATTCGTTCTGTAAGCATTGCTATTTGAGCTTCAATTGAACCGGTGTTTTTTTCATTACCACCAAATTTTGCAAATATTTCTTTTTTTCTTTCTGTTGTTAATACTGACATCTTTAAAGTATTAGTTTTTTATTTTTTTATTCGGGTGCAAAGGTAATTTAATTTATTGTAATAACAAAATAATTTCTCTTTTAGTATTTTGGATGAGGTTATATTCCCCAATTGCCTTTGTCTAAACTCCGATATTGTATCGCTTCTGCTAAATGCTCTGTTTTAATTTCGTCACTATTAGCTAAATCCGCGATTGTGCGTGAAACTTTTAAAATTCGATCATAAGCTCGTGCCGATAAATTCAATTTTTCCATGGCCACTTTCAATAGATTGGCACCTGATGATTGCAAGGTGCATATTTGTTGAAGTAACTTGCTATCCATCTGAGCATTGGAATAGATGCCCTGTTTTTCTTCAAATCGTTTAGCTTGTATTTCTCTTGCAATGATTACCCGATTTCGAATGTCTTCACTTCGCTCACTATTGATATTTACTTTTGAGGAAAGTTCGCTAAACGAAACCGGAGTCACTTCTACATGCAAATCAATTCGATCGAGTAAGGGTCCCGATATTTTATTTAAATATTTTTGAACCGAACCTGGTGGGCAGGTACATTCTTTTTCAGGATGGTTGAAAAATCCGCACGGACAAGGATTCATACTGGCTACCAGCATGAAACTAGCAGGATAATCAATAGACATTTTGGCACGAGAAATAGTTACGCGACGCTCCTCCATCGGTTGCCTCATTACTTCTAAAACAGTTCTTTTAAATTCAGGCAATTCATCTAAAAATAAAACACCATTATGAGCAAGTGAAATTTCACCGGGTTGAGGGGTGCCACCACCGCCGACAAGAGCCACATCGCTCACTGTATGATGAGGAGATCGAAAGGGACGTTTGTTGATGAGGGTTGCATTTTCAGGAAGTTTTCCAGCAACGGAATGAATTTTAGTTGTTTCTAATGCTTCCATTAAAGTGAGTGGGGGTAAAATCGAAGATAGCCTTTTGGCAAGCATCGTTTTGCCGGCACCGGGAGGCCCTATCAAAATCACATTATGCCCACCAGCAGCAGCAATTTCAAGTGCTCTCTTGATATTTTGTTGACCTTTTACATCTGAAAAATCAATGTCAAAATCATTTTGAGAATAGAAAAATTCTTCTCTTGTATTGACAATGATGGGTGCTAATAATTTTTTCTCATTCAAATGGTCTATAATTTCATTGATATGCGAAACTCCATACACATTTATTTGATTGACCATGGCTGCTTCCTTTGCATTTTGAATTGGTACAAATAAAGATTCAAACCCTTCTTTTCTCGACTGTATCGCTATTGGCAAGGCTCCTTTTATCGGAAGGATACTACCATCTAGTGAAAGCTCGCCCATAATCACACATTTATCAAAGTGTGAAGTGCTAACTTGTTCAGTTGCTCCTAAAATACCCAGTGCAATTGGGAGGTCAAAAGCACTTCCTGTTTTTTTTATATCAGCCGGGGATAGATTTACAACAACTTTAATGCGTGGAAATCGGTAGCCATTATTCTTAATTGCACTTTCTACACGATGTTGACTTTCTTTAACTGCATTGTCAGGAAGCCCGACTATAAAAAATTTGAGTCCATCTAATACATCAACTTCGGTTGTAATCGTAATTGCATCCACGCCATATACTGCGCTAGCAAATAATTTTACCATCATAACTTTTTCAATTTGTTTAACCTCAGTAAAGGTACTTTAACAAAAAGGATTTTGAAGAAGTCTTATTAATATATTATTTTAAAAAAAATGAAAAATAAATTTTTTTTATTGCCATTCATTCATATATCTTCGCAACGGAGAGATGGCAGAGTGGTCGATTGCGACGGTCTTGAAAACCGTTGACTGTAACAGGTCCGGGGGTTCGAATCCCTCTCTCTCCGCTTAAAACCTTACGACATCGCAATATCAAGGGTTTGAATACTTAATCGCTTTTTCAGTTTTACTTTACTTTTCATTTTTTACATGTAGAAAATACTTCCCAAAAAGTGCTTCGTCATTTTCATTGATTTTTAAGCATTTCCTAGGAAAAATGGAACTAGTAATAAAGATTTTGATTAACGAATAATGTTTTTCTACAAGCATTCTTGTAGGTGATTTATAGGTGTTGATATGTCTGAGTGGACTAAGTAATTATGAGAAAAATAATTTCATTCCATAATGTTTCATGGTATTAATTATTTTCAAAATTGATTTGAGCAATTTCTCTTTCGTCCTTCGAAATCATTTTCAATGAAAATCGAATACAATCTTTAGGAAGAATATTTTCTATTTGCTGTGGCCACTCAATAAAGCAATATGCCTCATTTGACTTAATAATGTCCTCAACCCCGGTTTGAATAGCATCCTCAATCCCTTTCAGTCGATAACAATCAATATGAAATATCCTAGCGCCATTAGTTGTCATATATTCGTTGATTATCGAATATGTAGGACTGCTTGTTTGTTCTGTCACGCCAAGTTGTTTGCAAATTTCACAAATAATAGTCGTCTTTCCACTACCCATTTCTGCATAAAATGCAAAACATCGATTGCGCTCATATTGATTTAAAATTGCTTTGACAACAGAACTCATTTCAGACAATGTAAATCGCTTTTGAAACATAAAATAAATATTATTTAGGTTGATAACTCAATGAGTTTGCCTCTTGCAAATCTATTCATTTCATCATTGAAATACTTTATTTCTCTTCTTATTTTTTCAAATTATTTTTCAATGATTAACTCAATTGACCACAAAATAAAATATGGAATCTAAAATAGACTTATATTTGTTGCCCAACTTTTGTAGTAGGGATAAAAAATAGAAAAGTGAACTCTCAATCGGATCTCAATAAAGCTTCAGCTACTGGTCTTATCATTGCTTTAGGCATTGTTTACGGAGACCTAGGTACATCACCTCTTTATGTATTTAATGAAATTTTAAAGGATAGAGAAATCAATGAATTACTAATTGTCGGTGGGCTTTCATGTATAATTTGGACATTGACTTTACAGACTACTTTGAAATATGTCATGCTGACTTTGAAAGCAGATAATAAAGGGGAGGGAGGCATTTTTTCTTTATATGCTTTAGTTCGCAGACACAGAAAATGGTTAGTGTTTCCGGCAATGCTAGGAGGGGCTTCCTTATTAGCCGATGGAATGATTACTCCATCCATTTCTGTATCTTCAGCGGTGGAGGGCTTGCAGCAGCTAGAGTGGTTTCATGGGATAACTGAGCATAGCATTGAGGTCATCGTACTCACTATTTTAACAGGACTGTTTTTTGTTCAACAATTTGGAACAGCATCAATTGGAAAATTATTTGGTCCTTTTATGTTTGTTTGGTTTTTAATGTTAGCTGTTTTAGGGTTGATGCATATAGGAGATGATTTTAGCATATTAAAGGCACTTAATCCCTTTTATGCAATCAAATTACTAGTCACTTATCCTAAAGGCTTTTGGGTTTTAAGTGGCGTTTTTTCTTTGTGTGACAGGAGCAGAGGCACTTTATAGCGATCTGGGGCATTGTGGCAGAGGAAATATTAGAATAAGTTGGGTATTAGTCAAAATATGTCTAATCTTAAATTATTTGGGGCAAGGTGCATGGTTGCTAAACCATAATATGGGTAAAACAATTACGCAAAAGACAATCTCAATAGGCTTCAATCCTTTTTATGGGATTATGCCAAAAGAATTTCTTATAATTGGAATTATTATCTCAACAATCGCAGCGATCATTGCAAGCCAAGCATTGATTAGTGGGGCTTTCACTCTAATTAGCGAAAGTATGAGATTGAATCTTTGGCCAAAATTAAAAATCAATTATCCGACTAATGCAAGAGGCCAACTTTATATCCCCAGTATCAATTGGATGCTTTTTGCAGGGTGTGTTGGGATTACACTTTACTTCCAATCATCTTCTGAAATGGCGGCTGCTTATGGCTTAGCGATTACGATTTGTATGCTAGCTACATCATTGCTTTTTGCTAGCTATCTAGCAACACGAAGAGTGAAAAAGGTACTTGTTTGGATTTATCTATCTGTATATATCAGTATCGAATTTAGTTTTTTAATTGCCAACTTAGAAAAATTTCCTCATGGAGGGTATGTAACACTTATTATTGGCGGAATTTTGTTTACGGTTATGTATGTTTGGTTTAAATCCAGAAAAATTAAAAATAGTTATGTCGAATTTGTGCATATTGAAGATTATATTCATCAACTTCAAGAGTTAAGTAATGACTTGAGTATTCCAAAATATGCAACCCATCTTGTGTATCTGACCAGTGCAAATAATCCAAAGGAAATCGAACATAAAATCATGTATTCAATCTTAAATAAAAGGCCTAAAAGAGCCGATATTTATTGGTTTATACATGTTGATGTGTTGGATGAACCTTATCGAACAGATTATATTGTAGATGCGATTATTCCCAATGAAATTATTCGTATTGAATTTCGTTTAGGGTTCAGAGTAGAACAGCGGATTAATTTGATGTTTAGAAAAGTGGTAGAAGAAATGGTAATGAATAAGGAAGTAAATATAACAAGCCGTTACGTATCACTTCAAAAAAATAAAATTGCAGGAGATTTTCAATTTATTGTAATGGAAAAATTTCTTTCACATGATAACGATTTGCCTTTAAGTGAACGTCTCATTATGCGATTTTATTTCTGGTTGAAAAAAATCAGTTTGAGCGAGGAAAGGGGCTTTGGGCTTGATTCCTCTTATGTGACAGTCGAAAAATTCCCACTCATTGTAGCGCCAGTTACTAATATTTATTTAAGAAGAGTGAACACAGATTAGTTCATTATTCTAAATGAAATTTATATTTGTAAAATGATGCAAGAAATGATACACTCCCATTTCGGAAAAGAGCAAATTATGAAGATTGAACCTTTGGCTCAAGCAGGTTCTAGTAGAAAATATTTCCGAATATTTTTACAAAATAATCAAACCTTTATTGTGTGTGAAAATGCGAATGTAGCTGAAAATAGGACTTACTTTTATTTGACATCTATTTTTAAAAAACATCAAATTAAGGTGCCTACCATTTTTTATATTTCAGAAAACGAACAACAATATATTTTGGAGGATTTAGGGAGTGAAAGTTTGTTGGATTATGTGTTGAAAAATAAAGAAGAAGAGCTTCAAGAAATCGTTTATAGACAAGCAATAGACGGACTCATTCATATTCAAACCAAAGTTGGAAGTGATATTGATTATAGCCGATGTTTTGCTGCAAAATCATTTGATGAAAACGCTGTTATTGCAGACTTTTATTACTGCAAATATTATTTTTTAGACATTCATGGATTACAATATGATAAGCAAAATTTTCAAAACGAAATAGAATCATTTGCAAGAGAAATTATTGACCATGAAAGTTCAAACTTTATGTATCGTGATTTTCAAGGGCGAAATATGATGTTGAAAAATGGGCAACCTTATTTTATCGATTTTCAAGGTGGAATGAAAGGTCCCTTGCAATATGATATCGCTTCTTTGCTTTGGCAGGCCAAAGCAAATCTCTCAAGTCGTTTTAAAGAAAAACTATACAACTATTATTTTGAAAAGCTATCTAAAATAATTCCTATTAATAAAGTAGAATTTCATAATAAATATGCTAAAATTGTTTTGCTTAGATTGCTTCAAGTGCTTGGTGCATACGGCTTACGTGGTATTATAGAACAAAAGCATCATTTTGTAAGCAGTATCCCTTTTGCTTTAAAAAATTTAGAAGAGTGGTATCATCAATTTTATGAAAGTATTGCTACTTATCCCACCATTCGTCAAATTATTTTGCAACTTTTATCAACTGAATTAAAAGAAAAATATTCAACCAATGAACTGAAAGCAACCAGCAAATTAAATGTCATTGTTCAAAGCTTTTCATTCAAAAAAGGACTACCAGAAGATACTTCTGGAAATGGTGGTGGTTATGTATTTGACTGTCGTGGAATATTGAATCCTGGGCGTTTTGATGAGTATAAAAAACTAACAGGTCGAGAACAAAAGGTAATCGATTTTTTAGAAACAAAAACCAAAATCAAAGAATTTTTATATCATATTCAAAAAGTAATTTCAATTTCAATTGAAGATTATATCCAACGAGATTTTGAAAATTTAATTATCAGTTTTGGTTGCACAGGTGGTCAGCACCGCTCTGTATATTGTGCCGATCAAATCGGGAAATTTATTAAAGAACACTACCCAGTACAGATTGAAGTGAAACATATCGTGCAAGACGCAAACAACTGGATAATAAATTAGTTTGTTTTATTATTAGGAAATCAATTACAAAAATATCGAATTCGAAATACTACCTTTGCAAATATTTAGTTCTTTTTAAGCATATTTCATTCAATAGCTCGTTACATTCATTACAGTGGGTTTTCTCTTTTAAAGGCAAGAGAGTATTTCATTTTTTTTAAATCATAAAGTTATTGCATTGAGCATGAATTTTGAGGGCTGATTTTATAAAAATATAAATACAATGACAGAAAATTTTAATGAGTTAGGATTGCATGAGCAATTACTACTCGCTATCCAAGAACTAGGGTTTGAACATCCCACCGAAATTCAACAAAAAGCAATTCCCGTTTTTCTTAAAAGAGAAAAAAACTTATTAGCACTAGCCCAAACAGGTACGGGCAAAACTGCTGCTTTTGGTTTGCCTATTTTACACAATTTAGATTTGCAAAATAAAAGTACACAAGCATTAATCATCAGTCCAACGAGAGAGCTGTGTTTGCAAATTACCAATGATTTGAAGAATTACAGTAAATTTCAAAAAGGACTAAATATCGTGGCTGTGTACGGCGGAAGCAGCATTTCCAATCAAATAAAAGATATTAAAAGAGGAGCACAAATAATAGTTGCTACACCCGGCCGATTGATTGATTTGCTTGATAGAAAAGCAGTCAAACTGAATCAGATTGAAACCGTCGTTTTAGATGAAGCCGATGAAATGTTGAACATGGGATTCCAAGAGGATATGGAAACAATTCTTTCTCAAACTCCAGATGAAAAAATCACGGGACTCTTTAGTGCGACGATGCCTAAAGAAATACGAAATATTGCAAACCAATATTTAAATGATGCAGTAGAAGTTTCGGTTGGGAAAAAAAATACAGCATCTGCTGACATTACTCACCAATATGCGGTGGTACAAGCCAAAGATAAATTTGCAGCACTCAAACGCATTATTGATTTTAATGATGATTTTTTTGGAATTATTTTTTGCACAACAAAAATCCAAACACAGGAAATTAGTGATGCCCTTATGAAAGCTGGATACAATGCCGATTGCTTGCACGGCGATTTGTCTCAACAACAACGAGACAAAGTGATGGGGAAATTTAGAAAGAGAGTGATTCAAGTGCTTTGTGCCACTGATGTTGCTGCAAGAGGAATTGATGTCAACAATATTACACACGTGATTCATTATCACCTTCCTGATGATATTGAAAATTATACCCATCGAAGCGGACGTACGGCAAGAGCCGGAAAAAAAGGAACTTCCATCGCTTTGTTGCATGTGAGAGAAGCCTACAAATTACATCAAATTGAACGATTGGCGGGAGTAAAATTTGAACGCTTTTTGATTCCAAAAGGAGAAGAAATTATCGACAAAACAATATTAAATTATTTGCAAAATATTGTTGACTTCGACCAAGAAGAATCATCGCCTATCGAAATAAAAAATAAATGGAAAGCGAAGTTGTATGAATTAAGTCATGAACAACTTATTCAAAATGTCATCTCCTTGAAACTAGCTCATGTTGATGTGAATTATTCGTCACAAGAGGATTTGAATATTGAAGAGTCATCAAAATCTAGTAAAGAAAAGAGCAAAAGTTCTTCTTCGAATTTCGGAAAAGGGGAACGCTATCGAAACGATAAGTCATCCACTCGAATGTTTGTCAATTTGGGCAAAAAAGATAATTTACGTTATGATGAACTAAGAGAATTTATTTTTAAAACAAGTAAAGTAAGTGGTCATCATATCAAAGATATTGAGATGAAAGGAGTGTATTCATTTTTTGAAACAGATGAAAATAGTGCACAACGTATTTTAGAATCTTTTAAAAGAAATATTTCTTATAAAGATCGCAATGTAAGAATCCAAATTGCTGGTGAAGGTGATGATGATTATAAACATCCATCTCATTCAAAAAACGAACATAAATCTTCAAAATCATTTAATAAAAAAGACAATCACTTGAAGACAAAAAGTAAAGTGAAAAAGAGATGGTAATCTTTTGATAGATTTTCATTAAATTAGCATTTAATTTATGAAAACAAAAGAAGAAATTGTAGCCAATTGGTTGCCTCGATATACGAATGAAAAACTCGAAAATTTCGGGAAATATATCTTGCTAACAAACTTTGGTAATTATGTCAAAATGTTTGCTGAAAGGCATCATTGCCCTATTGTAGGAAGTGATAAGCCCATGCCTTGTGCAACGGCTAATGGCATCACGATTATCAACTTCGGAATAGGCTCAGCATCTGCTGCAACGATTATGGATTTATTGTCGGCCATCAACCCGAAAGCTGTTTTATTTCTTGGGAAATGTGGAGGTTTAAAGAAAAAAAATAAAGTCGGTGATTTAATTCTACCGATTGCAGCTATCAGAGGAGAGGGGGCCAGCAATGATTACTTTCCCCCAGAAGTGCCTGCACTCCCATCTTTCGCTTTAGAAAAAGCAATCTCTACCACCATTCGCGATAAAGGGTTTGACTATTGGACAGGCACTTGTTATACAACCAATCGGAGAGTTTGGGAACATGACCAAAAATTTAAAACCTACTTAAAGCTCATCAGAGCAATGGCTATTGATATGGAAACTGCTACCATTTTTACAACCGGATTTTATAATAAAATTCCAACTGGAGCTCTCTTGCTAGTAAGCGATCAACCGATGACTCCTGATGGAGTGAAGACTTCTGAAAGCGATATTTTGGTCACCAAAAATTTTGTTGAACGTCATCTCGAAATTGGAATTGACTCTCTCAAACAACTTATCAATAATGGGCATACCGTCAAACATTTAAAATATTAAATGTGCGTATTCGCAGCTTGAATTTTTATTTTTCTCTATGAAAAAATCAGTTTTTTTCTCAAGTATTCTCCTTTTATTTTTGGCTCAAATGTCATGCACGATTCCTTTAAAAAGAGCTCAAAAATTATTCGCAAAATTAGAAATAGAAAAGCCCATTTATGATGCCATTATTGTGCCTGGTACTCCTTTTCAAAATGGGCAATGGGACAGCATTATGAAGGCAAGAGTGTTGTGGAGTGTTTATCTTTATAAAAACCATTACACCCAAAATATTATTTTTTCTGGAGCTTCTGTTTATTCTCCTTTTTATGAATCAAAAATAATGGGACTTTATGCACAAGAATTGGGTGTTCAACCAAGCCATATTTTTTATGATACACTAGCAAAACATAGCACTGAAAATGTTTATTACTCATATATTCTTTCTAAAAAAAATCATTTCAAAAAAAATTGCATTAGCAACAGATCCTTTTCAAAGTTATCTATTGACAAGCTTTTTACGAAGGCGTTTTGCATCACCCATTGCACAAGTGCCGATTAATTTTAATATTATTCGCAACATCAATATGGGAACGCCAAACATTGATTCGATGAAGGCCTTTAACCCGCATTTTGTTTCAATTCTGAATGCTGAAAATGCATTCAAACGATTTAAAAGGCACATTGGGTAAGCAAATATATTATGGTGCTGATGGAAAGTTGGGACGATTATAATAATGAAATCAAAAGAGAAACAAATAATAACAGAATCAAAAACATCATCAAGCCAAATAGGATTCCTTTTTTTCCTAACGAAATCATTTTTTTTAAAACTGACCTTCAAACCAATGGCAACCATTGCTAGGGCCAAAATATATTTGCCGGCTTGTTCAGAAAAATCTAAAAGCGGTTTTGGAATATTGATAAAAGAAGTCAGTATTGTAATGAGAATAAAAATAATCAAATACCAAGGCAATTTAAAATGTTCTTTCCAATGGCTGACACTGTATTTGTTTAACATGTATTTGAAAAAGATTAAATAAGGAGTGAGCAAAGCCACTCGAGCTAGCTTTACAGTGATTGCAGTGTCGCCAACTGCTTTACTGATACCATATCCGGCTCCTGCCACATTTCCGACAGAGTGTAAAGAGCCACCAATCAAAAAACCCATTTGCTGATCGTTTAAATGAATATACTCAAATATAAATGGAAGTAAAAGCATGCCGATGCTGCCATACAAATTGACGACAGCCATTGCCATGCCCACATCTTCTTTTTCTTTTGGAATACTAGTCGATAATGCAGCAATGGCAGATGAACCACAAATGGCAGTCCCAAAGCCAATCAACCAACCAACAGAACTGGGGCATTTCAATACTTTTACTAAAAATAAACTGATGACAAGTAGTAATAAAATTGCAATTGCTAACAAAATAAAATTAATCCCACCAATCGCTGTCACATATTTAAAGTTGATACTGAATGCTAAAAAAATGATTGATAATTCAAGCATTTTTGTACTCGTAAATGAAATTCCTTTATCTAAAGATTCTGGTAATTTGAAAATATTGCTAACAACTATTCCAAGAATTAATCCGACTAAAATGATATTCGTTGATTTTAAAATTGCGGCTGTAATTACAGCTACAACCGCAATAAACAATGAAAAGACAATACCATTTATTTCTTTATACATTCAAAAACTATTTTATAATTTCTCCTGAATAGCCTGAAATTCCGCCCTCTAAGTTATAGACATTTTTAAAACCGTTTTGTGATAAATAGTAAGAAGCCTTCGCACTTCTTGCACCACTTCTACAATATACGATATAACTTTTATTTTTGTCTAATGATTCAATCTTTTTTTCAAAATCTGAACCATTATAATTGATGAAAAAATTTGCTCCCTTGATATATCCTTCTGAAACCTCAGCAGGAGTACGAACATCAATAACCAAAACATTTTCATCCGTCATTTTTTCTCTAAAATCACTTTCATTAATATTAATAAATGATTGATTGTCGCTGCTCGATTGAGCATTGCACGAATTAAAAACGATTGCTCCAAATGCTAGAAACACAATTGTGTACAAAAACTTTTTTTATTTCCATTTCTCTAAATTTTCTACAAAAGTATTTTGAACATTAGAGGACGAGTGTTACAATTGTTACACTGAATCTGTTTTTTTGAAAATTTTTCATAAATTAATAGATAAAACATCACTAAGTATTTAAAAAATGATGTAAGTTAGAGTTCTAATTTAACAATTATTGTATTTATGACAACAGGGATATTAAAAGAACCACAAGGTGAAAATCGAGTTTCCATGTTGCCGGAAATAGCCGGACAGCTTAGAAAAATGAATCAAAAAGTAATGGTAGAGTCGGGAGCAGGGCTTGCTGCGTTTGCATCGGATAGTGATTATGAACATTATGACATTACGGTTGCAAGTCGAGAAGAAGTGATTCGCTCTGCAGATGTAATTTTGAGTATCCATCAGCCCGAGGAAAATTTGACAAACAAAGTGATGATTGGCGTATATCAGCCTTTATTTCATTTTAAAAAAGTTGAAGAATGGGCTAAGTCAAATAATACAATTTTTAGTATGGATGTTCTTCCTCGCACTACTAGAGCTCAAAGCATGGATGTGTTGAGTAGTCAAGCAAATATTGCAGGTTACAAAGCAGTGTTATTAGCTGCAACCGAGTATTGCCGCTACTTTCCGATGTTTATGACAGCAGCAGGAAGTATAGCCCCAGCAAAAGTTTTGATATTAGGAGCAGGTGTAGCAGGACTGCAAGCGATAGCAACAGCAAAGCGTTTGGGAGCAGTTGTTGAAGTGTTTGATACAAGACCGGCAGTAAAAGAAGAAGTGCAAAGTTTAGGAGCAAAATTTGTAGAAGTAGAAGGAGCAGCCGATGCAAGTAAGGCAGGTGGTTATGCCGTTGAACAATCAGAAGAATATAAGCAAAAACAACAACAAAAAATTGCAGAGAGCGTAGCCAAAGCAGATATTATCATTACAACAGCACAAATTCCCGGAAAGAAAGCACCTATATTAATTACTGATGAAATGCTGAATAGAATGAGAGCAGGTAGTGTTGTTGTTGATTTAGCTGCTGCAACAGGAGGAAATACTAACTATACCAAAAACAATGAAATAGTTATGATAAATGGTGTGAAAATCATTGGAAATAGTAATCTTCAGTGTAATCAACCTAGCGACGCCAGCAAGTTGTATGGTAAAAATATATTTAATTTTCTTAAACTCATTATTGATAAAGAAGGAAACTTATACTTGAATTTTGAAGATGATTTAGTAAAAGAAACTTGTATTGCACATGGGGGAAATATTACGAATGAACGCATCAAAGCACTAATTTCTACATCAAACTAATTTTAAAATATCAAACAAAATAATATGGATACTTTATTTCAATTTTTTAGTGAAAATTACGACATGATTACCATTGTGATTTTATCAATATTCTTAGGTATTGAAGTTATATCGAGGGTTCCGAGTGTATTGCATACCCCTTTGATGAGTGGTGCTAATGCCATACATGGAGTCGTGATTATCGGTGCAATTATCGTAATGGGGCAAGCAGAAAGTGATAATTACTTAGCATTGATATTAGGATTTTTGGCTGTGATTTTAGGCACCTTAAATGTAGTAGGAGGCTTTGTTGTTACAGATAGAATGTTAGAAATGTTTAGTAAAAAAAAAGAAAAAATAAAATCGATTTACTCAAAATAGATTATTAAAAACAGGAACAACTTTATATGCAAAATTTTATTCTATACTTATCATATTTAATCGGGAGCATTACATTTATCGTAGGACTTAAAATGCTATCACATCCTGAAACAGCTCGCAAAGGAAACTTAGTGGCAGCAGTAGGGATGACGATTGCCATTATTGCTACTATCTTTTTTTATACAGATTCAGACGGCAACCATTTGTCAAATTATATCTGGATATTTGTGGGGCTCATCATCGGCTCAGTATTGGGAGTGCTAATGGCCAAAAAGGTTCAAATGACAGCAATGCCACAAATGGTCAGTTTGTTTAATGGAATGGGAGGTGCATGTGCGGCCATCATTTCCATTATTGAAATTAAACATTTAATTCATCATGGAGGTGAACCGAGTTCACTCATTTTACTCACGATTTTATTAGGATTAGTGATTGGTACTATTTCATTTTTTGGTTCGATGATAGCTTTCGGAAAATTAAATGGAAATATCAAAGATAAAACATTGCCTGCTCAACAAGTGATTAATCTTGGTTTGTTAGCAATCATCATTGCTTTGATAATTGTCATTATTGGAGGTTTTACAGGGATCGCTTTGATTACTTTATTTTGGTGTTTACTCATTATTTCAGCGCTTTATGGTGTATTGTTTGTGATGCCGATTGGAGGTGCCGATATGCCTGTTGTGATTTCGCTTTTGAATTCCTTCACGGGTGTAGCTGCAGCATGTGGAGGTTTTTTATATGATAATCCAGTGATGCTAACTGGGGGGATATTGGTTGGAAGTGCAGGTACTATTTTAACGATTTTGATGTGCAATGCAATGAATCGTTCGTTAGTAAATGTGATTGTGGGTGCATTTGGAGGTAATAAATCAGGAGCTTCATCTGGCGATAGTGCGGCTGGTGGTGCTTACAAAGAAATTTCATTGAGTGATTCAGCTGTGTTGATGGCTTACAGTAAGAAGGTTGTAATCGTGCCTGGGTATGGATTAGCAGTAGCACAGGCTCAGCACACTTGTCATGAATTAGAAAAAATATTGGAAGAAAAAGGAGTAGAAGTTTGTTATGCAATTCATCCAGTTGCGGGGCGTATGCCAGGACACATGAACGTATTGTTGGCAGAGGCTGATGTTTCTTATGATAAATTAAAAGAAATGGAAGAAATCAACCCTGAGTTTTCACAAACCGATGTGGTCTTAATTTTAGGTGCAAATGATGTGGTGAATCCTGCTGCTAAAAGTGATCCGGCTTCGCCAATTTATGGAATGCCTATTTTGGAAGTTGAAAATGCTCATCATGTGATTGTAAACAAAAGGAGTATGAAACCGGGTTATGCTGGAATTGAAAATGCACTTTTCTTTCAACCAAAAACTTCGATGCTTTTTGGAGATGCCAAAAAAGTTTTACAAGATTTAGTTTCTGAGCTGAAAAATATGTAATCTAAGTTTTAAACCTAAAATTATGAATGAATGATTTTCTTTTTGAAAGATAAAATCCAAGAAATGCATTGTGGCAAAATGAGGTTGAGCTCATAAATACCATATACCAAAATCAAGAGAAAAAGTCCCTGTTTCAATTGAAGAAAAAAGAAATAGGAAGAAAGTGAATTAGGATGAATCGTAGCAAGAGAAAGGAGTAATAAGCACATAAAACAAAGAAAGAAAATCGGAAAAATCTTCCATTCACTTTCTAATTGAACTTGCTCATTTTTTAATTTTTGAATAATCTTATTTTCAAGTTCAGGTGGAAAATTTTCTTCTGCTTGTGTTTTTAAGACAACAAAAAAACCATCATCATATTTATTATTTTGGTTCACCATGCTAAATTACGATTTTTCATATTCATATTTAAAATTTTTTCGAGCCCGATGTAATAAAACTTTTACATTAGACTCTGTATAGCTCAGTATTTGGGCAATTTCTTTTATCGACATTTCTTCCAGATAAAAAAGCGATAAAACACTTGCTTCTTTTTCGTTCAATTTTTGAAGAATCATCGAAATTTTCATTTTTAATTCTTTTGAATTTAAATATTCAGAAGGAGGAACAGACAGTTTTATTTCTTCATTATTTGCATCATTGATTTCTTGCCAGAGAAATTTTTTTTCAAGTTTTAATATTCGCACACATTCATTGAGCACAATACGAAGTAGCCATGTTTTAAACGAACTTTGTTGCTGAAACTGATGGATATAATGAAACGCATTAATGAAACTCGTTTGCACAGCTTCTTCTGCCAAGGTATTATTTTTGCAGACAGTCATTGCCATTTGCCATGCAGAAGAAACGTGGATACGGTATAAATGCCTAAAGGAGTTTATATCGCCTTGTTTTATTTGTTGTATAAGATGTTGCTCGTCCAATAGTGAGTCATTATTTTTTATTAATGCTTCCTACTCCTTTCGAATCGATATCGGCAATGATTGCAGGACCGCTATATTCAATATCGCCAATGCCTTTATTTTTTAGATATAATGAATCAGTAGCCATAACCTCCACATCACCAACTCCACTATTAAAAACTTGTGCGACACTTGCCCATAAATAATCAGCTTCGATGTCGCCAGAGCCTCGATTTTCGAGTTTTACAAAACGGGTTTTTCCTTTCAGTTCAATATCTCCGACCCCTTCGTTTGTGACGTGAGTTTCTTGAGCAACATTCACAGTTAACTTAATATCTCCCACACCTTTGTTTTGAATGATAAGTTGCTCAGCCCTTAATGTGTCATGGTTTAGAATATCTCCTACGCCGGTTTGCAACACTTTATTAAGCGATTTGCAATGGATTTTCACTTTGATTTTTGGAGAAGAATTTAAATCTAAGTTTATATTTTTTATAGATTGAAAATTAATTGTAAGTTCATTATTTGCAAAAGTGCTATTATTTTTATATTTAGAATGGTCATAAGAAAACAGTACAAATTCATTTTCAGAAGGAATGATTTCAATGCGGCAATTTGCTTTAGAGTTTAAAATTTGAATATCTGTAATTTCAATGGAATCTGCTGTGAATGGAGTCTGTATATTGGTTTGACTTGAAAAAGAATCTTTAGAATAGTCATAACCAATAAAGATTACAGCTACAGCTAAAAGAATGAGTCCTATGCCATAAACTAATTTATTATTTTTCATTTTATGTGAAATGATGTTTTAAAGGTTATTTAATCTGGTTATCTTGTTTTTCTAAAAATGGACTTAAAATGTTGACAAGTCCAAGGAAGAATAATATGGAGCCAGTTATGCTAAATGGGATTTGGATATCGGTTTGCTTTGAAATAAAATAGCCGACTAATAATCCGAGTGCAATGGCGATCATGTTAAATCCTTTGCTGAGTGGCGTTTTACTGTTTGTTGGTTGAAAACTCTCGTTGAGAGGTGGTGGAGTTAAGCCTTTTTCAATCATTAATTTTCTTTCATCCATAATTCTATTTTTATTTTTATAATAAAAATAGATAGCCAGAATAGGAAGTAAAAAAGTGAAAAAGATGGCAAAAAATGGAATGAATGATTCAGGGTCAATCGATAAAAGTTTATACATAAAATATTTGTTTATATGATTAGAAAGAAGATTGTGATAAAAGGTTACAAAAATGGAGCAGTTTTTTTTTAAATGAGATGATTTTTTTTAGTTAATAGAGGAAATAAAAGATGTCTTTGTCCAACTATATATGAAAAAACAGCGTCTAAAAAAGAAAATAATAGGTTTTTATAACTATCATTAGAAAGAAGTTGCTTGATTTTACAAATTTGATGCAACTTTAATTGAATATTGTTATAAAAAAATAATCTAAAAATTGATTTAAAATTAAAATTATATTATCTTTATACGCATTTTGTACATATTATATAAAATTTATGAACGCAATAAAAATTACATCTATCCTTTTTCTTATCGTTTGCATGATAAGTTTATCAAAGTCAACTTATGCAACTCACGCATCCGGTGGTGAATTAATTTATGAGCAAGTTCCAGGTCAAACAAACCAATATCGATTTATTTTTAAATTTTATAGAAGTTGTGGTGATCCAGCAATACCTGGAAATCAAGCAGCTACGGCGCCAACAAGCATGCCCCTTTGTGCCAAAAATAGTTGTGGATTGCCAGCCCCCACTTTGCCTACTATGCAGTTGTACGTTCCGGTAGGAGGTGTGTTGCCAAACGGTAATATTCAAGGAGCTCCTATTTCTTATGGATGCCCAAACACAGGGAATAAATGTACAGACTTATATTCATCTTTGCCGGGTTATCAAGAATATTGGTACACGAGTATTGTAACATTAACCAGCGATTGCAATAATTGGGTTTTTTGGACATATTTAAATGCAAGAAATGGAAATATCAATAATCTCGTTACACCGGGAAGTCAAAATTTATTTGTAGAAACTACTTTTGATAACTCAAATGGAAAAAATAATAACAGTTCTCCTTATTTCTCAAATCCTCCAATTCCTTTTTTATGTGTCAATATGCCTTACACATACAACAACGGAGCGATAGATGTGGATAATGATTCTCTTACATTTGAATCAATTGCACCTAGAAATCAATCTGGTTGTAACTATAATCCGAATGCTATTTTCTTAAATCCATGGACAGCTACAGAACCTTTTAACACAAACAATACTTTTAATGTCAATCCAATTACAGGAGAAACTTCATTTACTGCAGCTACTCAAGGAATTTATGTAATCACAATTAAAGTAAATGAATGGCGAAATGGAGTACTCATCGGATATGTACTGCGTGATATTCAAATGTATGTGGGGCCTTGTAATTCACCAACTCCTACTGGACTTATAGATACAAATACGATAGTTGGAGGTCAAATGATTAATGGAATTATCGAAGGATGTGCGGGAGATACATTGAAGTTTTGTTATAATATGACCTCAACAAATCCAAATGCAATTTTAGTCGCATCGGACAATCATAATGTTGCCACACCGGGGGCTGATATCACCTATACCGGTACTTATACTCAAAACATGCAAGGTTGTTTTTCATGGGCGACATCAGTTTTAGATACAGGACTACATATCCTAACAGTAACTATCAAAGATTCTTCATGCCCACCAAATGGCTTTATATTATCTGGGTCACTAACGATTCCAATTCGGATAAACCCCATAACTCAAGCCTTTGGGGATACCATTATGTGTAATGGCGGTGCAGCTCAATTGCAAGCTTATGGAGGTTCGTCCTTCATTTGGACAGTATTGCCTGGTGGAGATAATATTGGCTCTTTATCTTGTACGAATTGTCCAAACCCAATAGCTACACCATCAACAACTACCTCTTATGTCGTCACGAGTGATTTGGTTTCGATATGTAATAAGAGTGTCGATACAGTTGTCGTCCAGGTAGCTCCAAATCCAAATATTACAATCACTCCTAATAGCACAACTTGTGTAAATGCTGACTTTCAATTGAATGCGTCTGCTGGTCCTCCTGGCCCAAATTACACATATTCTTGGGCTCCAGCTACTTACCTCAACGACCCGAATATACCAAACCCAATCGTGCATAATCCTCAGGGTACAATCACTTACACTGTTACTGTTATCCCAAATAACTTAGCAGCTTGTCAATCAACTGCTACCGTTACAATCAATGTATTACTAGGATTTGATATTGGAAATCATGACACCACAATTTGTGATGGAGATGTGGTGCAAATAACAGGAGGAGGCGATCCTTTATATACCTATCAGTGGACTCCAGCAACTTTTGTTTCCAATCCAAATATACTCACTCCCACAATTACACCAACTCCTTTTGGAGATTATCCTTATACAGTCACTGCAAGTTATCCAGGTTGCCCTGATTCAACTAAAAATATAACCATTACTGTTGAGCCCATACCTGTTGTCAATGCAGGGCCAGATTTACTCATGTGTACAGGCGATACTTTGCATATTCATGGATTGGTTACTCCACTTGGATTTAACGGGTATTCATATAGTTGGAGTCCTATATCTGATATTGATTTTCCAACTGAATTAGATATTGTTTTTGATGGAGCTAGTAATACCACTCTCACCCTCTCTGCAACCACTCCAGCAGGATGCTCTTCAACAGACTTTATGATAGTGACTGTGAAATCACCATCTTTCATAACTGCATTTTCTGACAAGGCTATTTGCCCGAACGACTCAGTTAAGATTTATGCCATAGGAAGTTCAGGCTTTTATGAATGGTGGCCAAAAGATTTTATCACGAAAACACAAAATGATACAATTATAGTGAAACCGATTACCTCAACTGATTTCTTTGTGATGGGAGTTGATACAGATGGATGTTTAGATACAGCAAAAGTAAGTATTATCGTAAATCCGGATGCTGTTTTAGATGCTGGGGATACTCAAATAATCTACCCAGGGGAATCTGCTCAGTTGTATGCAAGTGGTAATTGTAGTTTCTTCCAATGGAGTCCGCCTTATGCACTTAGTGACACCAAAATACAAAACCCAATAGCAACGCCTTCTGTTAGCACACGCTATTTTGTAACTGCTTCTACTGAAGCCGGTTGCTCTGTAATTGATTCAGTAGATGTATTGGTAAGTCCTGAAAGTATCATTGAATTGCCAAATGCATTTTCACCTGGTGCAGGAACAAGTATAAATGACGAATTGAGAATTATTGTTAAAGGTATTGTCAAATTAAATTCATTTAAATTGTTTAATCGTTGGGGTGAAGAAGTATTTAGTACATCTGATATTGAAAAAGGGTGGAATGGACAATATAAAGGCAAACCACAACCAATCGGAGTTTATGTTTATGTTATTGATGCTGTAAGTCAATCAGGCAAACGTTTTTACAAACAAGGAAATGTTACACTGATTAGATAATGACTAATAGAAAAAATGCAAAAAAGAGGCTGGCATTTTGGCAGCCTCTTTTTTTTGTCTTATTGTAGAAAGAACAGTATTGTTTTTTAATTATAGGCTTAATGGACAAAATTAATGCTAAAATATCCTAAACCCTTTGTTGTCATTAATCATGAACCCAATAAAAGGGTATGAATAAAGTGTTTTACTCTGATAGCTCGATCACCAAAAAATGGTTTTGTAAACAAGATTTAACGCATCAAATGTTATGCTTGTGGTAAACACTTTCTTGGATGAAATAGAATACACAAACATCAAATTTGAAATCGAAGTCAATAATTCGAACAAACGTATGAACAACTTACAGAAAAGCATAATTGTTCAATATAAAGATTCAATGTAGGCTTGATATACATGAGATTAGGTGCCTAATCAAAGAGCATCGTAAAATTGTTATTAAGATGGATACAACTTATTGAGGGCAATGTATTATTGACATGTATATAAAGAATAGTTTGACAAATGAAAATATATGAGCTTTTCACACTACATCGATATTTATTGATGGAGGAAGGGATAAAACCAATCGTTAGACTACAATCATCTTTAGCTTAGTGTAGAGAAGTCACGAATATCTTATAATAGATTAAAAAGTAGAAGAGGAAAAGTTCCAGTTCCTTCAATCGGAGACGTGTTTTTATATAGTAGGAGCAACGATAGAATGAAAGCCAATTACTGACATGTCTTTTTGTAATCATAAATGACTTTGTAATGCGTATAGTATTGCTTGAAAAGCAACTTGTCTCTTTCATATGGTGTTAGGAATATTGAACTCAATATTCCTAACACTACAAATGCTATTGATGGATATTTTACTAACTTGAAAGTCAAACTTTGTAACCATAACGGTTTGCCGAAGAAAAGCAAAATTTAGTTTGTATATGGGTTTTGAAGATATATAATTCTATAAAAATACCAAACAGCTACACAATGTTGCTCTTTGATAATGACGTTCTTGTCGGATATCTATGACATCCCTGACAAATTTTTCTCCAATACAACTTGTTTCCGTTTAGGCAGACTATCAAAAGTGTAAAAAAAATATTATCAAGCATCAAAGCCTAATAATAAAGCCCCCCATTATTGTCCATTACATCTTAATACAAAATCACTAAAATAAACACTATTTGCAGACAGATTAAATAAAATAAGAAATCCTATCAATTTGATAGGATTTCTTATTTTATTTTCTTAAATCAATATTTATCGAATAAGTGTCACATCGCCTTTTAGATTTTGAGTTTTTCCATTAGGATAAGCAACTCTTATTTGATAGAAGTAAACACCTGGATCTTGTGGAACTCCTTTGTATGTCCCATCCCATCCTTTATTGATGTCGCTTGTAGAGAACAATTCGACTCCCCAACGATTGAAAATTTTAAATTCTTGAAGGTTTATGAAATTTCGACCAACTACTCTAAATATATCATTGACTCCATCTCCATTCGGAGTAAAGGCATTCGGTAAAACAACATCTGGTTGTACCACTTTAATATTAACAGATGCAGTTTGAGGGCAACCTTGCAATATACTTACTCCAGTCACAGTATAGGTGATATCTTCAAGTGGAGTAGCTATAGGACTATTACTTTGTGAGTATGTCAAATATGTAGTAGGAGTCCAATAATAAAACGGAGCACCTGAAGCCATCAATTGAACATGATCTCCTAAATAAATGGTGGTATCATGATTATGCAAAACCAAATTAAATGGAGGCTGAATTTCTACATTGACAGAAAGGGTATCAGTGCAACCATGTGTATCAAGTAAAATGGCATTATAAGTTGTTTTTCCAGAGCCAGTTACAACCGGATTTGGGCAAAATTCACAACTAAGTCCATTCACCGGATACCATTGATATTGACCAGTACCACCAGTTACCCAAAGTTGCACCGGAACACCACTACATACTAAAGTATCACTCATGATATTTCCTTGTTGGAAAGGCCATACATTTACTGTGAAGTCGGCAGTATCCGAACAAATATTTTGAGTAACGATGACAGAATAAGTCGTTGTTGTGGTTGGGGTTTCTGTAATTGATTGTTGAGTGCTACCTGTACTCCATAAGTAATTTATTCCGGCTGGCGAAGCTGTTAACACCGTGCTATTGCCTTCGCATAAGCTTGAGTCTCCTTTTATAGAAGCTACCGGCACAGGGTGTACAGTTAATAATTGAGTCATTGTATCTGCACCTGCTACATTGGATACAATCAAACGAATAGTGTAAACACCGGGTGTGTCAAAGCAAACAGTTCCTGGGTTTGGTAAAAGTGAAATACTTGGATTTCCACTCGGGAAGTCCCATCTCCAAGTTGATGGCATATTTTTGGATGAGTCAATAAATGTTATACATGAGCCAGCGCAAATTGCTGTGCTACTCATTATAAAATCGGCGATAGGAGGAACAGGAGGTATCCCTGCCGGCATACCTGGGCAAGTTGCTAAATCACTCGCACTAATATTTCCTATTGATTGAAGATTTACGGTATCATTTATAATTGTACCAGTGTAAAAACTAGGCGTTACATTAAATACAGCAAAAACTTGATTCCCAATTAATGCAAATCCGCCACCTGCTGTTTGAATTGGATGCCCTAATACAACAAATGTATCAATAGGGACACCATTAAAATCATATTTTATTAATTTGCCAGGAATGGTATGTGTTTCTAAGTGATAAAAATTATCTTGATTGTCTGACTCTAAATCATAAGGACCTGAACTAGGTGTAATCGTTGTGAGAGGAGTAGCAGCACCAGTTCCATCATATCGGTTTACCTCTCCGGTACCTCCATTTAAACTGAAAATATAATTAACTCCACCACCGGGATTCACGGTTGACACACCGTGTCCTGTGCTTGTCCAACCGGCTCCATTATAATATGAGTACATGCTACTGCTATTAGTATAGAATGTAGGCGAAGCAGCAAGGTTTCCATTTAAATTATGGCTGATTGTTAATCCTCCCATTGGGATGCCGGCATTAGCCATAAAAACAGTCGGATTAGTAGGAGAAACAGGTAAACCTGGATCGAACACATCTATACCTGTACCAGTGTGTATAAATACTCTAGCAGAATCAATCCCATTGCAATCAGGAAACTGTGACAAAACAAAATTTTAGAAATAAAACTAAAAAGCAAAGAAGAGTAAAAAGTAATTTCTTTTCATTATAAATTGAAGTTTTGTATTTAAAAAACATTTAAATATATAATTAAATTTTAATTTTTTAAATTGTTACTAAAAAAAATATTAAAAATATATGATTTATATCTATTTAAGACGAATAAAATAAATTAAAGTTTGTATTTTTTGAGTAATTATTAAGTTTTATTAATGAAGATTTTTTTAAGAAATAAAAATTGAATATGGATATAAAGAAGTCACCCAATTATAAACTTCATAATTGGGTGACTTCTTTATTCTGCTTTGACTTTTTTACACCGCTTCTTTTATTTTGTCCAATATTTTTTGTTCAATTTCTTTTGCTAATTCTGGATTGTCAAATAAAAATTGTTTCACAGCATCTCGTCCTTGTCCGATTTTGTTTGTGTCATAGCTATACCATGAGCCACTTTTTTGGATAACATTATGTTCTGTTGCCAAATCAATAATTTCACCCACTTTACTAATACCTTCTCCAAAAATAATATCAAATTCGGCTTGACGGAATGGAGGGGACACTTTGTTTTTGACAATTTTCACTCTCACACGATTCCCAATTGCGGTGTCACCATCTTTAATTTGACTAACTCTTCTGATATCGACTCTCACAGAGGAGAAGAATTTCAAGGCGTTCCCACCCGTAGTTGTTTCTGGGTTTCCAAACATCACTCCAATTTTATCTCTCAATTGATTAATAAAAATGCAGCAACATCCTGTTTTAGAAATGGTAGCGGTCAGTTTTCTTAAAGCTTGGCTCATTAATCTTGCTTGCAATCCCATTTTCGAGTCACCCATTTCGCCTTCCAACTCTCCTTTTGGGACGAGTGCTGCCACTGAGTCGATCACGACTAAGTCAATAGCTCCAGAAGAAATTAATCGATCGGCAATTTCTAAAGCTTGTTCACCATAATCGGGTTGTGAGATGAGTAGGTTGTCAGTGTCAACACCTAGCTTTTGAGCATATTGAGCGTCAAAGGCATGTTCGGCGTCAATAAAGGCACAGATACCTCCTTTCTTTTGAGCCTCAGCAATGACGTGGGTTGCAACTGTTGTTTTTCCGGATGATTCAGGTCCATAGATTTCTACAATTCGACCGCGTGGGAAGCCGCCAATTCCTAAAGCGATGTCAAGCCCTAATGATCCAGTTGAAATGGATTCAATCATGACGGCATCCTTATCGCCTAATTTCATAATGGAGCCTTTACCATAATCCTTATCAATCTTTTCCATTGTAAGTTTTAGTGCTTTTAATTTTTCGTTGTCAACTGACGTTTCTTTTTCTTTTGCCATTGTTTTTATTTTAAATGTTATTGAACAAATTTATTCTATAATTATCGTTTTAAAAGATGATTTTTTAAAATGTGAATAATTAATTTTACAAAGATATTCTATCAGTACGCATCCAATTTGCGTAGTGATTTTTTCATCAAAAATTTTTTTTAATATGGAAGTGAAAGAGGCTAGACATTTTTTGCAGAGAGAGTTGAGTGCTTTATACGATTCATCTGAAGCTGAGGCTATCGCATGGCGAGTTTTTGGAGTATTTGACTGGATTTGAAAAAATGAAAATATGGCTAAATCAATCACTGGATATAAATGAAAATGAAGTGCTGAACCTTTGTGCCCAATTAAAAATATTCCTATTCAATATGTGTTGGGGTATGAATGGTGGGGAGGTATGAAATTAAAAGTGAATCAACATGTATTGATACCACGCCCTGAAACGGAAGAATTGGGAAACATGGTCAATCAATATATCCAAACAAAAGAGGCTCAAGTAATCTCTGTTATTGATATTGGGACGGGGAGTGGTTGCTTACCTATTTTTATCAAAAAGAAAAATCCTTTAGTGAAGGTAGATGCGATAGATATTAGTGATGAGGCTTTGAATGTGGCTAAAGAAAATGCGAAGAGAGAGCAAGTGGAAATTCATTTTTTTCAAAAAGATATTTTTCAAAAAGATATTTTTGTGAATAAGAAGTATGATATCATCGTGAGTAATCCTCCTTATATTTTACCGGAAGAAAAAATAGATATGCACGAAAGAGTGTGGGCTAATGAACCCAATGTGGCTTTATTTGTGACCAATCATGATCCTTTGCAATTTTACAAAGCGATTGCTTTTTTTGCGATGCAATATTTAAAACCAGATGGGAAAATATTTTTAGAAATAAATCAATCTTTTGCCAATGAGATATTTTTTTATTTTCATGAGAATCATTTTTTTATGTGAGATAAAAGAAGATTTCTATCAAAATAATCGGTTTGCAATTGTGTCATTTTTTTCTTGAAAAAAAATTATTTGATGTTTGTTGTGATACAAAAAACGCTTGGATTTTTCCAAGCGTTTTTTTATTATGATATCATTCAAATGACTATGCCATTTTTTTCAGTTCTTCTATTTTTTGTTCTTTATCTTCTTCGTGTGATATTTTTCCTGATTTGTCTAAGTCAACTAAGATTGGTGCTGCAACGAATATAGAAGAATATGTTCCACAGAATACACCTATCATCATTGCAAATGAGAATCCTTTTGTGACTTCCCCTCCAAAAATAAATAAGATAAGAAGTGTTAAGAATACAGTTACTGAAGTCATAATTGTACGACTTAATGTATCATTAATCGCTGAGTTGATAATTTCAACTTTATCATGTCCGGGACGCTTACGGAAATATTCACGAATACGATCGAATACGATAATGGTATCATTCATTGAGAATCCGATTACGGTCAATATGGCTGCAATGAAGTGTTGGTCGATTTCTAATGAGAATGGTACGATACCTTTTAGGAATGAGAAAACCGCTAACATAATGAAAACATCATGCAACAATGAAATGATTGTACCTAGTGCGTATTGCCATTTTCTAAATCGGATAAATATGAAAGAGGAAATAATCACAACAGACCAGATGGCAGCCCAAATGGCCCCTTTCTTTAAGTCGTCTGAAATACTTGCTGATACCATGTTTGTACTCAAATAACTTGGAGAGCGGAATTGCTCCAATGTCATATTTGGCATTAAATAATTACTGGCTTTTAAAGTATTGTAAAGTTTTTCAGTTATTTCATCAGCAACTTTATCTCCAACTTCATTTCTTTTATAAGAGGTCACGATGTTGATAGCATTTCCTGAACCGATTGTTTTCACTACAGGATATTCTTGGAATGCCTCTTTTAAACTTTCTCTGACATCATTTGTTTTAAATTTACCATTTAACTCTAAGGTATAACTTCTTCCTCCTAAAAACTCAACGCCTTCATGAAACCCATTAAATAGGGCACCTACTCCTAAAAGTCCAACAATAGCCATGATGACATAAGCTTTCTTTCTCCATTCGATAAAATGGAAATGAAATTTTTGGAATAATTTTCTTGAGAAATTAGTGAAGTAGTTGAAGTGTTTTCCTTTTCTCATTCTGATATCGGTAATTAATCTAGATACCAAAATGCCACTGAATAAGGAAAGAATTACTCCAATAATTTGAGTAGTCGCAAATCCCAATACAGGACCGAGGCCAAAAATAAACAAGATAATTGCTGTCATTAAGATGGTAATATGACCATCTAAAACAGGGTTTAATGAGCGTTTATATCCTTCATCTATGGCTTGTTCATAAGATTTTCCTTGTGTGAGTTCCTCCTTAATCCGTTCAAATATAATTACGTTGGTGTCAACTGCCATACCGATTGTCAACACTAGACCTGCAATACCCGCTGCAGTTAATGTTGCATGCAACGCAGATAATACACCGATTGTAAATAACAAATTAAGTATTAAAGCGATATTTGCTACCCAGCCTCCATTATTATAATAGACTAACATTAATATAAAAATCACGATAAAAGATATCACAAAGGACATTAACCCACCGTTTACGGCTTCTTGTCCGAGTGTTGGACCTACTACTTGTTCTTGTACGATTTTGGCAGGTGCGGGTAGTTTACCTGTTTCCAACACATTGGCTAAGTCTTTTGATGTTTCTGGTGTGAAATTTCCTGAAATGCTAGAGTTTCCATTAGGGATTTCTCCGTTAATCATTGGAGCCGAATAAACAATACTATCTAATACGATAGCGATACTTTTACCTACATTATCTTTAGTCATTTTTCTCCAAACAGCAGCTCCTTGCATATTCATGTTCATTCTTACTTCTGGTTGTCCGTTCATGCCAAAATCAGCACGTGCACTTTCAATTGCATCTCCATCAAGCGGTGAGGTCGTTTTTCCTCTTTCAAGTTGTATTGCATAAACAATTGAAAAGTCTTTTGTTTCTTTTTCTTCACCATAAGGACCAAACATGAATATCAAATCAGGAGGTAATTCTTTTTTTACTGCGGGTAATCCTAAGTAGTATTTTAAAGTAGGAATATCTGAATTTTTGATGATTGATACTCGTGCTTCGTGAAATGGTTTATTATTTTCATCAATTCCTTTAAAATAATTTCCATATTGAAGATAGAATAAAAGCGGATTCTCTTTTTTAACTTTTTCAATTTTTTGTTCATCTGAAAGATTCACAGTTGAGGTATCTTCTGCTTGGGTATTTTCAGTATTGTTTTTCAATAGGGAGGTTAAAGAAGCAGTATCAGAATCGTTATTAGTTTTGACATTAGCAATTTTCGAAGAGTCGCTTGTGTTTGTAGTAGTTTCTTGAGTTTGTGATGCGTCTGTATCACCTTTTCCTTCTAAATAATTCTTTAAACTTTTATCAGCTTCCACGATATTTCTTGCAATATCATGGAAGGAATATGTTCTCCAAAATTCTAATTTAGCAGTTGATTGTAAAAGGTTTCTAACACGTTCAGGATTATTCACACCGGCTAATTCTACACTGATGATGCCTCGATTTTCATCTAGCTTACATTGGGTTGTGCTACTCCAAATTTATCGATACGAGTACCAATTAATCGGTGTGTACGAATGATAGCATTTTTTTCTTCTGTTTTTAAATAAGAAATTACTTTATCGTTGTTAGAATTTAAGTCGATACTTTTTGTGGATGGGTTTGCAAAAAGAGTTGCCATTTTTGCGTTAGGATTTTGGCTTTGGTATGCATCTGCAAACAAACTTACAAAGTCTTTTTGGCTATTGATTTTTAATTCTTTTGCTTTTGCAATTGCTGCTAATAGAGCAGGGTCTTTAGGGTTATTACTCATATTGAGAACCAACTCATCAATACTCACTTCCAACACTACATTCATACCACCTTGTAAGTCAAGGCCTAAGTTAAGTTCTTGTTCTTTTGCTTCTTGGTATGTAAATTTTTTAAATCCTAGGTTGTAAATTGTTTCAGAAGTCAAACTATCTAGTCGAAAACGTAATTTATCGGCTAAAATATTTTTGAATTTTTCGTCATTTTGATTTAGGTCTGGGTACTCATTTTTCACAATATTGGATTCAATGGCTGCTTGTTTTTTTTCAAAATTTCTGACAGCGAATGTGAATGATAATTGATAAAGTGAAATTAAAATTAAAGCTATCGTAAAAAGCTTAATTAATCCTTTTAACTGCATGTTGTATTGTTAGTTTGTGATATGTTAATTTTTTGAACGTGCGAAGATACAATTTATTTGCAATTATACTATTTTTTTTAAAAAAAAACCACTTACTGTAGTTGCTTTATTTCAACTATATTGTGGAATACCTTGTTTTATGTCTATTATATATGTGTTTTTACTTGTCCGTTTTATTGTATCATAAAAGAAGATGAGGCTGTACGAATTTAGGGGTTGTTTTATCGTATGTTTTTTTTTCAAAGATGCTATTATATATACTATGTAAGTCTCATAATCGTGTCTAATAATTTTGATTGAAATGGTGTAATCATTTTGCAGTAGAATTTTTTTATAGCAAAGTAATGGATAAGTGATTTGGCAATAAATAAAAAAAGTTTTTATGAAATCAATTTCATAAAACTTTTTTTATTACCACTAATTTACTAAGCCAAAATTATCGATAGTGTCTTTGATAGATATCATCCTTACAATGCGTTCTGCAATACGTGTTGCAGAATCTGTGTTGATGTCTTCTCTTGTTCCAACGATGGCGATATTGGTTGTTGTAAGGATGAGGTGAAATTGGAGCAATAAGAGGTACTATTACTAGTGGCCTTGGATTCCTATGTTTCCAATTTTTTTGATGTTTATTATAACGATTCCCATGGCGGTTGTTATTTTGAGCATCTGTGTTCAAGTTAGCAAAGAGTAAGCAGATGGTTATCACTGCTGAGTAAAAAAAAATGTTTTGTTTTCATAATATTCAAGTTTTATGATACTATGACAAACGAAAATTTAAAAGGTTTATTTGAATTAAACTTTTAAGTTGAATTTACATTTTTTTAGGGCAAACGGACATTTGCGATTTTATTCTTTGTTTCCGTTTGATTTTGCTTCGCTCACTCTAAGTGCTAAGCCCATGACTTCTTTGCCATTCATGTTTTCTATAGCTTGGACTGCTACATCGTCAGGCATTTCGACAAATCCAAATCCGCGGCTGCGTTTTTGTTTCTCTGTCTTTAATAATTCGAGCTGTGATAACTTCTCCTTGAGTTTCCAAAAAGCTCTTTCAATTCGTTATCCCTCATCTTGAAAGGGATGTTAGATACATAAATGTTCATTGTGTAAAATTTATAAAAAAAAAAGTTAGTATAGATTATTATTTAGTAGAAAAAAGAAATTAGATTTTCTTTTTGATTTTGGGTGAAAAAATAGCGTGCATTCTTTTTCCTTCGATTTTGGGCATTCCTTCGAGTGTTCCGAATTCGGACAGTCTTTCGGCAAATTTTAATAAAATAAGTTCGCCTCTATCTTTGAAAATAATAGCACGTCCTTTAAATTGTACGTAGGCTTTTACTTTATTCCCATCAGCCAAAAACTTTTCAGCATGTTTGGCTTTGAAGTCAAAATCATGCTCATCTGTATTCGGAGTGAATCGGATTTCTTTCACTTCGCTCTTGCTGGCTTTTGCTTTAATTTCTTTTTCTTTTTTCTTTTTTTCGTAAAGAAATTTATTATAGTCAACTGCTCTACACACTGGAGGCACTGCGTTTGGTGATATCTCTACCAAGTCCACTTCGAGTTCAGTACATAGCTTTAATGCTTCGCTTACCGAATACACACCGGGTTCAATATTTTCTCCAACTAATCTGACTTCTAGTACATCTATTTCTTGATTAAGACGATGTTCTCTTACTTTTTGTTTTCTACGATAGTTATTTTTTTTGCTGCATTAAAGGGGTCTAAAGTTTTGCAAAAGTAGTCTATTTTTTGATTTTTTACTATTTGATGTAAAAAAAATGAAATTAGTTATCATATTCTACTTTTTTTTTAAATATACAAGATGTATATGTGTAAAAATAATAACAACAAAATTGATTGTGAATATCACCCTCATTTAGATACAACTTTATACCATTTTATTTCTTTTGATCAAATAGGAATAGAGTATTTTTTCGTAACCTTCTCGAATGTCTGCATTGATAATATCAATTCCGTAGAGATTGCATTTTAAGGCTAATGCGTTTCTAAAAGAATGCATTTTATTTTGATATAATTCTTTCAGTTGGGTGCTATTCATTCTTAATTTTTCACCGGTTTCCAAGTCCACAAATTCGTAGGGACGATTTTCAAATTCAAAATCGACTTCACACTTTTTATCTTGCACATGAAATAGAATCACTTCATGTTTATTATATTTCAAGTGTTGCAAAGCATCAAACAGTTCTTCGCTTTCAGAAACTCTATCGAGCATGTCGCTAAAAATCACTACTAGAGAGCGTTTGTGAATACTTTCTGCAATTTGATGAAGGCTCTTAACTGCTTCTGTGCTTAGTTGTTGTTCATTTTTATTTAAAAGTTTTTCTAACTCGGTCATTAAAATTTTTGTATGGGTAGCACTTGATTTAGCTTTTGAGTGGTAATAGATATTGGAGTCAAAAAGGGTCAGTCCGACTGCGTCTAATTGTTTTTTAAGAAGAGTGATGATGGAAGCGGCACTAAGGCATGAAAATTGAAGTTTATTTAAAGTATTTTTTTCCTCCGGAAAAAGCATAGAAGAGGAAGTGTCTATCACGATTTGGCAACGAAGATTTGTTTCTTCTTCAAATTTTTTGATAAATAGTTTATCACTTCTTCCATAAACTTTCCAATCGATATGCTTGAGATTATCTCCTTGATTGTAAATTCGATGTTCGGCAAATTCAACAGAAAAGCCATGAAAAGGGCTTTTGTGTAATCCTATAATAAAACCTTCTACAACTTGTTTTGCTAGTAATTCGAGATTTTCTATGGGATAATTTTGATTCATAATTTGTTTTTAAGAGATAGCGTAAAAGTAAATTTATAAGTATTAATTGTAGAAAAAAAAATGTTTTATTATATTTGGCTCAATTTTATAAAAAGATGAAAAGATTTTTTCCGCTAATTGTGATTGCATTTATTCTTTTTGCATCATCATGCACAAGTGAATACATTTGCCAATGTGTTGTAAAATATAGTGGAAATCCGCCTGCATTGCCTGATTCAGCAGTTTTTGAATTTGCAATTAAAGATAAGAAAAAGGATGCAGCTAAAAAATGCGAAGAGAACTCAACCTCAATTACTGAAAATGATATTACAATGGATGAAAAATGCCAATTGTATTAAATGACTTTTAAATACTTTTCACTTTATCCCATTTAGCTTTCTAAAATTGACTCTTTTTTTATTCAAATAGCCATTTTAAAGGGCTGAATTTTTTCTCATAGCTTAATCCAAATCGCGAGATTACCTTTTTGATATGGGTTATTGTTTCTTCGACACTATCTGTAATTAAGATGAGGTCTAAATCTTCCTCTGAAATGGTTTTGGAACTTTTTAAATTTTCAATATATTCAATCAAATCTTTGTGATATTCTTTTCCAAAAATAATCACAGGGAAATCTTGAATTTTTTTTAGTTTGAATTAATGTGAGCGATTCAAATAATTCATCTAAAGTGCCAAAGCCGCCTGGCATTGCAATGAAAGCATAGGAGTATTTAATCAACAATGTTTTTCTTACAAAAAAGTATTTAATCGTAACGGATTTGTCTAAATAAGGGTTTTCAAATTGCTCATGAGGAAGTTCAATATTGCAACCCACACTACGCCCATTCACATCTTTAGCACCTCTGTTTGCTGCCTCCATAATACCAGGTCCTCCCCCTGTCATAATAGTAAATCCGAGCTTCGCTATTTCAGCTGCCAACTCACGAGTTTTAATATAATAAGGGTGTGTTTCATCAAATCGAGCTGAGCCAAATATTGTTACACATGGACCCACAAAATGCAATGTTCTAAAGCCTTTTACAAAATCCCACACGGTACGGATGGTAACTTTAAAATCTTCTATCCTACTTTGTGGTCCTTCCAAAAATTTTATTTCATTGTTGTTCTGTTGCATATCGTATCGAAGAATTTTTAATTTTTTCGAAAATAAAGATTTTATCTCGATTTTTAATAGATTCATTTCAAATGTTTATGTAAATGGCAATTCAAGTAAGTTTGTGGTAGTATATTTTCCTCTAAATGATTCATATTAATGCCGATGATTTTAACCAAAATAATTCATTCAATTCCTTTCTATGTAATAATGCCAATTCAAGTTGATTTCAATTACTCTTAAAAGCTAAATTGAATAATGTATTTCTCTGAATTTATTAGAAATTATTAATTAGACTTATTTTTGAATCGAATAAATGCTTATGAGGATGAATCAAGAAATGATTGATTTTTTTAGAACAAAAAATAATTGAATATAACCAAATTTCTTTTATTGAAAAAGACCCTATTTCGATTCCTCATCGATTTGATATTAAACAAGATATTGAAATTGCAGGATTCTTCTCTGCTCATTTTTCATGGGGAAATCGAACGACGATTATTAAGAAATCATTGGAGCTGATGCAACTCATGGATGATGCTCCTTTTGATTTTATTCAAAATCATCAAACGCTCGATTTAAAACGTTTTGAACATTTCAAACATCGCACTTTTCAATTTGATGACCTTTGTTATTTTATTCACTTTTTAAAATTTCATTATTCCAAATATCATTCCTTAGAGCAGGCTTATGGCGGAAATCAAGTGATGACGATGAAAGAAAGATTAATCTATTTTCATCATTATTTTTTTTCATTAGAACATTTAGCACGCACCCGAAAGCACATATCTACGCCTGCTAAAAATGCAGCATGCAAACGGCAAAATATGTTTTTGAGATGGATGGTTAGAAACGATAAAACTGGAGTTGATTTTGGAATTTGGAATCAAATTAAAATGAGTGATTTACACTTGCCGTTAGATGTACATGTGGCCAATGTTTCATATCGTTTAGGTATTTTGAATGATAAAAAATCATCATGGACTAATACAGAAAAAGTAACTCAATTTTTTCAAGAAATCGCACCTGATGACCCTGCAAAATTTGACTTTGCTTTGTTTTCTTTAGGAGTGGAAGAAGGGATTCGTTAAAAAGATTTTTTCTACTCAGTGGAAACCCCAACGATGTTTAATGATTTGGTTCGAGAGCCATTCACAATTGAATCTACCGTTTTTTGAGTAAAAGGAACAGCGTATAAAAAGCGAGTACCTCTTGACGAAAATATACCTAATACATGCTCTCCAATAAAGTTGGTATAGTTGGGTTTTATTTGGTCGGCAGTGATGCCACCTTGAGCGTTGGTGGCATCTATATATGTTTTTAATGTGCTTCCACCTGCTGATAAAATTAAATCGGGTGTATCCACTCTTCTAGAAATATAATTTGGAGCAGCACCCAATTCACTTACTAAGGCTCTGTAAAATTGCTCGTTACTCATAATCGCTTGCGTATTGCCATCGCCAGAACTTGGAATGTCTTGAATGAGAGGGAGGTCAACATATTTATATTGAGTTACCAATGTATTATTATTGGTTTCTTGATACCAAAATCGGAGAGAAACTTCAAAGAATGTGGCTGTTGTCGGGGCATTCCAAGCGAATGTGGTATTGTCAATTGGTAATGAAAAGTTTAAGGGTTGGGTGTTGATATAAGGTTTTGTAAACACGATAACCGATGAGTTGATTAAGTCAGTTTCGGCATAAACTTCTTTACCTGAATCTAAATTTTTTACTCTTAATCGGTATCTTTTTGTTGCATCTAAAATTTCTTTTGATTTATAACCATAATTTGGAAGTGCTGCAAAATTGCCTGTATCTTTTGTGTATCCTTCAAGATTTAAGTCAACTAAATTGAGATGGATGGTTTTTGTAATAGTTCCATTATTTAAAACTTCTAAGCTCACTTCTAAATTTTTAAAGTAAATAGAATCGGGAGTTTGAGCAATTTTTTAAATTATCATTTGTTTCATCATAATAGCCTTTCATTACTTTGATGTATTGTGCAGTATCATTAGTCGAAAGTAAACCATAGATAGCAGTCACTTCTTGATATGGGGCACCTACTTTGAATTTTTTGATTGCAAGAAACAATTATTGAAATAATGATAGCAGATAAAAGAAAGTATTTTTTCATGAAAAACAAATGAATGGCAAATCTAATGTTTTTTTGAATATTTTGACTTTCAAAATTTGGATACCTTATTTTTGCGGCATATTTAACACGTAATCATGAGTATAATAGCGACAATTAAGGATAAAATAGCTAATGCAATCGATAATTTATATCAGCAAAAAATAGCAATTCATGAAATTCAAATTAATGAAACTAAACAGGAATTTAATGGTGATTATACATTGGTGACTTTTCCACTTACAAAAATATTAAGAAAAAAACCCGATGAAATCGCATCAGAATTGGGAGCTTATTTGATAAAAAATGATTCCTTGTTTGTGGCTTATGAAGTCATAAAAGGTTTTTTAAATGTGACCATTTCTCCCAACTATTATTTTGATTTTTTGAAAAACAATTACCTAAACCAAAATTTAGGTTTTGCTGCACCAAATCAAAAAAAGGTGATGATAGAATACTCTTCACCCAATACCAACAAACCGTTACATTTTGGTCATTTAAGAAATATATTTCTTGGCCATTCCGTGGCTGCCATTATGAAGCAAGCAGGTTATGAAATCATCAAAGCCAATTTGATAAACGATCGAGGGATTCATATTTGTAAAAGTATGATTGCATGGCAACTTTTCGCAAATGGAGAAACTCCTAAAGAGGCGAATATGAAAGGCGATCATTTTGTGGGGCGATATTATGTGATGTATAATGATGAATTTAAAAAGCAAGTCAAGCAATTAATAGAAGAAGGAAGAAGTGAAGAAGATGCAGCAAAGAATGCACCTATTTTTATTCAAGCTCAACAGTTGCTTAGACAATGGGAAGCCGGCGATCAAGAAACAATTTTATTATGGAAGAGAATGAATGAATGGGTTTATGAAGGTTTTTATGCAACGTATGAAAAAATGGGAATCACATTTGATAAATTTTATTATGAAAGCAACACTTATTTGCTAGGTCGTGATTTTGTGATGAAAGCCTTAGCAAATGGGGTTTTGTTTGAAAAAGAAGACAAGTCAATTTGGATTGATTTACAAGATGAAGGATTAGATCAAAAACTTTTATTGAGAGGTGATGGCACTTCGGTTTATATCACGCAAGATATTGGAACCGCGGTTTTGAAATATAATGATTATAAAATGGACACTTCTGTTTATGTCATAGGAGATGAACAAAATTATCACATGCAAGTTTTGAAATTGATTTTACAAAAAATGAAAGAACCTTGTGCTGACGGCATTTATCATTTATCTTATGGTATGGTAGAGCTGCCTTCTGGTCGTATGAAAAGTAGAGAAGGAACGGTTGTGGATGCTGATGATATGATTGATGAAATGAAAGCGATTGCACAAAAAAATACAGAAGAGTTGGGGAAAGTTCAAAATTTTTCAGAACCACAACTCGCTGAACTCTATACCCAGCTTGGCTTAGGAGCTTTGAAATTTTATTTGTTAAGAGTAGATCCAAAAAAGAAGATGATGTTTAATCCTCAAGAAAGTATCGACTTTCATGGATTCACTGGTCCTTTTATTCAATATGGTCATACAAGAATTTGTTCTATATTAAAGAAAGCAACGATTCAGAATTTTGAAATTAATCAAGCAATTGAAATGTCATTAGCAGAAAAAAATATCTTGAAATTAGTAGAGCAATATCCTACAGTGGTAGAGCAGGCTGCAACTGAAATGAATCCTTCGCTGATTGGAAATTATGTGTATCAACTGGTGAAACAATTTAATAGTTTTCTTGTTGACCATTCAATTTTAAAAGCAGAGCAGGAAGACATCATGAAGTTTAGATTGCAACTGTGTATGATTTGTAAACATATCATTTCAAATTCGCTCTTTCTTTTAGGAATTGATGCACCTGAGCAAATGTAGAGCCCTAAAGTGCTTTACCTGATTTATAAAGTAAGTTCAACTTTTCATTTTTTTGATAAAACTGTTTGTCAAACGATTCAATATGCACAATCCCTGGTTGCATCCCCTTTTGAAATTGCCCTACTTTTGATTCTAATCCTAAAGCTAAAGCCCCATTATAAGTTGCCCATCTTAAAATAGTTTCAATCGGAATGAGTGGATTATATTTTCGTATAGTTGAAATTTCATCCCAAATACTTAATGTGTCATTAGAGGCCAAACTATCTGTGCCTAGCACGATACAACAATGTTCATCTATAAAGTTTTCAATGAGAGGAAGTGTATTTTCGATATACAAATTTGCCTTAGGACACAAACACCAAAAAACTTCTTTGTTGAATTTTCGCACATATTGAATATCGTCTTTTGAAGTGAATGTATTGTGGACTAAAATAATTTTAGATGCGTTCAGAATTTTATCAAAATAATTTTGAATTGAAGACTTCGAGTTTGTTTGAAAGTTTTCAATTTTAAATCTGATTTCATTCAATAATTTTAAAAAATCGCCTTCTCTTTTTTCAAACAATTTATTCTCCTCAGCACTTTCTTGGTTATGAATACTCATCAAATTTTGTTTACATTTTGTATTAATCAATTCAATCAATTTTTCGGAGATAGAGTAGGGGGCATGCAAGACCATACTACTCGGATGCAACTCTGAAAACGTATTATAAAGTATTAAAATTTTTTTGAAAAAACTTCTTCTGCTTTTGAAGTTATTTAAACCAATACATTCTATAAATGAATGATACCACAACCTTGATTTTGATTTCTCTTTGAATGTGTTCAAAGTGTTGCAAATATCGCCTACCGCAACAATTCCGTTCGCTTGCATTTCAGAAACGGCGTTTTCAATTGAAAGAAAAATGTCATTTTGTAAAACTTCATTTTTTAGTTTCATCACTGAAATCAAAAAATCAACTAACCCCATATTAGGTTCTATTTTTTCTTTCATATATGAAAGCTCCAAATGACAATGAGCATTCACCATACCCGGCATCAGCAGACCTTTATAGTAGGTAGGTTCAACATCATTTTTGTTTGATAAAACTTGCAGGATAGTACCATTTTCATCAATTTCAATACAAGAATTTGGAGGCAAAAACTGTTGTCCATCAAAAATAAAACTAGCTGAGATAAAAGGCATAAAGTAAAACTAAACAAATTCATCCATTATTCAATCTTAATTAAATACACTTTTCTAAATAATAGTCTATTTTTGTAATTATGTACCCAATAACCCTCACTTCTGATTTTGGATTAAAAAGTCACTATGCTGCAAGTGTAAAGGGTGTGGTATTATCCCAACTTGGACAGGTCAACATCATAGATATCTCTCATCAAGTGCCAGCATTTAATTTACATAAAGCGAGTTATGTTTTTAAAAATGCATATTTGAATTTTCCGAAAAATTCATTTCATTTTATTTTTAATGATTTGCATACGACGAAAAGCAAAAAAATACTTTATGTTTATGAAAACAGCCATCATATTTTATGCCCCGATAATGGATTCTTAACTTTACTATTTGGAGAAAAGCCGATTCGAATATATTCATTGATTGACGAAATTGAACCATTTAATTATATTCAAGTGGCAACTCAATATTGTCAAGTTGCGAATGCGATAATTAATGGTGTAAATCCTTACCTGGAGGCGGTTTCAATAGATAAATTGCATGTGAGAAAACCATCTTATCCGTATGAAGAGAATGGAGTTGTGGAAACTCAAATAATTCATATTGATACGTTCGGAAATGTAATTTTGAATATCACAAAGCAGCAATTTGAAGAATATCGAAAGGGAAGGAAATTTAAAATCCTTTTTATGCGAGATGATGAAATTTCTAAATTGCAGAATCATTATAACGACGTTCCAGTCAATGAAGTGTTATGTTTGTTCAATTCAAATAATTATTTAGAAATAGCAATCAATCGTGGAAATGCAGCCAATGCATTTGGGTTTGAAGATGCCGATGACCGGAGTTTATTTTATACAAAAATTAAAATATTTTTGAATGATACGAATAGTAAAAATGAATTATAAAGAAGAGCATATTCAAGATTTTTTAAATCTCTTTGAAGAGCGAAAATTGCAAATTCGAAATTCGAAAGG
Organism: Bacteroidetes bacterium OLB11; assembly: GCA_001567165.1. Lineage (GTDB taxonomy): Bacteria > Bacteroidota > Bacteroidia > Chitinophagales > Chitinophagaceae > OLB11. Next base: position 64,252 of record LNFQ01000033.1, read on the forward strand.
TTGCAATTACCTTGAACTTTGGAATGATAAAGACAATCAAACTATCTATTATTCATATAGCATTTGGGATGATGTCAGCGATTTAAATGAATATCGCCATTCGGAATTATTTAAAGATACTTGGTCCAAATTCAAAACATGGTTTCAAGATAAACCTCAAGTATTTAACATAGAAAAAAAGAAATTGTATTATGAATAAATCGATTTACAGACAAGATGAACGGTTTGAATTTTTATCTTTTATTAAACAAAATAAGTACAAAAAATATGTAATTTTGGTTGATTCAAAATCAAACGGTTTTTGTGTACCTGTTTTAAAATCAATCATGCCTTTTTTTAAAACAGCTAATACCGTTATCTTTCCTGATAGCGAAGAAAACAAATCTATTCCTATTGCTTCTTTTATTTGGAGTGAGTTTGAAAAATTAAATGTCAATAAAGAAACATTAATTATTAATTTAGGTGGTGGTATTGTTTGCGATATGGGTGCATTTTGTGCAGTAACATTTAAACGAGGAATTGATTTTATCAATATTCCAACTACATTGCTTGCTATGGTAGATGCGGCTTGTGGAGGAAAAAACGGAGTTAATTTTGATGGAATTAAAAATTTGATTGGAACATATAAAAATCCACTTGCAATTTATATCGACAAAATATTTTTAAAATCATTACCAAATCGAACTCTCAAAAGTGGTATCGTAGAAATGCTAAAATACAGTTTGTTGAAATCACAAAATGAATTTGAAAATTTTATCAAACATGATGAAACTGATTTTTATGATTTTGATTTAATTTATTCTTCTATTTTGTATAAAGAGTCTATCGCACTCAAAGACCCATTTGACAAGGGGGTCAGACAATCTCTTAATCTTGGACATACTATTGGGCACGCCATTGAATCCTATTCTCACTCTACCACATCACCACTTTTACATGGTGAGGCTATCATGCTTGGCTTGATTTATGAATCGGCTTTAAGTCAACAGATTTTGAATTTGAATCAAAATATAACAAAACAATTAATCCATTTTAAAAACCAATTTTTCCCGGAATTGGAATTGAATTACCATTTTGAAGATTTGAAAAAATATTTGATACAAGACAAAAAAAATAATCAAGAAATCAAAATGAGTTTGCTTGAAGAAGTTGGTAAATGTCGAGTGCAGGTTTCAGTGACTGAAACTCAAATCGTAGAAGCTATTTCAAGTTTGAATTAATAATTGGTTCATGCAAATCCATGATCATTTAAGTATAAGCAAGAATACGGCTCATTTGAAAGGCACTATTATTTTGCCATCTTCAAAGAGTATTAGTAATCGTGTTTTAATGATACGTTCATTATGTACTCATTTTTTTGATATTGAAAATCTATCAGATTCGAGCGACACTCAACTATTAAATTCTTTTTTACAGAGCACATTTTCAAATGAAGGGTTGAATGTGATTGACCTAAAAGATGCCGGAACACCTTATCGATTTCTTACAGCATATTTTGCAATGCAATCAAATAATCGGTTTTTGCTGAATGGAACTGAGAGGATGAAACAAAGACCAGTAGCACCTTTGGTGAATGCATTGTGGCAATTAGGAGCTCAAATTTATTATATGGATGAACAAGGATTTCTGCCTTTGTTGATTGAAGGGAACATTTTGAATAATCAAAATGAAGTGGAAATGGACACGAGTTTGTCAAGTCAATTTGTGAGTGCATTATGTTTGATTGCTCCGACTTTGGAAAAAGGATTAAAAATAAAATTATTAGGATCCCAAGTCTCTCAATCTTATACGCAAATGACTCTTGAATTGATGAAGCAATTTGGGATAGAAATTTATTCCACAAATGAAGAAATTAAGATTGAGCATCAAAAATATCAAGCTAAAAAATTTTGTGTAGAAAGTGATTGGAGTAGTGCTTGCTTTTTTTATGCGATGGCAATTATTAGTGAAAATGTGAAATTGACTTTTTTAAATTTATATGAAAATAGTTTACAAGGTGATAGTCAAATTGTGCAAATAGCAAGACGGTTTGGGGTTGAAACTATATTTGAAAATAATGAAGTGCATTTGATTAAAAAAGATATAATAAATGATGACAATATAGAGCTTGATTTGTCTTCATTTCCAGATATGGCTGTTCCGCTAATAGTCGTATTTGCTATGCATTTTCCGAAAGTTCAACTTTCTGGTTTGTCACATCTTCAACATAAAGAATCTGACAGAATATTTGTGTTGCAAAGAGAATTGAAAAAAGTGCATATTTATTTACATTATCAAAATGGGATATTGCGATTTGAAAATTCGATGTATCGAAAGCAACAACCAAAAATATTTTTTAAGACCTATCAAGACCATCGAATTGCAATGGCTTTGAGTTTGCTTTCTCTTGATGGATATGAAGTGGTTTTAGATACTCCGCAATGTGTGAGCAAATCATTTCCCTCTTATTTTGATGAATTGATTAAAATTGGATTTAGAGTTGAGTAATGCTTGGAGTTGGGTGTATTTCAACGTTATATTTGATAAGATTAACCCAAATTCAACAATCAATAATTATTCGCAAAATGGATTGAGGAATTTCTTTTTCTAAAATTTCACTTTAAGAAAAAAAAAGGCTATTTCGTTTTTAGAAATAGCCCTTTTATTGTTACTGATATCGACTATGGGAAAATTCCAAGCTCCATATAAGATACTCCTACTTTATTAATTGAGTTAACGAAAGCAGCTGTTCTCATGTCTTGAATTTTTTTATTTTTCAACCATATTTCTCTAATTTCATGGTAAGACCCCATCATAGTATCTTCTAATCCACTATGTACTAAATCAACTTCATCAGCACCTCTAAGAATGATTTTCTTTTCAGCTTCTGAAACATTTTTGCCAGTAAGATTTTCGATAGAAGTAATGATATTTGAATTCATGTTTTCACTGAAACGTTTTTCCATTCTTCCGTAACGAACGTGGCTAAGGTTTTTCAGCCATTCAAAGTAAGACACGGTTACGCCGCCTGCATTTAAATACATATCAGGGATAACGATAATTCCTTTTTTAGCTAAAATTGCATCAGCATCAGGAGTTAATGGACCATTAGCTGCTTCGGCAACGATTTTGGCTTTTACCCGAGGAGCATTTTCACCATTGATAACATTTTCGAGAGCCGCAGGAACTAAAATATCACATTCTAATTCTAAAGCATCTGTTGATTTTTTAAGATTTTTTGCTCCGGGGAAGTTTAATATAGAACCTGTTTTTTTTCGATGAGCAACTACAGCATTCACATCAAGTCCTTTTGGATTATAAATAGCTCCTTCATATTCAGCCAAGCCGACGATAGTAGCACCTCCTTTTTGGAAGAAGTTAGCTGCATGGTATCCTACGTTTCCTAAACCTTGTACAACTACGGTTTTATTTTGAATACCAGTACTCATTTTTAATTTTTTCATAATTTCGGTGTCATTACACATTTCACGTGTGCCGAAAAATACTCCAAGTCCAGTTGCTTCTTGACGACCTCTTACGCCACCTTGAGAAATGGGTTTGCCGGTCACACAACCAGCGGCATCTATTTCGCCAGGTCTAAGGCTCATATATGTATCAACAATCCAACTCATTTCACGAGCTCCGGTTCCGTAATCAGGAGCAGGAACGTCAATGCCAGGCCCAATAAAATTTTTCTTTACTAATTCAGCCGTATATCGACGAGTAATTTTTTCCAAGTCATATTCTGAAAGGGTTTTGGGGTTGATTTTTATCCCTCCTTTTGCTCCTCCAAAAGGAACATTTACGATAGCACATTTGTAAGTCATAAGTGCTGCTAAAGCCATTACTTCATCTTGATTTACATCCATACTGTAACGGATTCCACCTTTCACCGGAAGTTTATGATGCGAGTGTTGAACTCGATAGGCTTCTATCACTTCTACCTTATTCCCGATTTTTACAGGGAAACGCATGTTGTAAACACTGTTACATGCTTTGATTTGGTCAAGAATACCTTTGTCCTTTATTTCAGTGAAAGGAGCTGCTTTGTCAAAATTTCTTTCTACGCTTTCAAAAAAGCTGTAGTGACTTGTTGTGTTGCTTTTTGTTGTTTTTGCCATGATTATGAAAATTATTTTTAAAAGTTTTATGTTTAATTGTTTGATTGTTTTTCGTCTTCGATTTTCTTTAATTTTTTTTCAATGAGAAAAAGGTAAAATAGAATACCTATAAAGATTGTAACCAATACTAATACTACTAGATATATTTGTCCATTTTGGTGTAATAGTTGTGCACTTTCATTTGGGTCATTGACATCCTGAGCAAAAGAATCCATTGAGCAAAAGGTTGCTAATAGGAAAAAAATATATGGGGTAATCTTATGCATTATTGAAAATTTCGGGGTCTTGTATTTTTTTTATTCTGATTCGAATATCATATATCCAAAGGCTCAATAGTATCCATGCAAACATAGCAGGTATTGAAACGAGTTTTAATAAATTATGTTGTGTTTTGAGTGCTTCAAATGGCTTATTATCTGCACCGGGATGAAGTGATTGCAGATGAGAAGGAATTATAAAAACCAATGGAATAAGTAAAGCAAATGAAAATACATTATAAACTGCTGCTAAGCGAGCTTTCTTGTCAGTATCCGGAATCGAATTTCTTAAAATTGAATAGGCAAAATAAATGAGCAATGTTAAGCCTGCACCCACTTGTTTTGGATCGTTGCTCCATGGTGAACCCCATTGAATTGAAGCCCATTCCATTCCTGTTAACATTCCTAAGCAACCAAATGAAATGCCTACTATCACAAATTCATTTGATATAATATCATATTTTAATTTATTTTTTTGACAAATAAATAATACTATAAATAAAGGATAAAAGAAAACTGAAAAGCATTACATACCACATGGGGACATGAAAAAATAGATTTCGTATTGATTCTTTTAGTTTAGGTAGGTATGGAACGTCGATTAAAATGCCCGCTATGATTACATATAGCAAGAGAAACGCAGTAATGATTTTCCACCAATATTGTCTCATTTCTTTGTAAGAGATTGCAAATATAATAGTAATAAGTATATTAATGATGGTTTAATAATATTTATAATTAATTTAATGATTGTTTAATGGATATTCTTCAATTTTTTAAAATTATCCCATCCTGATTAGATAGTATTTTACTTAAAAAATATAGAGGATGAAAATCTGGTTAGGGAAAAAAAGTTTCATATATTAATATGATGACAAATTTTATATCTTAATAAAATAATATTATATAATTGAATCATAGGTATTAAGTATCATGTTATTGATCATTTCTTCAAATTCATTAATCGCAAAAGCAGATAAAATGTTCATCCGATAATCAGCTTCATGCTTGCCTTAAAGATAAGTGGGATACTTGGAGCTACAGTTTCAAATCAAGATAATAATTTTCTATAAATTGTAATTGTTTGGTACAGGAGGGCAATCTGTAAGGTTGGTAAAAGAGTAATGAAATATACTTGTGTATACAAAAACTAAAAACCTTATTCAATTATCCAAGCAAAAGATATATTTGAACACAGATTCTGTATTTGATTTTGTTAATATAAGAAAAAGTTATGAAAAGATTGTTGTTGAAAATATCAACAATGGCAGAGTCATTAACCGTTAAGAGCTGCGGCTCCACTTACGATTTCGGTCAACTCAGTAGTGATGGCAGCTTGACGGGCTCTATTGTAAGAGATACGAAGTGAACGCAACATTTCTTCAGCATTCTCGGTAGCTTTATCCATGGCGGTCATTCTAGCTCCATGTTCAGATGCATTACTGTCTAAAACTCCTTTATAAAGTTGAGTGTTGAGTATTTTAGGAATCAGCTCTGTAATCAAAATTTCTTTAGATGGTTCAAAGATAAAATCGATATTAGAAGACTGCTTCGTTTCTGTCTTTTGAATAGGTAAATACTGTTCGCAAACTAATTGTTGTGTTGCAGCATTTTTGAATTGATTATAAATAAGCTCAATTCGATCAAATTCTTTATTGGTGAAAGCATTTCGGATATATTCAGCAGCTCCTCGCACTTTGTCAAAACTTAAATCTGAAAAAATTCCCCAAAATTGGTCAATCAATGGATATCCATTGCGTTCAAAATTTTCAAATCCTTTTTTGCCTATTGGCATAATACTCACATTTCCTTTAGCATGTTGAGCTTGGTATTTTTCTTGAATAATGCTTTTAGTCAATTTAATGACATTGGAATTAAAAGCACCACAAAGCCCTCTGTCACTAGTGATAACGACAAATAAAACTTTTTCAATAGGACGTTGAATATTTAATCCGTCGGCTAAATTACCTTCTACACTTCCAATAATATTACTCAACATTTCTTGCAATTTTTCAGTATAAGGACGCATTTGCAAAATCGCATCTTGTGCACGACGTAGCTTTGCGGCACTCACCATTTTCATTGCTTTAGTAATTTGCTGAGTAGTCCCTACTGATTTAATTCTTAATCGTACTTCTTTTAATTGTCCTGACATAAGTCTTAATTGAAATTGGGTGCGAAATTATATTTTTTTTTGAATAAAACTATTTTTATTGGAAGTTAAATTATTAACAAATACAAATAGTACATCCTGAATAAGAAATAGCCACTGCATTGAGTGAAAAACAAACGATTTTGAGCAAAGTGGGAAAAATCAAAAAATAACAATTAAAAAATTTTGAATTTAAAAAAGAAAAAACTACATTTGCAGTCCAAAAATTAAAATTAAACTTTTTAACAACAACTTTTAAATTAAAATAAGATGGCAAAAGAGACCTTCAAAAGGGAAAAACCCCACGTAAACATTGGAACTATTGGTCACGTTGATCATGGTAAAACTACTTTAACTGCAGCTATTACAGATGTGCTTTCAAAATCAGGATTAGCAGAGAAAAGAGGTTATGACGAAATTGATGGAGCACCAGAAGAAAAAGAAAGAGGTATTACAATTAATACAGCACACGTTGAGTATCAAACTGCAAATCGTCACTATGCACACGTTGACTGTCCTGGTCACGCTGACTATGTAAAGAACATGATTACAGGTGCGGCTCAAATGGACGGAGCTATATTAGTAGTGGCTTCAACAGATGGTCCAATGCCTCAAACTCGTGAACACATCCTTCTTGCACGTCAAGTAGGTGTGCCTCGTATGGTAGTGTTTATGAATAAAGTAGATTTAGTTGATGATCCAGAATTATTAGACTTAGTAGAAATGGAAATTCGTGAGTTATTATCTACTTATGGATTTGATGGGGACAATACACCAATCATTAAAGGTTCAGCATCAGGTGCATTAGCAGGTGAAGAAAAATGGGTAGATACTGTAAAAGAATTAATGGATGCAGTAGATAGCTATATCCCATTACCACCACGTCCAGTAGATCAAGATTTCTTGATGTCAGTAGAAGATGTATTCTCAATCACAGGTCGTGGCACTGTAGCAACAGGACGTATCGAAAGAGGACGTATCAAAGTAGGTGAAAACGTTGAAATCGTAGGATTTAACGAAGAACCATTAAAATCAACATGTACTGGAGTTGAAATGTTCCGTAAATTATTAGATGAAGGTGAAGCTGGGGATAATGCAGGTTTATTATTACGTGGTATTGAGAAAAAAGATATCCGTCGTGGTATGGTTATCTGTAAACCTGGCTCTATTACTCCACACACTGAATTTAAATGTGAAGTGTATGTGTTAAGTAAAGAAGAAGGTGGTCGTCATACTCCATTCTTTAATAAATATCGTCCTCAATTCTATTTCCGTACAACAGACGTTACTGGTGAAGTAGAATTACCAGCAGGAACAGAAATGGTAATGCCTGGTGATAATGTGAGCTTAACTGTAAAACTTATCGGACCTATCGCCATGGAAAAAGGATTGAAATTCTCAATTCGTGAAGGTGGACGTACAGTAGGTGCAGGGCAAGTAACAGAAATTATCAAATAAAAATATTAGATTTTTGAACTAAAAGAATGATGAATTAGTCCCGAACCATCGGGACTAATTCGTTAAAAAACAAAAACGGGCATGGTGCAACGGTAGCATACGGGTCTCCAAAACCTTTGATCTGGGTTCGAATCCTAGTGCCCGTGCAATTTATTCAAAATTATTCGTAACTTTGAACCTTTAAATTTTAGACAAGTGAAAAAAATATTCAACGCATTTGAACAAGCATATAACGAACTCCTTCATAAAGTAACTTGGCCCACTTGGCCAGAGTTGCAGCAAAGTACTATTATTACTTTATTTTCAATACTGTTACTGACTGGAATTACCTTGCTTATGGATGGATCATCCAAAATGGTTTTTGAAACTTTTTATGGTTTATTTAAATAATTGAATGCAATGGAAGATCATATCCAAGAAAATACAAACAAAGAAGAAATTACATCACCAGAAAAAGAATCAAAATGGTATGTTTTGAGGGTATTGAGCGGTAAAGAAAGAAAGGTAAAAGAATATCTCGATATCGAAATTAAAAGATCAGGATGGTCTAATGTTGTCACTCAAGTATTATGTCCTGTCGAAAAAGTATTTAAAGTCGTTTCAGGAAAAAAAGTAATGCGTGAAAAAATTCTTTATCCCGGATATATTTTACTAGAATCACCAGGAGGACGACTCTCTGATACCGTTTTGCAAACCATTAAAAAAGTTTCAGGTGTCATCCACTTTCTAGGAAAAAATAATCCAGATGCTTTAAGAAAAAGTGAAGTCAATAAAATGTTTGGTAAAATGGATGAAATGGCAGAGTTAGGCGTGTCTATGTCTGAACCTTTCATCGTTGGTGAAACAATCAAAATTATTGAAGGTCCTTTCAATGATTTCAATGGTACTGTTGAAGAGGTAAATGAAGAAAGAAAGAAATTAAAAGTCATTGTGAAAATATTTGGACGTCCAACTCCTGTGGAACTTACCTTTTTACAAGTCGAAAAAGTTTCTTAATTTTTTGAAAAAACACTCACACATTTATATCTTTTTATAAGCTGTTTCGTCAATCTTTCCCACTCGACCATCCGGCAATTGTACTTCTATTTCTTTCCCTAGGTCTGAAATCAATTTCACTTTTATACCTTCGCTCAAATATACCTTTTGTTTGTTTGAAATAAATTCTGTTTCTGGAATAATGATAATTCCATAATGATGATAGGTATTATTATATAGCCGAACAAATGCAAAAAGTAAGAAAACAAATGAACCTATGAAAAGGCAAAGGGAGATGGGTTTTGAGATATAACTTCTTTTTAGAATGAGCTTTAAAAACAAAAATGTCATTCCAATAATGAAGATAATCAATGCAGATATTGCCCATTGATTGACTGTCAACATTGAATATAAACTGTTCCACCATCTGATAAAAAAGATATCATCCACTTTTGTAATGTCCTCTTTGATTCTTTTTTGTGTAAGTTTGAGATTATCTATATATTCCTTTTGTGGCTTGAGTTGAATAGCTTTTTCATAACTCCATATTGCAAGCCCTATTTGATGATTTTGATAATAAGCGTTGCCCAAATTATAGTAGAGATTGGGAGCACAGTAATTATCCATCAACATTTGATTGTAAAGAATAATAGAGCTGTCATATTTCTTTTGATGATAAAGTTGATTTGCTTTATCGAAAATAATATTATTATTGGCAAACGATTGAAAGCTCAATAAAACGATAGATAATATATAAACGATTTTTTTCATTAGCTCAAAGCATCTTCTAATTTACCAATCAGTTTAAAAGCATCGCTGTAAGTTTGATGCATTCTCATACAACCGCCATCAGGAGTGTAGAGAGCCATCTCACATTCATTAGTCACTCGATATAGCTCTTTTTGTAACTCTTGTGATATGTTTTTCTCAGTCAATTTCTGGGATGAAAATTCTTTTGAAAGGCTGGAAAGCGGAATGTTTAATTTGTCACTAAGATAGAGCCAAACTGCTTTGGATGTTTCTTCATAAAATAAATTTTGAGCTGATAATTTTAAATATTTTTCAGCGGTTTCTAATCTTTTTAAAGCGATTTTATTTGCTTTTTTATTTTTAAATAATTGTGTGTTGCTTTGGAGTTTTGCTTCGCGTTTTGAATATGAAAAAAGGAGCAGAAATGCAAGAAGTGGAGTTGCAAAACTAGACCAATAAAGAGGGCTTTTCAAAACATTGCCGTTTGAACTTTTTTTGATAGGATATGATTTTTTATCAATATCATGAATTTGATTTGGCAATGATGCGATGCTATTTTTTTGTTTGCCTGCTTTAATGAGCAGAGTGTATGACGGGGTTTCTAGGGTTTTAAATTGTTTTGATTCGGGTTCATAATATGTAAGCAAGATTGGCGGTATCTCGTATGTGCCGGGCGTTTGAGAAGATAAACTGTATTTAAATGTTTTATAACCAGAGATAGTATTGTTTGTATTTAAAATGGTGTCTGCTTGCTGAATATCATAATTATTAATATCATTCGGCAGTTTGATTGTTGGAGGATTAATCATTTTTAAATTACCGGCACCATTTATCTTTACAGTGAGAGTTGTGATGTCATCTGTTGAAAGAGTTTGTTTATCAATGCTAGATTCGATGGTATATTTTCCAACGGCTCCGTTGAAAGAGGGTGGTTTTTTATCAGTAGGAATTTCGCTGACGTGAATACTGACTGGCATACTTTTTAAAGAAACATCAATATCTTCATATTTATAAGTAGTCGTTCCTGCACTATTAAAAAGAGGGTCTCCCATAAACATTGAATTAAACATATTAAAGAAGGGGTCGTCTTCAAATTGATTATCTTGTTTGATATGTTGAGGTTTCAATATACGTGCGATTCCTTTTGCTTCAGCAGGGTCTAGCTCTAGCACTCCTTTTTGTGTAGGAAATAGAGCAGTTCTTTTTATTTCAAACACTTGATATTCCTTGCCATTATAAATGGTCTTGGTAGGTTTTGGAATTTGGGGGAGCTTAAAATCTTGACTCCAAAATCCAATTAAGGAGGGCAGTTTAGTAAGGTTGATTTCCATGGGAAGTCGAGTGTATATTTTGTAGCTTGCTGTTATTTGTTCGCCAACAAAAACATTAGTCTTGTCCACATCCACTTTGATAAATAAATTTTTGTTTAAATTGGCTTTGTTAAAATCGTTTGGATTATTTTGATTTGCTGAAGAAGGTGCCGCAGCTTGTGGGCGAGGTATATTCATTTGACCTCCTTGTGCATTTCGTTGCATCATTTGCATCATTGCCTGATGTTGTTTTTGGATAGCAGCAAATGGGTCATCGCCAAAGGGATCGTTAAAAAAGGGGTCGTCAAAAATATTGTTTCGTTGTTGTGATTTGGCTCTCACACTTCCTTCCACCACTTGTATTGTCGTAGGTGTTGTCTTAAATTCTTTGCCTTCAATTTTGATAATACCTGAAGGTAATGTGATTGTTCCTTTTCGATTGGCTTTGAATATATAAGTAAAGGTTGAAGATGAAGATCGGTTGCCATTGATAATTGAAATATTGGAACCACGGGCCGGCCCTCCTAATATTTGAATATCTTTTGTTTCCTCTATACGAAATCCTTCTACCCGATTTGAATTTTTTATTTGATAAACTACTTGAAATGCATCTTGCGTACCGACTTCTTGGGCTGCAGGAATTACACTAAACTCAACTTCTTGGGCAGAAACGTTTATGAGTATAAAAAGTAAAGCGAAACTGGCAAAAATTTCTTTCATTTTTTTAATACTTTCATTCAAAGTGATGGAATGCAAATTTAAATTTTACCTCAATATCCTATGAGTTAAAACTGTGTGAAATTGCCACTTTTATGAAGGTGTTAAGATTTATTTTTTGCCATTTTTTAAACAAAAAAATGGGGTTATTTTTTATCTTTATTCGTAAAGGGATATTAAAATTTCAAATTACAAATTAAGAATTTGGATTAAAATTATTTATTCATAGTAGCCAAAAACTCCTCATTACTTTTAGTTGAGCGCATTTGAGAAAGAATGAAATTCATTGCTTCTTCTGGATTCATGTCACCAATATGTTTTCGGAGGATATACATTTTATTAATAATATCTTTACCGAGAAGTAAATCATCACGTCGAGTAGA